>CP048747.1:321148-642296 GCA_011752475.1 Buchnera aphidicola (Microlophium carnosum)
TAAGAAGTGGAAAAAATATTATAGATGGCATGTCTTCATGGTGGTCTGCAATACATGGATATAATCATCCTATTTTAAATAAAGCATTAAAAAAACAAATAAGAAAAATGTCTCATGTAATGTTTGGTGGAATTACACATCTTCCAGCGATTGCACTGTGTCGACAATTAATTTCATTAACACCAGAAAAATTAGATTGTGTTTTTCTTTCTGATTCAGGTTCAGTTGCTATTGAAGTAGCAATAAAAATGTTAATACAATATTGGCAGTCATTAGGTCAAAAAAGAAAACTATTTTTAACTATTCGTAATGGTTATCATGGCGATACTTTTTCTGCAATGTCAGTTTCAGACCCAGAAAATTCTTTTCATAAAATATATAATAATTTTTTATCAAAAAACTTGTTTGCAGATGCACCAGTATCTTCTTTTTATAAAGATTGGAATGCTAATGATGTTATATCTTTTAAAAAAATAATAGAAGAAAATTCATCAAAAATAGCGGGAGTCATATTAGAACCTATAGTACAAGGTATAGGAGGTATGAATTTCTATCATCCTATGTATTTAAAAAAAGTAAAAATGTTATGCGATTATTATTCTATTCCAGTAATTTTTGATGAAATTGCAACTGGATTCGGTAGAACTGGAAAAATGTTTGCTTTTGAACATGCTAATGTTGTACCAGATATATTATGTTTAGGAAAATCAATCACGGGTGGTACAATCACTTTAGCTGCGACTTTAACTTCACGTCATATTGCTGATACTATTAGTAAAAGTAAAACAGGTTGTTTTATGCACGGTCCAACTTATATGGGTAACCCGTTGGCATGTGCAGTAGCTAATGCTAATATAAAAATCTTAAAAACTAATCAATGGAAAATCCAAGTATCCAATATCGAAAAACAACTATTTAAAAACCTGCTTCCATTAATGAATCATCGATATGTAATTGATGTACGTATATTAGGAGCTATTGGTGTTGTTGAATGTTCTCGTTCAGTTAATATGTTTTTAATGCAAAAGTTTTTTGTAAAAAATGGGGTTTGGATTAGACCATTTAAAAAATTAATTTATATTCTACCACCTTATATTATTAGTTCTCATGCATTAAGAAAATTAACTGATGTGATTATAGACGCTTTAAATCAAGTTGAACTATTTTTAAAAATTTAATTTTAATATAATTTATGTATAAGTATCCATACAGGTTTTTGACCAGTACTATATATATTTAATTTTGTTAATTCACCAGTATTGTTAGAAATACTATAGATGACAAATGTATTAGATTTTTCTCCAGCAACTATTAAATATGTATTATTATAATTTATATAAAATGCTCGAGGTTGTTCTTCTGTTGGGTAACTTTTAAAAAAAGTAATTTTATTGTCATATTGATTGATATGGAATAATGAAATAATATTAAATAAACGATCAGTAACATATAAAAAACGACCACACGATGTTAAATGAATATCAGAAGACCAATAATATTTTGAAATTTGATTATTTAATACACTGATATTTTGTATATTTTTTACTTTTGTTATATTGTTTATTTTATATATTTTCCATACGTCTATAGTCCCATTTAATTCATTTATAGTATAGACAAAATCTTGATTAGGATGAAAGACAATATGACGAGGTCCTGATTTTCTTTTAGTACTTAATAATTTTTGTTCGGTGCTTTTTAATATTCCGAAATTAGTTAAATAATACAAATAAATAGAGTCTTCTTTAAGAGACATGATAAATAATATATTATATTTATAATTTATTTTAGCAGCATGACAACCGTCTATATTATAAATAATTTGTATTGGATTTTGAGGTATACCATATTGATCTAATGGACTCACAATAATACAATTAGAATGATAAGAGCTGCAAAATAAAAATTTCTTGTTTTCATCAAAAGAAATATAATTAGCTTTTCCTGGGATAGCAGTTTCATGTTTTTTTTCAAGAAAACCATTGTTTTTTATAGAATATGTAATAATTTTATTATTAGGAAATACTCCCGCATACAATAAATTTTTATTTCCAATAATGTTTATAGGTTGAATTTTATGATCCGTTTCAATTTTTTGTATTAAATCCATATCGCCATTATCATATAAATTCCATACCTCTATATTTTTACTTTCTGAATTAGCAATGTAAACAACTTGTTTCATATAACTCCTTTAATATTTTAAATAAAATCAATAATAATAATATCATAAAATATTCAATAATGATTTTAATTAAATAAAAGTTAAAAACTATTTTGATGTAAATTTCTTAATAAGTTTATAATCCACTTAAGACGTAAATAATCTTTATTTACATTTAAAAGAAATTTTATTTTTGTAGGGTTTTCCATCTTCCAAATCTTTGGTTCTTCTTGAAATATCTTCAATAAATATTTAATATTGACAGTATTATTATGATTAAATTCTATCACTCCTGTTTTTTTATTAGATTTAATGTATTTAATACCAATTTTATAAGCCATTAATCGAATTTTAGCAATTAAAATTAAATTTTTTGAGAAATCAGGTAATTTTCCAAATTGATCAATTAGTTCATATTTTATGTTTTCTATTTCTTCCTCGTTTTTAGCATCGGAGATCTTTTTATAGAAAAATAGTCTTGTGTTAACATCTACAATGTAATTATCAGGTAATAAAGAAGAAACATGTAACTCAATTTCTAATGATTTTTTAGGTAATTGATTAACAGATAAAACTTTGTCAGTTTTTAATAAGTCAATAGCATTGTTTAATAATTCCATATATAAAGAAAATCCTATACTTTTTACATGTCCGCTTTGTTCTTTTCCTAATATTTCCCCTACCCCCCTAATTTCAAGATCTTGATTAGATAAAGAAAACCCGCCTCCAAAGTTATCAACTGATGAGATTGCTTCCAATCTTTTTTTTGCATCTGGAGTAATTTTATTAAAATTATTAACAAGAAATAAAGCATATCCTTGATGATTAGATCTACCAATACGACCACGAAGCTGATGAAGTTGAGATAGTCCAAAATGATTAGAATTTTCAATAATAATAGTATTTGCTCTTGGTATATCAACACCACTTTCAATAATTGTAGTACAAATTAAGACATTAAATTTATTTTTATAAAATTCATTCATGACTTTTTTTAAATCAATGTTCTTCATTTGACCATGACCTATTTTAATATTCGCTTCAGGAATTAATTTTGTTAATCTTTCAGCAATATTCATAATATTTTTCACTTTATTATATATATAATAAATTTGACCGCCTCTCGAGATTTCACGTAATATTGTTTTTCTTATTAATAAAGGGTTGTATTCTTGAATAAAAGTTTTAATTGCTAGTCTTTGAGCTGGAGGGTTTGATATAATAGATACATCTTTTATCCCAGTCATTGCCATGTTTAAGGTACGGGGTATAGGTGTAGCTGTTAAAGTAAGAACATCAATATTAGAATACACTTTTTTTATAATTTCTTTATGACTTACACCAAATTTGTGTTCTTCATCAATAATTAATAGTCCCAGACTATGCCATTCTATTTTTTTAAATAATAGTTTATGAGTACCTATTAAAATATTAATTTTCCCATTTTTAATATTTTTAAAAATTAAATCTTGTTCTTTTTTCATTTGAAATCTAGATAATATATTAATTATAATAGAATAATTAGAAAAACGTATTTTAAAATTTTTATAATGTTGTTGTGCTAATAAAGTAGTTGGCACTAAAATAGCTACTTGTTTATTATTAGATACAGCTAAAAAAGAGGCTCGCATAGCAATTTCTGTTTTTCCAAAACCTACATCACCACAAATCAAACGATCCATAGGAATTGAATTAGACATATCTCTTAGTACAAATTTCATTACTTTATTTTGATCTGATGTTGTTTTAAAAGAACAATGATTACAAAAACACTCGTATTTTTCTTGATCTTTTTTAAATGCAAAGCCTTTTTTAGATGCTCTTTTAGCATAAATCTGTAATAATTGTGCAGCATGATCATAAATAGTTTTACTAATTTTATTTTTTTCTTTATTCCAATCATCACCACCTAATTTATGAAGAGGCGCATTTTCTATTGATGTACCAGTATAAGGTGAAACAAGATGTAAATATGAAATTGGTACGTATAATTTATCTCCTTCTGCATATGAAATAATTAAGTATTCAGATTGTATGCTAGCAGTTTCGATGGTAGTTAATCCTTCATATCTTCCAATACCATGTTCAATATGTATAATTGGATAGTTTAAAACTAACTGAGATAAATTATTTTTTTTCAGAGTGTTGGTATTTTTTTTTATATTAGCAATATATTTATTATCAATTAATACTGGTAATAAATCTTTTGTACAAATAAATAAAAAATTATTTTTTTTATCTAAAAATCCATTTTGAAGTTCTTTTATCATATAGAAATAATCAAATTTTTTATTAATATCAATAATTTTTTTTATATATTGTGGGTAAATATTATTTTTTTCTAAAAATTTTAAAATTTTTGTTAAAGATTTTTCTTTTGTTAAGGAAAATATTATTTTTCCTGAAAAATCATATAAATAACTTAATACATTATTAATTTTTTTTTGAGTATTAATATTATGAAATAAATTTGACAATTTTTGATCGTTGAAATCAATAATATTTTTATTGTCGATTTTTTTTTTTTCTGTAATTTTCATAGAAGAGTATTTCTTTAAAAAAAGTAGTGATAATTTAATTTACAATAGATTTTTTTAATATAAATATATTTTGATCAAAAAAAATATTAATATATTTTAATTATTACCAATTTGACTTTTTTATAATTATTCTAACTTGGTATCTTAAAAAGTTTTATATTAAATTTTTTTTATATATTTTAAAAAATAATTGTTTACAAACTAGAATTTTTTTTTAACAGTTACAAAAATAAATATTTAATTGAAATAACTTTATTAAAAATATATAAATAATATTTTAAAAAATAAAAAGTGTAGTTGTTATATTTTTTTTAGGTATATAATACTAGTGTCTATTGTTAAAATAAAATTTTTTATTCTCAATACAATGTATACAAATATTTAATAAAAATTTTTATAAATTTAAGATAATATCAGAATGTATAAACCTATATCTCTTTTTATCGCTATACGATATTTATGGAATACTCATCTACCAAGGTTTAAAAAAATCCTTACAATTCTATCTATTATAGCAATTAGTATTAGTACAGCTTCACTGATTATTATAATATCTATAATAAATGGGTCTGAAGAAAATTTCAAAAAAAATATTTTATCTTTTGTTCCACATTTAATAATAACAAATAAATATCAATATATTAATAAATCTGAATTACCTAAAAATATTTTAAAATTAAATAATATTGAAAGAATTTCTGATTTTATTAGCAAGGAAATAATTGTACAAAGAAAAAATAATATTTCTATGGCAGAAATAATTGGAATTGATAGTAACGATTATTGCAATATGAATAACTATAGTACAAAAAATGTTTTAGATACACTTAAACCAGGATATAATAATATAATTATAGGAGAACAATTAGCTAAAAAACTTAATGCATATATTGGTGATAAAATCAAATTAATTCTTTTGTCTAATACAAAAAACATTTTTTCAGGAAAAATTTTTAATCAACGTGTGTTTAATATCATTAATATTTTTTCTACTCAAAG
This sequence comes from Buchnera aphidicola (Microlophium carnosum), assembly GCA_011752475.1. Classification (NCBI taxonomy): domain Bacteria; kingdom Pseudomonadati; phylum Pseudomonadota; class Gammaproteobacteria; order Enterobacterales; family Erwiniaceae; genus Buchnera; species Buchnera aphidicola. The sequence goes on from CP048747.1 coordinate 326,852, forward strand.
TGAAGTTGATCATTATCAAATTTTAATGAATAAAGAAGACAGTATAAATTTTCTACGTTATTCTAAAAATTATATTACTGGTTGGCGAGCATGGTTAAAAAATCCATTTTCTTTAGATATTAATCAGATAAAACAAAAAACAGATAAGTTAGTTTTATTAGATTGGAAAATTCAAAAAGGTGAACTTTTTAAAGCGATAAAAATTGAAGAACATATTATGTGGTTTTTATTTTTTTTAATTTTATTAGTCACTATGTTAAATATTTTTATAATTTTTACTTTATATGTAATAGAAAAAAAAAATACTATTGCAATTTTAAAGACTCAAGGATTACAGAGTTGGAAAATTATTTTAATATTTGTTATATTTAGTTTGAGCACTGCAATTATTGGGAATATATTAGGAACGATAATTAGTATTTTACTAATTAAAGAAAATCATCTTCTAAAGTTTTTCATCGATATTTTTTTTGATGAAACTAATGTGCCAATAATTATTATTCCATTTCAAATATTTTTAATTAATATTGTTTCTATACTATTTACAATTTTTTCCACATTATATCCATCGTGGAATGTTATTCGATTAAAACCAGCTAGAATTTTATCTAATGAATAATATTATTATAAAATGTATTAATTTAACTAAATCTTATCAAGACGGAGATGCAAATTTTGATATTTTAAAAGAAATATCATTTGAGTTACAGAGAGGAGATATAGCCGGTATTATTGGAAAATCAGGTTCAGGAAAAACTACTTTTTTACATTTACTTGCTGGATTAGATACTCCTACTTCCGGTGAAATATTATTTAATAATAGATCATTTAGTTCTATGTCATCTAATCAAATATCAAATTTTAGAAACATTGAATTAGGTTTTATTTATCAGTTTCATCATTTAATGTTAGATTTTAATATATTAGAAAATGTTGCAATGCCACTTTTAATTAGTAATAAAAGTAAGCAAGAATCTGAAGAAATAGCATATAAAATGCTTAAAAAAGTTAATTTATCAGATAAAATAAAAAAATATCCAAATCAACTTTCTGGGGGAGAAAGACAACGTGTTGCTGTTGCTAGGGCTTTTATTAATAAACCTTCTTTCATAATAGCAGATGAACCTACTGGAAATTTAGACACATATAATGCAAATATTATTTTTAATTTAATATTTCAATTAAATTCTGACTTTAATACTTCTTTTTTAATTGTCACACATGATCCTATTTTAATAGAAAAAATACCCTTTTTATTCCACATAAAAAACGGTAAATTATTTAATTATAAAAATTAATTAAAAGAAATGTTCAATGAATTGTCTACCTTTTTTAATTGCAAAAAGATTATATGTTAAAAATAATAAAAACTATATAGTATTACTAATTTCTGTATTATCTAAGATATGTATTTCTGTTAGTATATTTGCATTGATTATGAGTTTTAGCGCGTTAAATGGATTTCATACATTATTAAATCAAACAATTTTATCAACTTTACCTCATGGAGTTATTCAATTAACTGATAAATCATTGATAACATGGCAAGATGTCATCAAAGAATTAAGAATTTTACCAGGTATTACTTATTCTGAACCTTACATTGTCACTAGTGGATTATTAGTTGTAAAAAATAAAGTTAAACCAATTGAAATTAAAAGTTTTAGCAATATAAAATATTTAAAAAAAACTTTTTTTCATCCACATAAACAAAATATTTTTTCAAAAAAAAAATACCATGATCATGAAATTATTCTCTCATCCTATTTATTAAAATATTTATCAATAAAAAAAGGTGACCAGATCAATGTATTTTTTTTTAATAAAAAAAACAATCATATTGGTTCTCAAATACAACATTTTTCTTTAAAAATTATAGATATGTTTGAATCAAATGGAATATTAGATTCAAATATAGGATATGTTCCGTTTAATTTTTTTAAAAAATTTTTTTGTACAGATAACAATATTAATACAATTGAACTGCATATGTCTGATCCTTTTAACGCGAATCAAATTATTTTAAATGCTGCAAATAAAATAAATAAACCCCTTGTAGTGTACACCTGGATCAATAGTTGTAAATCTATATATCATGACATTAATAAAATAAAGGTAATAGTGTATTTAGGGTTGATATTATTAGTAATAATTTCATGTTTTAGTATTGCGTCTATTTCTCTGATGACTATATCTAAAAACACACAAGAGATTGCTATTTTACGTAGTATGGGTGCTAGTAATTTTATTATTCAGATAACATTTATATATTATGGATTACGTTCTATCATTGTTGGTAATATAATTGGTTTATTCATAGGAATAATGATTATTTTAAATTCTAATAGAATAATATTTTTTTTAGAAAAAAAATTCAGATATAATATTATTTCAGATAATATTTATTATATTAGTTTTTTTCTATTAAAAGTAAATATATCAGATGTAATAATTATATTTATTAGCACTGTAATAATAGGAATTATAACAAATTGGTATCCAGCATATTATGCTTCAACAATTAATCCTAGCAAAATATTAAAAGAATATTAATATAAATATTATATATATGTTTTTTCATATAAAAAACTCATCGAATAAAATAAATATAAAATTAAAATTATATAAGAAATTATTGATATAATTTTTTAAAAATGGTGAAAATATGACTATTAAAGTAGGTATTAATGGATTCGGTCGTATTGGACGTGTATTATTTCGACTTGCTCAAAAACGTTCGGAAATTGAGATTGTAGCTATCAATGATTTATTAACTCCTGAATATATAGCTTATATGTTAAAATATGATTCTACACATGGTATCTTTAAAAAAGATATTGAAGTTAACAAAGAACATATTATTATTAATGGAAAAAAAATTCGTGTCACTGCAATAAAAGATCCTGCAAAATTAATGTGGGACGATTTATCAATTGATGTAGTAATTGAATCAACAGGTCTTTTTTTAACAGAAGAGTTAGCTTATAAACATATTTTAGCTGGTGCAAAAAAAGTAGTTATTACAGGTCCCTCAAAAGATAATATTCCAATGTTTGTAAGAGGTGCTAACTTTCATAAATATAAAGGAGAAAAAATTGTATCTAATGCATCATGTACTACTAATTGTTTAGCTCCTTTATCTAAAGTAATAGATGATAAATTTGGTATTATTGAAGGTTTAATGACTACTGTACATGCTAGTACAGCTACGCAAAAAATTGTCGATGGAGCTTCTCAAAAAGATTGGAGAGGCGGCAGAGGAACATTGCAGAATATTATTCCATCTTCTACTGGAGCAGCTCTTGCTGTGGGAAAAGTTTTACCAAATTTAAATGGTAGACTAACTGGAATAGCTTTTAGAGTACCAGTATCAAATATATCTGTAGTAGATTTAACAGTGCGTTATAAAAAATCTGCTACATACGCTGAAATATGTCAAGTAATACAACAAGCTTCTCAAGAAGAAATGAAAGGAATTTTAGGATATACTGAAGATGAAGTTGTTTCTACAGATTTTAGTGGTGAAGAATTAACTTCTATTTTTGATGCTAAAGCAGGTTTGTCTCTAAATAAAAATTTTGCTAAACTTATTTCTTGGTATGATAATGAAACAGGTTATTCTAGCAAAGTTCTCGATTTAGTATCTTTAGTATCTGGTATACAGATATAAAATATAATTATAGTAATAATTATTTTTTAAAATATAAATATAATTTTTTATTTTTAAAAGAGTCTCATTGACACTGTCATTAAAAAAAATGATAGATATATTTTATTTTTGTATTTTACATATATTTGTATTGCACATATACGGCGGTATTAATTTTATATTTAATACCGCCATTTATAATATTAACAAATACATTTTAACAATATACTGTTGATCTATAGATTAATATTAATTAATTAGCTCTCTTGATATTTTTTATACATATGAATATATTTATATTTAAAAAAATAATATATTTTTTATTTGAACTTGAAGAAATTTGTACAATTAAATTATATAAAAATAGTATTTTAGAATGAATTTCTTATATCTTATACACTTTTTATTAATAAGAAATTTTTCTTATAATATATATTATATAAAAAAATTCTTTTTTAGAAAACTAATTATATATAATTCATTATTTTTATAGTAAAAAATTATAAATTGTTGTTATTTTTTAGTTTGATGTAAATTAAATTATGTTTTGTATTTTTTTATGTTGTGATATTTAAATTTATATTAAAACATGGAATAATTTCTTTTACCCACTGTTTTATTCTATGTGTAGTTTTTTCTGATTGTCGATCTTCATCTAAAAGTAATCCAACAAAATATTGTTCATTAAATAAAGCTTTAGATTGTTCAAAACAATATTCTTTTGTAGACCACTTACCAATGATAGTTGCTTTATTTTTTTTTATAATATTATGAATTACACCTACTGCATCGCAAAAATATTCACTATAATCTTCTTGATCACCACAACCAAATAATGCCACGGTTTTTCCTGAAAAATTAATTTTTTTTAAAGTTGGTAAAAAATCATCCCAATCACACTGAACTTCACCATAATACCAAGTGGGTACTCCTAGTATTAAAGAATTAAAATTTTCAATATCTTTCTGGAAAGTATTGCTGATATCGTACAAAACAGACATATCATTGCCTATATACTTTTGTATTAATTTAGCTATCTTTTCTGTATTTCCAGTATCACTTCCAAAGAAAATACCTATTTTTTCCATTTTAGTATCCTATAATACAACATATTTTTAATATAGACATATGTTAATATATTTATATATTAATTTGTTAAAAAATAAATGTTTAATATTTTGTAAACTATATAAGTTTATTCTTTAATGAAAAAAATTATATTTATTTTATTGTTTAAACAGATACATAATTTATATTAAATTTAAATATAAAAATGTTTTTGTCATATATCTTCTATAAAAAAATTCAATAAAAAAATTGTTGCTCGATTTTTTTTTATTTTATCTATATTATAACAATATAATCATAAAAATTTTAACAATATAATTGTTATAAAAAATGTAATTATTTTTTAAATTAATTTATATATTTTATTAAATAAAAAATTATTTTTAATTTAAATAATTAATTATTACTCGTATATTTAAATAAGAAATATTTTTAAAAAATTTTCTATAAAAAATAATATGCATGTATAAGAAATTTTACTAATCTAATATATTAAATATAAATATTATGCAAAAAAATTTAGTTTGGTTTCGTAATGATCTTCGATTGTATGATAATACGGCTTTATATCAAGCATGTAAATCTGATGAAGATAAAGTAATAGGTTTGTTTATTGCTACTCCTAAACAATGGAATAATCACTATATTTCGAAAAAAAAAATCGCTTTTATTTATTATAATTTAGTGTCTTTACAAGAAGAATTGTTAAAATTAAATATTGTTTTATACTATCATGAATCTACTGATTTTTTAAATTCTGTAGAATTTCTTATGTTTTTTTGTGAACAACATAAAATCAATAATTTATTTTATAATTATCAATATGAAATAAATGAACGTAATCGAGACTGTTTAGTAAAAAAAAAATTATCTCAAAAAGGATTTTGTGTAAAAGGTTTTCATGATAGTATTTTATTTACTAATAAAAAAATTAGAAATCAAAACAACGAAACATATAAAGTATTTACTTTTTTCAAGAAGCAAATAATGCAGAATTTATCTAATAATATACCTCATTGTTTTCCTATTCCTTCGATAAGAAAACCTGATAGAGATATTTTCTTAACTCCTATCCCATTACCAAATTTAAATTTAAATAGAAATGTTTTCCCAATTGGAGAAAAAAATGCTATTAATCGCTTAAAAAATTTTTGCATGTATAAAATTGATGATTATTCGTACAAACGAGATTTTCCTTTCTTAGATGGTACTAGCATGTTATCTCCATATTTATCTGCAGGGATAATATCATCTCGACACTGTATGATGATGATTTTAAAAAAAAAATATAGTTTTTCATCAAATATTCTTTTTACTTCCTCTTGGTTTAATCAAATATTATGGCGTGATTTTTATTATCATTTATTAATTGGATTTCCGAATATTAGTAAATCTGAATCATTGGTTGAGTGGGAAAGAGAAATAGATTGGATTAATAGCATAAAACACTTTAATGCCTGGAAAGAAGGAAGAACAGGTTTTCCTATAATAGATGCTGGTATGAGACAATTAAATGAACTAGGTTGGATGCATAATAGATTAAGAATGATTACATCTAGTTTTTTAGTAAAAAATCTTTTAATTAATTGGAGAAAAGGAGAAAAATATTTTATATCTCATTTAATTGATGGAGATTTAGCACTAAATAGTGGAGGCTGGCAATGGTCAGCATCAGTGGGATGTGATTCTGTACCTTATATACGAATGTTTAATCCATTATCTCAATCAAAGTTTTTTGATACATCAGGTATTTTTATAAAGAAATTTATTCCCGAATTAAAAAATATACCTAATAATTACATTCATCAACCACATGAATGGTCAACACGACAAAACTTTAAAATAGATTATCCTGTCCCTATTATCAATTATAGTGACAGCAGAAAAAAAAATTTATTAATATTTAACCAAGCACGATTAAAATGTAAAAAAAAATAGGCTTAACAATTTATGAATAATTTTTTTTTAGAAGAACTTATTAACAAAAAATTATCATCTAATCAATGTAATGATATAGTTCCGAATGGTTTACAAATTGAAGGAGAAAAAAGAGTAAAAAAAATTATTACTGGAGTTACTGCTTGCCAATCTTTATTAGATAAAGCGCTATTGTTCGATGCTAATACTATAATAGTTCATCATGGTTATTTCTGGAAAAATGAATCACAATATATACATAACATGCAAAGAAAAAGATTAAAAACTATACTTTCTCATGATATTAACTTATATAGTTGGCATTTACCCTTAGATATTCATCCAGAATTAGGAAATAACGCGCAAATAGCTAAAAAATTAAATATTTGTATTCAAGGAAATATTTTACCTTATGTTTTTTGGGGGATTATAAAAAACAAAATGACAGGTTTTGAATTTGCAAATAAAATAGAAAAAGAATTTAAAAAATACCCCATACATCTATATGAAAATGCTCCATGTTATATTAGTCGTATTGCTTGGTGTAGTGGTAGAGGACAAGGCTTTATTAAACAAGCATGTGCATTTGGAATTGATGCTTTTTTAACAGGTGAAATTTCAGAAGAAACTGTTCATATTGCTAGAGAGTTAGGAATTCATTTTTTTTCTTTAGGACATCATGCTACTGAAAAAGATGGTATTAAATCTTTAGGTGAATGGTTACATAATAAATATAATTTATGTGTTAATTTTATTGATATTTATAATCCTGCATAATTTTATTCAACTAATATTTAATCATCGCAAATAATTTAAAGTAATTTTTTACTTTCTTAAATAAATTCGATTTTTTATTATATAGATTATACAGTAATCAATATATTTATATATTTTTATAAATATATTTTTTTGATTTAAAATATTTATAATATTTTATATAAAAACTTTTTAAAAGAACATTATGAACAAAGATAAAATAAAATATTGGTTAAATTCTTCTTGGTTGTCTAGAGATAATCAAGATTATATAGAAAAAATATATAAAAATTTTCTAATAGATGATCAATCTGTAGATATTATGTGGAATGAAGCATTTTTAGAACTTACCAAAGAACAAAACAATATTGACTTTAAAAATGATATAAAAAAAAAGAAAGATTTACTTATTAATAAAATTAATAATCTTATTCATGCATTTCAAACAGAAGGTTATAAACAATCTTTAATTGATCCACTTAAATTAATAAAACAAAAAAACATTCCAAATTTAGATCTTTCATATTATGATTTTTCGCAAGAAGAGATACAAAAGAATATTGAAATTAATTTCAAAAATTGTAATAAGTTTCAAACTAATGTTGCAAGTTTATATAAAATATTATCCAAAAAATACTGTGGTTCTATTGGTTTTGAATATATGTATATCGATAACGTATTAGAAAAACAGTGGATTACACAATATATAGAATCTTTTTTTGATGAGAACTTATTATCTACAGAAGAAAAAATAAAATTTTTAAAAGAAATAACTTATGCTGAAACTTTAGAAAAATATATTGGAAAAAAGTTTCCTGGTGCTAAGCGTTTTTCTTTAGAAGGAGCAGAAACATTAATTCCTATGCTACATGAAATAATAAGATTTTCAAAAAACAACAATATATCTGAAATAATATTAGGTATGGCTCATAGAGGCAGATTAAATGTGCTTGTAAATGTTTTAAATAAAAGTCCAAAAATCTTATTTGATGAGTTTTCAGGTTTAGAGCCATCTAAAACAATCAGTGGTGATGTTAAATATCATTTAGGAGGAACTTCAGAAATAAAAAATGAAAAAAAAATAAACTTTCATATGGCATATAATCCATCTCATTTAGAAATTATTAATCCTGTTGTTTCGGGGATAGCTCGATCTTATATAGATGAAATGAATAAATTAGATAGTGAAATTTTACCTATTAGCATTCATGGAGATGCTTCTGTAATTGGTCAAGGTGTAGTGCAAGAAACATTAAATATGTCTCAAACAGAAGGCTATAAAGTAGGCGGAACCGTGCATATAGTGATTAATAATCAAATTGGATTTACGACTTCTAATCCTAGACATCTTCGTTCTAGTCAATATTGTACAGATATTGCTAAAACAATTCAGGCACCTATTTTTCATGTTAATACGGATGACGTAGAAGCATCTATTTTTACTATTCAACTAGCTCTTCACTTTAAAAAAAAATTTAAAAAAGATGTTTTTATAGATTTAGTTTGTTATAGACGTAATGGACATAATGAAGTAGATGAACCGTCTGTTACACAACCTGTCATGTATCACAAGATAAAAAATCATCTTACTACAAGAAAAATATATTCTGATTTATTAATATCTAAAAATATAATAACATCTAACAAGAATCAAGAAATCACCAATAAATATTTTCTTAAATTACAAACAGGTCAGTATATTTTTTCAAGATCTAAAAAAATATCTTTTAAAAATGATAGTCTCACAGAAAAGAAAAAAATTAAAAAAATACAAAAAACAATAAATTTTTCTAATTTACAAAAATTAGCTTTTTTAATTAATAGTATTCCTGATTCAGTTAAAATGCACAATCGAGTTAAAAAAATCTACGAAGAAAGATTAAAGATGGCTCAAAACTTAAAATTATTTGACTGGGGAGCAGCTGAAACACTAGCTTATGCAACAATTATTAATGAAGGAATTTCTTGTCGTATTTCTGGAGAAGATGTAAGAAGAGGTACTTTTTTCCATCGTCATGCTTTTATTCATGATCAGGTTGATGGTTCTATTTACGTTCCATTAAATAATATTAGTAAGATACAGGGAAGATTCCAAATTTGGGACTCTGTATTATCAGAAGAAGCAGTTTTAGCTTTTGAATATGGATATTCTTTATTTCAGTCTAACACACTGACTATTTGGGAAGCTCAATTTGGTGATTTTATTAATGGCGCTCAAATAGTTATTGATCAGTTTATAAGTTCTGGTGAACAAAAATGGAATAAAAAATCTAATTTAATTCTTTTATTACCTCATGGTTATGAAGGACAGGGACCTGAGCATTCATCTTCTAGAATTGAACGATTTCTTCAACTTTGTGCAGAAAGAAATATGAAAGTTTGCATTCCTACAACATCATCTCAAATCTTTCATCTTTTACGGCAACAAATATTCAATAAAATTTATAAACCATTGATTATTTTTACTCCAAAATCTCTGTTAAGAAATTCGATGGCATACTCTTCTTTTAGTACTCTTATTCATAGTAAATTTGAAAAAATAATAGATGAAATAGATAATGTTAATAAACAAGAAACCCGTCTTATTTTTTGTTCTGGAAAAATATACTATGATTTATTACAAAATCGTCGTGAAAAAAAAATTAATTCTATTCTCTTAATTCGTATTGAACAATTATATCCATTTCCAAAAAATGAAATAGTACAAATACTAAAAAATTATTGTTACATAAAAGATTATGTATGGTGCCAAGAAGAACCCTATAATCAAGGTGCTTGGCTTTATATTAAAGATTATCTAAATGATATGTTGCCATCATGTTCCTCATTAAAATATATCGGTCGTACATCTTCAGCTTCACCTGCAGTTGGTTATTTTTCTATTCATAAAAAACAACAAGAAATAATTATTCAAAATGCATTAAATATTAATTCAATAACAGGATAGGGCATGAAAAAAATAAATATTCTTGTTCCAGATTTACCAGAATCTATTAGTGACGCAACAGTTGTAAAATGGTATAAAAAAATAGGAGATATAATTAATTGTGACGATAACATAGTTGATATTGAAACAGATAAAGTAATGTTAGAGGTGTCTTCACCATGTGATGGAGTATTACAATCAATTTTACAAGAAGAAGGAAAAATAGTTAAATCTCAGCAAATACTTGGTGAAATAAACGAATTGGATATTATTCAGAATAATATTATAGGAAAAGAACAAGATTCATTAAATAAAATAAAAAGTGCTATAACTAAAGAAGAAAAAGAAAAAATAATATTTTCTTTGCAGGATAATAAAAAATATCTTACTCCATCCATAAGACGATTAATTAAAACACATGAAACTAATAAATGTTCTTTACATAACATAACAGAAACAAGTAATGAAATTAATTCTGAAAATACCATAAAAAAAGAAGTAAAGCAATCAGATATAAATCCGTCAAATTGCAATACCTTAAATCCAAATCAGTATAATGAAAAAGAAAATAAAAAATTTGAAAATAGAGTAAAAATGACTCGACTACGCCAAAGAATTGCAGAGCGATTATTAGAAAGTAAAAATAATACAGCTATGTTAACAACTTTCAATGAAGTAAATATGAAACCAATCATACTTTTACGTGAAAAATATGGCGAAGATTTTAAAAAAAAACATGGCATTAGAATTGGATTTATGTCTTTTTTTGTAAAAGCAGTTGTTCATGGATTAAAAAATTTTCCAGAAATAAATGCTTATATAGATAAAACAGATATAGTTTTTTATAAAAATTTTGATATAAGCATTGCTATTTCAACACCAAGAGGATTAATAACACCAGTATTAAAGAATAGTGACAAAATGACAATGTCAGAAATAGAAAAAAAAATAAAAGAATTTTCTATAAAAGGATTTCAAAATAAAATTAATATTAAAGAATTAATTGGTGGAAATTTTACCATTACTAATGGGGGTATTTTTGGTTCTTTAATGTCTACACCTATTATTAATCCTCCTCAAACAGCCATATTAGGCATGCATATGATTCAAGAACGTCCAGTAGTTGTTAATGGAAAAATTAAAATTCTTCCAATGATGTATCTAGCATTATCTTATGATCATCGTTTAATAGATGGGAAAGAGTCTGTGGGTTTTTTAGTAAATATAAAAAATATATTAGAAGATTTCACTCGTATTTTAATTGATATTTAAAATTATTTTTTATAATTTAGTATTATATACTTTAAAAGTACAGTAATTAAATTCATTATAAACTGTACTTTTATTATTAAAACCAATAACAAATAAAAATTTTTATATAAAAAAATAATTTTAAAAATAAAAAATAAATGATTTATGCTAATAATTAATCTTTTATAGATACAGGATAATAAGAGAAAAAAATGAAAACTAATAAAGTAGTTTTAATTAGACATGGTCAAAGTGAATGGAATGAATTAAATCAATTTACTGGATGGCATGATGCTGAATTATCTGAACAAGGAAGAAATGAAGCTAAATCTGCTGCTATCTTGTTAAAAAAAGAAAAATTTTATTTTAATTGTGCATATACATCTGTATTAAAACGAGCTATTCATACTTTACAATATATTTTAGATGAATTAAACCAGACCTGGTTATCAGTTAAAAAATCTTGGCGTTTGAATGAAAGACATTATGGTTCATTAGAAGGATTAAATAAAGACGAAGTAATTAAAAAATATGGAAAACAAAAAGTTCTTTTATGGAGAAGAAGTTTTAATATTATCCCTCCTCAAATCAACATACAAGATAAACGTTTCCCTGGAAATGATCTACGCTATTCTCATTTAAATATTGATGATCTTCCTTTAGGAGAAAGTTTAGAACTTACTGCAAAACGAGTTATACCTTATTGGAATAAAATTATTTACCCTCAATTAAAAAAAAATAAAAAAATACTTATTGTAGCACATGGCAATTCTTTGCGTGCTTTAATACAATATTTAAATAAAATAGATAATAAAGAAATTTTAGAATTAAATATTCCTACTGCAAAACCTATTATTTTAGATTTTGATAAAAATAATAATTCCACTAAATGGTACTACTTAAAATAATTTTCTTGACAAACTATTATTAATTTTTCTGTCACCTAAACACTTAAATACTGATTTTTTCTAGTTATGTTTAGAAATATATTTATATCAAGTAATATAAATATATTTCTAAAAAATATATTTAATAGATTTTTCATAAAAATTATTTTCAATCAAAAATAAAAAAATAAAATTTTATAGAAGTATAAAAAAGAGGTTCTAATGATTAAAAAAATTGGAGTCTTAACCAGTGGTGGAGATGCTCCAGGAATGAATGCTGCAATTCGAGGAGTTGTTAGAACGGCACTTAGTGAAAAATTAGAAGTATTTGGAATTTACGATGGGTATTTAGGTTTATATGAAAACCGCATGGTTAAACTTGATAGATACAGTGTATCTGACATGATTAACAGAGGTGGAACATTTTTAGGATCAGCTAGATTTTCTAGTTTTAATCAAGATAAAATACGTTCTATTGCAGTACAGAATATAAAAAAAAGAAAAATAGATGCTCTCGTGGTGATTGGAGGTGATGGATCCTATATAGGAGCTCAAAAATTAACAGAAATGGGTATACCATGTATTAGTATTCCAGGTACTATAGATAATGATGTGTCAGGTACTGATTATACAATCGGTTATTTTACAGCTTTACAAACAGTTGTTGAAGCTATTGATCGATTACGCGATACTTCTTCTTCTCATCAACGTATTTCTATCGTAGAAGTAATGGGAAGACATTGCGGTGATTTAACATTGTCTGCAGCTATCGCTGGTGGCTGTGAATTTATTGTATTACCAGAAATTGACTATAAAAAAGAAGAATTAGTTATTGAAATTCAAGCAGGTATTGCTAAGGGAAAAAAACACGCTATTGTTGCAATAACAGAATATATTTGTGATGTAGAAGAATTAGCACGTTATATTGAAAAAAAAACAAATCGAGAAACAAGAGCTACAATACTTGGTCACATTCAAAGAGGTGGAGCTCCTGTAGTATATGATCGTATATTAGCTTCAAGAATGGGTGCATATTCAGTTGAATTATTAGTACAAGGTTATCAAGGTAAATGCGTTGGAATAAAAAATGAAAAGATGGTCTTTAATGATATAAAAAATGTACTGAAAAATATGAAACGTGTTTTTAAAAAAGATTGGTTAATTACTGCTAAAAAGTTATATTAACAAAAAATTAGCGCCGGTTTTAACGGCGCTCTGATTTTTAAAAAAAGTGATGCAGGTTTTAAAAAATGAATATTTGTAGAAAAAAAAATATCATAAAAAAATGTTTTTTTGAGTTTTTGGGAACAGGTTTAGTAATATTTTTTGGAATAGGATGTTTAGCTGCTTCAAAATTAACAAATATTAATTTTAATCAATTTGAAATTAGCTGCATTTGGGGTTTTGGAGTATCTATATCAATTTATTTTAGTTCTTCAATATCGGGAGCTCATTTAAATCCCGCTATTACTATCTTTCTTTGGTTATCTTCTAAATTTAATAAAAGAAAGGTATTACCGTACATCATATCTCAAATATTTGGTTCTTTTTTTTTTACAATGCTAATTTATTATCTTTATAATAATTTATTACTTTCATTTGAAAGTAAAAATAATATTATAATAGGCACGAAAAAAAGTCTTGATTTAGCTTCTATTTTTTGTATTTACCCTAACTATGAGAATAGTTTTTTTTGTGATTTTATGATAGAAATTTTTTCAACAGCACTTTTTATGATAATTCTATTAGAATTGAATAATAGAAATAATAGTTACTTTTTACATAATAGATCTATAGTACCGATTCTAATAGGTCTGTTAGTCTGTATGATTAATTTAGTCATAAATCCTTTAAATAATATAAGTCTAAATCCAGCACGTGATTTAGGTCCTAAAATATTTCTCAGCTTAACTGGTTGGGGAATTTTATCTTTTACTGGAGGAAATAATAATATTCTATATTGTTTAATTCCTACAATAGGTCCAATTTTAGGTGCTAATTTAGGTGGTTGGACTCATAAGATATTAATTGAAAAAAAATAATTTTTTCAATTTTTAAATAATATGATGTGCTATTTTTATAATTTTCATAAACTCTTCAGAACTTAAAGATGCACTTCCAATCAATAAACCGTTTATATCTGGTTTTTCAATGAATCTTTTTGCATTAGAATGATTTATAGAGCCACCATATTGAACTACTATATCATTTATATTAATTGAATGATCATATTTTTTAATGTGATCCTTGATAAATTTATGTATTAACTGTACGTCTTCTGGATTAGCTGATACGCCTGTTCCAATAGCCCAAATGGGTTCATAAGCAATTATTGCATTTCTAAATGCTAACTTGCCTACTTTTTTGAATATAAAGTTTAATTGTTTTCTAATTACTTTTTTAGTATTATCAGATTTTTTATCTATTTCTGTTTCACCTATACATAAAATAGGTGTTAAATTGAATTTCTTAATCAAATGAAATTTTCTTGCAATAACATCATTGGTTTCATGATGTAATGAACGTCTTTCGGAATGTCCAATAATAATATATTTTACTCCTATATCTTCTAGCATTAAAAGAGAGATTTCACCAGTAAAAGCTCCTAGTAAATTACTATCTACATTTTGTGCTCCAAGAAAAATATTCATGTTATTGATGTTTTTATATACTCTTTCTAGGTATATAGTAGGAGGAGCAATAATAACAATATTTTTTTCTAAATAAATTGATGATTGCAACTTGAAATATTCAAAAAAACTAGAAATCATTTTTTTACTTCCATTTAATTTCCAGTTAGCTGTAATAAAAAATTTTTTCATTTATTACCTTAATAACATATAATTTTAAATTATAGAAACTAAGCTTTTTATAAGGAAATTATATATAAACTTAGTTTCTATGGTAAAGAATATTAAAAGATATTACTTATACATATTTGCTCGGTTTCGTAATTTTTTCCCCGGTTTAAAATAAGGCACATACCTTTCATTTAATTTTACTATACTTCCAGTTTTGGGATTTCGACCCATACGAGAAGAACGATAATGCAATGAAAAACTACCAAATCCCCGGATTTCAATTCTTTTTCCCTGTGCTAACGACGTCGTCATATGTTCTAACATTTCTTTTGTAGCACGTTCTATCATTTTATTTGAAATATGAATTTTTTGTTCAGCAATTCTTCCGAATAATTCTGACTTCGTCATAAATCCTCTATATTTACAAATATTAAAAATTTATTTATTTCTCAAAATTTTTGAAATAGTTATATAAAAAATATATACTTTTCAATAAAAAATTTATTATTCAGTATTTTTAGCTGCTTTAAATGCTTCTATCATAGCATTAGAAAAAGCATCTTCATTTATTTTACTATTAGAAGAAGCTATTAAGTCTTTTTTTGCATTGTCATCTATATTATGTATTGTAAGGTAAATTATTCTATTTTTTCGATCAAAGCTAGATAGCTTAACTAAAATTTTATCTTCAATTTTTAATGTGTTTGTCATTTGTTCAGCATTTAAACGAGGAATGTCCGATAATTTTATAATGCCTTCTAAATGTTCTGGTAACATTACCATAATATTTTTTTTGTCAAGAGATTTAATTTCTCCTGTAATAATTTCGCCTTTTTTATGGTTTTCAATATATATATTAAAAGGATCTTCTTCTAATTGTTTAATACCTAAAGATATACGTTCTCTTTCTGCATCTACTTGAAGAACTACAGCAGAAATTTCATCATTTTTTTTGTATTTTTTAACTGCTTCTTCACCCGGGATCGTCCAGGAAATGTCGGATAAATGTACTAATCCGTCAATACCTCCGTTTAAACCAATAAAGATACCAAAATCTGTAATAGATTTTATTTTTCCAATAACATGAACTCCTTTTTTATGAGTTTCAGAAAATTCTTTCCATGGATTAATTTTACATTGTTTTAAACCAAGAGAAATACGACGACGTTCTTCATCTATATCTAAAACCATTACTTCGACAATATCATTAACAATGACTACCTTTGATGGATGAATATTTTTATTAGTCCAGTCCATTTCAGATACATGTACAAGACCTTCTACTCCTTCTTCAATTTCTACGAAACAACCATAATCTGTTAAATTTGTTACACGTCCACTTAATTTAGTATCTTCCGGATAACGCTTGGAAATAGCTACCCATGGATCTTCACCTAATTGTTTTAATCCTAATGAAACACGTGTTCTCTCTCTATCAAATTTTAAAATTTTAATATTAATTTCATCACCTACACTTACTATTTCGCTAGGATGTTTAACTCTTTTCCAAGCCATATCAGTAATATGTAAAAGACCATCTACACCACCTAGATCTACAAAAGCTCCATAATCTGTTAAATTTTTTACAATACCCTTAACATGCATTCCTTCTTGTAAATTTTCTAACAATTGTTCTCTTTCAGCACTATTTTCTGACTCAATGACAGCACGACGTGAAACAACAACATTATTACGTTTTTGATCTAATTTTATTACTTTGAACTCTAATTCTCTTCCTTCAAGATGCATTGTTTCCCGAACTGGACGCACGTCTACTAAAGAACCTGGTAAAAATGCACGTATGTCATTTAGTTCAACAGTAAAACCACCTTTTACTTTACCATTAATAATTCCAATAACGATTTCCGATTTTTCATGAGCTTGTTCTAATAGCAACCATGCTTCATGACGCTTTGCTTTTTCGCGAGATAAAAGTGTTTCTCCAAATCCGTCTTCAATCGCATCTAAAGCGACATCAATTTGATCTCCTACGCTGACATCTAAAAAACCTTGTGAATTTTTAAATTGTTCAGCAGGGATAGCAGATTCAGATTTAAGACCTGCATCAACTAAAACTACATCTTTTTCAATAGAAATAATAGTGCCTCGAATAATTGAACCTGGACGTGTTTTGATTTCTTTTAGCGATTCTTCAAATAATTGAGCAAAAGATTCATTCATATTAATAATTTTGAGAAATTTTTATTAAATGTTCATCCTAACTTCATGCTAAAATGAGCTTGTTTTACATATCTTATAACAATCCTTATTAAAGAGTGTGGTCTTTAAAAGATTAAAGTAATTTTTTAATTATATTTTAATTTTTTGAGTAATATTTTCCATTAATGTTTTGATGACTTCTGATATACTCATATAAGTAGAATCTAATATTATAGCATTTTTTGCTATGCATAAAGGAGAAATTAATCGATTTCGATCACGTGCATCACGATTTTTCATGTGTATAAACAATTTTTGAAAATCAATATAATGACCATTTTTATTTAATTCTAACATCCTTCTGTTGACACGTACTTTTAAATCAGCATTTAAGAAAAATTTTAATATAGCATCTGGAAAGACTACTGTTCCCATATCACGTCCTTCTGCTATTAAACCAGGTAAACATCTCATCATCCTTTGTTTCTTGAGTAAAATTTTTCTAATACGAGGATAAGATGATAATTGAGAAGACATTTCACTAATTATTTCAAGATTCTTTGATTTATAAAAACAATTAATAGTTTTTTTTTAATTAATGAAAAATCTAAATTTTTTAATAAATTAATGATGTTCTTTTCAAGAATAGTAATGTTTTTATTGAATGCTAGAAATGCTACTAATCGATAAATTTTTCCTGATTCTAACAACGACCAATTTAATTTATCTGCTATTATTTTAGCGAGTGTACTTTTACCAACACCACTAGGACCGTCAATAGTAATAACCGGAATTTTATTTATCATATTTTATCTTTTATGTTTAAAAAAAATTTCATTAAAAAATTTTTATCAATTTTATCAAAAATTACTAATAGACAAAAAATTTTTAAAATAAGATGGAAAAGTTTTTGAGATGCAATCTGGATTTAGTATATTTACACCTATTCCAGATAATGATATAAGCGAAAAACACATAGCTATACGATGATCATTATAAGTTTCAATATTAGCATACTTAAAAAAAACAGGTGGAGAAATGGATAAAAAATCTTCTCCTTCTTCAACTATAGCACCAATTTTCCTTAATTCTATAGTCATTGCAGATAAACGATCAGTTTCTTTAACCCGCCAGTTATATATATTTCTAATAATCGTAGTACCCCTAGAAAACAGAGCTACGATTGCAATCGTCATTGCTGCATCTGGAATATGATTCATATCTAAATCTACTGCATTTAATTTATTACGAGTACAAGTAATAGCATAATCTTCCCAATAAATTATGGCTCCCATTTTTTCAAGAACATTTGCAAACTGTATGTCACCTTGAATACTTTTTTTACCAACACCTGTAACTTTAATTGAACCACCTTTAATAGCAGCAGCAGCTAAAAAATAAGAAGCTGAAGAAGCATCTCCTTCAATCATATAATTACCAGGTGTTTTATATTCTTGTCCACCTTTTATATAGAATACATTATAAGAATCATGTATAATATTTATTCCGAAACATTTAATTAAATTAATAGTTATATCAATATAAGGTTTAGAAACCAAATTTCCTTTTATAAAAATAGTAGTATTTTTTAAAGCAAGTGGAGCACTAATTAATAATGCTGTTAAAAATTGACTAGAAATATTACCATTTAAAAAAATAGATCCTCCGACAAAACCACCTCTTGTACGTATCGGAGGATATCCTATATTTTTTTCATATTCTATAACAGCTCCACCTTGTTTTAAAGCATCAACAAGATGTTGAATAGGTCTTTCGTGCATTCTATTATCTCCACTTAATAAGATATTATTCTTACATAAAGATAATACGGAAAGCAAAGGTCGTATAGCAGTACCTGCATTTCCTAAATATAATGAAATTGGATTATATAAATGAAATGCTTGACCTATACCTTGAATATGACATGTTTTTTTATCATCGGATAAGGAATATTGAATACCTAATATTTTTAAAGCATTTAACATACATTGTGTATCATGACTATCTAACAAGTTAGTTAAACACGTTTTCCCCTTAGCTATTGAAGAAAGTAATAACACTCTATTTGAAATGCTTTTTGAACCTGGCAAACAAATAGTCCCATTAACATAAGATATTGGTTTTAAACTAAAAGAATCTTGCATAATAAACATACGCTCTATTTAATTGAAGTTAAAATAGCATTATTAAAAATAAGTTAGACATAATCTACCCATATCGATTTTCAAAATATGACATAAATTTTATTAAAGATTGAACACCTTCTAACGGCATAGCATTATAAATAGATGCACGCATGCCACCCACTATACTATGTCCTTTTAAATAATTTAAACCTAGTTCAGAGGCTTCTTTTAAAAACAATTGATTTAATTTAGGATCATTTAAATGAAATACAATATTCATTTTTGATCTATTTTTACTATCTATTTTATTAATATAAAAATCACTGTCATCTATTTTGTTATATAATAAATCTGATTTTTTTTCGTTTAATTTTTCAATTTTTTTTAAACCACCTTGTTGTTTTAACCATTTAAAAACTAATCCTGATAAATACCAAGCAAATGTAGGTGGTGTATTAAACATTGAATTATACTTTGACATTTTTTGATAATCTAAAATAGAAGGAGATATCTTAGATGAATATCCTATAAGTTTTTTCCGAATAATAATTACTGTTATACCTGCAGGACCAATATTTTTTTGAGCACCTGCATAAATAAGATCGTAATTTTTAATATTAATTGAACGTGATAATATAAAAGAGGAAAAGTCTCCAATAATAATTTTTTTTTCAAAAACTGGCTCTTCATAAATAGCTAATCCATGAATAGTTTCATTAGGACAATAATGAACATATGCTGAATTTTTGTTAATTTTCCATTTTTTCATTGGCAAAAGAGACTCTTTTCCATTATAAGTTTCTCTGATTAATATAGATTGAGGAGTACAATATTTTTTAGCCTCTATAAATGCACAATTTGACCAATAACCACTATTGATATAATCTGCTGTTTTTGCATGATTTAATAAATTCATAGGAATAGCAGAAAATTGCCCTCTCGCACCGCCTTGACAAAATAATACTTTAAATGAATCAGGTATATTTAATAAATCTATTAAGTCTTTTTCAGCTTCTGAAGCAACCTGGATAAACTCTTCGCTACGATGGCTAATTTCCATTACAGAAGAACCAGAATTTTTCCAATTTTGCAGTTCTTTTTTTGCTTGATAAAGAACATCTTTTGGAATCATAGCTGGACCGGCACTAAAGTTATAAACTTCATTCATGATTTTCACCAATCATATTTATTTATCCTATTTTTATATACTAATTTATAAATTCTAAACCTTGCATATATTTTTTTTGAAGAATTTTAGGAATTTCTACACGACCATCGGAATGTTGATAATTTTCTAAGATAGCTGCTAAAGTTCTACCTATTGCTAAACCTGAACCATTTAATGTATGTACAAGAAAATTTTTTTTTTCAGATTTGTTTCTATAACGAGATTTCATACGACGCGCTTGAAAATCATTCATATTAGAACAAGAAGAAACTTCTCTGTATTTTTTTTGAGAAGGAAACCAAACTTCTAAATCATAAGTTTTAGCAGATGAAAAACCCATTTCTCCTGTACATAAAAGTATTTTTCTATATGGTAAATCTAAAAGTTGCAAAACTTTTTCAGCGTGATTAGTTAATTTTTCTAATGCTTGCATAGATTTTTCTGGTTTAACAATTTGCACTAATTCTACTTTATCAAATTGATGTAATCTAATTAGTCCCTTAGTATCACGTCCATAAGAAGATGCTTCTGATCGAAAACAAGGGGTATGTGCAGTTAGCATAATAGGCAAATCATTTTCATTTATTATTTTATTATAAACTAAATTGGTTAATGGGACTTCTCCAGTAGGAATTAATGTATATTTTTTTTTATCTGTAAAATTTATATGAAATAACTCATCACTAAATTTAGGTAATTGTCCTGTTCCATATAAAGCTTCAGAATGAACTAAATACGGAACATAAGCTTCTATATAACCATGATCTAGAGTATGTAAATCTAACATAAACTGACCTAGTGCACGATGTAAAAGAGCTATTTTACCTTTCATTACAACGAATCGTGCTCCTGACATTTGTGCTGAAGAGTCCCAATCTAATTCATTAAATTTTTTTCCTATTGTTACATGATCTTGAACTATAAAATTATATTTCCTTTTTTGTCCCCAACGTTTAATTTCTTTATTATCAATATATGTTTTTCCTTCTGGGACATCATCAGAAGGAATGTTGGGTATACACATAGAAAAATTATGTATTTTTTCCTTTAAAGTATTAAATTTTATTTTAGAGGTATTTAAATCTCTACCTGACTGTATAACTTTATTTTTTAAAAGTTCATTTTCGTTATTAATGATTTTAGCTTCTCTAACTAGATTAGATAAAGAATTATGATTAAATTGTAAATTCTCAGTTTGAATCTGTAACTTTCTTCTTTTATCTTCCATAGAAGATATTGTAGAAATATCTAATTTATAACCTTTTTTTAATAGTTTTTTCGCTGTTAAATGTAATTCATTTCGTAATAAATAAGGATTTAACATAGAATTTTTGCTCTTTTTAAATGATCAATAAAATATTATTATTTAATATAACTTGTTAAAAATATTATAGATTAATAATACATATAGTAAAAATTGTACATTTTTTAATGTATATAAAAAACAAATATTTTTTACATTTAATTATATAATTAACATACTAAGATATATTTTATAGAATTAAAAAAAATATAACAGTATTGCGATAAAAAATTTTATTAAAAATAAAATTACTTATTTTCAATTGTCAAAATAATATTTTACTTTAGTCTTATATAAAAAATAATTTATTGTCAGTTATGTATAAAAACTATAATATTTATTATATTTTCAATCAACTTAATTACAGAGATATTTCTTTTTAGGACATTTTAAATGTATGATATGAAGCACAGTAAAATAATTATTTTAGGTTCTGGTCCCGCAGGATATACGGCAGCAATATATTCTTCTAGAGCTAATTTAAACCCTATTTTAATTACTGGAACAAATAAAGGCGGGCAATTAATGAATACCTGTGAAATTGAAAATTGGCCAGGAGATGCAAATAAAATAAGTGGTGCAGAATTAATGGAACGCATGTATCAACACGCCGCTCAACTTAATACTAGAATTGTTTCTGATAATATAATTTCAGTGGATTTTGAAAAAAAACCTTTTTTTTTAATAGGAGAAAATTATAAATATACTGCTGATTCAGTTATTATTGCTACTGGAGCAAATCCTCGTTATTTGGGATTACAATCAGAAAATATTTTTAAGGGAAAGGGCGTTTCAACATGTGCTGTATGTGATGGATTTTTTTATAAAAATAAAGATGTTGCAGTAGTAGGTGGAGGTAATACAGCTATAGAAGAAACATTATATTTATCAAATTTTGTTAAAAAAGTTTATTTAATACATCGTGGAATTAATTTTAGTGCTGAAAAAATTTTAATTGATAGATTAAAAAAAAAAATAAAAAATCAAAAAATAATCATTTACTTTAATTCTACTATAAAAAATATATTAGGAAATTCTTCTGGAGTTACAAGTTTGTTAATTGAACAAAAAATTTTAGAAGAAAAAAAAGAATTAAAAATTCAGATTCTTGGACTATTTGTAGCAATAGGGCATATTCCTAACACAAGTATATTTATTAATAAGTTAAAAATAAAAGATGGTTATATTCAAGTAATGCGTGAATCACATGGAAATTACACTCAAACAAGTATTCCTGGTGTGTTTGCTGCAGGAGACGTAATAGATCATGTATATAAACAAGCGATTACATCATCTGCTAGTGGTTGTATGGCCGCACTAGATAGTGAACGTTATCTTAATTCCATAGAGTAAAAAAATACATCTAAAAATCATTATAAAAACATACTAGTCAAAATGACTAGTATCTGTTATAATTAATTTAATACTTTATTAATATGTTTACGAGAATCGTATGTCTAAAGAAGAAAATATTGAAATGCAAGGAGTCGTAATAGATACATTACCAAATACTATGTTTCGCGTTGAACTAGAAAATAAACATGTTATTACAGCACATATTTCTGGAAAAATGAGAAAAAATTATATTAGAATATTAACAGGAGATAAAGTTACTGTGGAATTAACACCTTATGATTTAACTAAAGGAAGAATTATTTTTAGAAGTCGTTAATAGTAACCTTATATAAAACAATCATTTATTTTCTGAAAAATAACTTCACTTCTTAAAAACTTATCTATTTAATAAATCTTCTAAAAAAATAAAACAAAAAAATTTTAAAGAGAATTTATGCGCACTAAATATTGTGGAAACATTCGAATAATTCATTTAAATAAAACAGTTACATTATGTGGTTGGGTCCATAAAATAAGAAATTTTGGTCAATTTATTTTTGTTGATATGAGAGACTATACGGGTCTAGTTCAAGTTATTTTTGAATTAAAAAATAATTTAATCTTTAAAAAAGCTTTAAATTTAAGAAATGAATTTTGCATCCAAGTATCTGGAATAGTGAAAAAAAGAGGAGAAAGAAATAAAAATGTAAAAATTAGCACTGGAGAAATCGAAGTATTAGCAAATGTATTAAATATTTTAAACACATCAAAATCATTGCCATTAAATTATACACAAAAAAATAATGATGACTCAAGATTAAAATATCGATATTTAGATCTGCGTTCTTTTGATATTTTAGACAATCTTAAAATAAGAAGTAAAATAACTTATTTAATAAGAAATTTTATGACAAAAAAAAATTTTATAGATATCGAAACTCCTATTCTCACAAAATCTACACCAGAAGGTGCTAGAGATTATTTAGTACCCAGTCGAAACCATATCGGAAAATTTTATGCATTACCTCAATCTCCTCAACTTTTCAAACAAATATTAATGATTTCTGGTATAGATAGATATTATCAAATAGTAAAATGTTTTCGTGATGAAGATTTACGTTCAGATCGGCAACCAGAATTCACACAAATTGATATTGAAGTTTCTTTTATGAACGCTCAAAAAGTTCGTAGTCTAGTAGAACATCTTATAATAAAAATTTGGTCAAAAATAATAAATATTACTTTAAAAAAATTTCCTAAAATATCTTTTTATCAATCAATGAAAAAATACGGAACAGATAAACCTGATTTACGAAATCCAATTGAAATTGTTGATGTATCTACTATTTTTAAAAATAAAAAATTTCTATTATTTTTTAAACTCGATCCTAAAAAAAATAATCGAATAGCATTGTTATGTATTTCTAAAGGTTCAGATATAAGTCGAAAAAAAATTAAAACTTATACTCAATACATACAAAAGTTTGCTGCAAAAAAATTATTTTATATAAAAATAATAGAAAATAATATTGGATGTACAGGTATTGATAGTTCTATGAAATATATTTTAGATGAAATTACTTTAAAAAAAATTATTAAGAAAAGTCAAGCAAAAAACGGAGATATATTATTTTTAATTGCTGATCAAGAACCTATTGTTAATAAATCTTTAGGTATGTTACGTTTAAAAATAGGCATTGATTTTAACATTACTAAACAAAATAGCTGGAAACCAGTTTGGATAGTAAATTTTCCTATGTTTAATAAAGATATTAACGGAAATTTTTCTTCTATTCACCATCCATTTACTGCTATAAAAAATATGGATATAAAAAAATTAACGCATTCACCTGAACTTGCTATTTCAGATAGTTATGATCTTGTAATAAACGGTTATGAAATTGGTGGAGGTTCAGTACGCATTCACGATGTTGATATGCAAAAAACTGTATTTGATATTATTGGAATCAAAAAATCAGTACAAAATGAAAAATTTGGATTTTTAACAGAAGCATTGAAATATGGCGCTCCTCCACATGCAGGAATAGCTTTAGGATTAGATAGAATAGTAATGCTTTTAACTAAAAGTCAAAATATTAGAGATGTGATTGCTTTTCCAAAAACAACTTCAGCAACATGTTTAATGACTGATTCTCCTGGAACAGTAGATAACTTAATACTACAAGAATTATCTATAAAAATTTTAAAAGATAATCTTTAAAGATTTTGTTTTCTTAATAGATACATTTTTTTATATTACTTAATAAACATAAGAAAACAGAACATAAAACAATAGATGGACTAGATGGTGTATTATAAAAAACAGATAAGTATAATCCTCCTGTGACAGACAAAATGCTTACTATTATAGCGATAATGACCATTTTTTCTGGCGAACCTGAAAAATGTTGTGCAGTTGCAGGAGGGATGATTAACAAAGAAGTGATCAATAATGCACCTACAAATTTAATTGCTATCGCAATAGTAAATGCAGTCATTAACATAATAGTTAAACGAGCAGAAAAAACATTTATACCATCTATTTGAGCTAATTCTTCATTAATAGTTGCAGATAAAATCACATTCCAACGAAAAAGTAAAACACTAAGTATTAGTATACTACTTATTAAAATAATAATTAAATCATGTTTAGTGACGGATAACAAATCACCAAATAAATAATTTGTAATATTGATTTCTTTTTTAGTAGGAAGTAAACTAATAAAAACCATTCCTAAAGATAGAGAACTATGCGAGATTATACTTATTATAGTTTCTAATGAAACCGGTAGTAATTCTTCTAACCATGCTAGAATAATTGCAATTAAACTCATGAGAATAAAAACAGCATAAAATGAATTAATATTAAACGCAATAGATATTGCTATGCCAAGTAAAGAAGAATGTGATAAGGTATCACCAAAAGATGACATACGACGCCAAACTATAAATGAACCTAATGGACCAGTTGTTAAAGCTAGTATAACACCTGCCAACCATCCTGGAAAAATTAGTTCAAACATAAAAATCACTCTATTATGAATTATATTATTGTATATTTAAAAATTATGTACATGATTATGGTCATGATGATAAATTGCTAATTCTTGTACACGTTTTAAACCAAATATAGAAATAAATTCTAAATTATTACAAACGGTTTCCGGTGTTCCAGAACAACAAATATGATTATTCAAACAAATTACATCATCTGTTTTAGCCATAACAAAGTTTAGATCATGAGATACTATTAAAATAGAACATTTTAGCTCGTGTCGAATTTCATTAATTAGTTCGTATAAAGCTAATTGTCCCATTATATCTACTCCCTGTGTAGGTTCATCTAAAACCAGTAAATTAGGCTTATTTAACAAAGCTTTAGCTAGTAGAATTCGCTGCATTTCTCCACCAGATAACTTTTGTAACTGAAAAAATTTTAAAGATTCTGCTTTTACACGTTTTAACATTTCCGATATTTTTATATTATTTGATCTTTGAGATAATTGCATAAATCGTTCAACTGTAATAGGTAATAAAGTGTTCAGATTTAATTTTTGAGGTACATAACCAATAGATAAATTATATACACGAATAATTGAACCGGAACTAGGTTTGATTAATCCCAAAATAATACGTACTAAAGTAGATTTTCCAGCTCCATTAGGACCAATTAAGGTAAGAACGCGATTAGGAATCAAAGATAACGATATATTAGTAAGAATAGAACGATTGGATAAATTTACACAAACGTTTTTCAATGTTATAAATTCAAACATATATTTTTATAGACTATTTTGTTAATGATAATATTATAGGATATATTTTTTAAGATGAACATCAATATTACATTAAAAAATAAAAACATTATATCAATCATTAGTTGATTAATTGATTATTTTTTTAAATTTTTTTATATAGTCGTAGTTAGAATATTAAAACTATTTTTTATATACAATACAGAAAAATTATTCTGTAAAAAGAACTAAAAATAATTATTTTTGAGCCATTCTAAAATTAAAGATAGTTATAAATATTTTTTTAAAAGGATTAATAATTGTTAAAAAATACAGTACCTAGCTTATCAAGATTAGATAACACTAATTTTAGCTATGTAATTATTAACATTTAATATAAATATTATGAATCTATATTGTACATATAATAAATATTAATCAAGATATACTTATACTTTGAGAATTAATAAACGTTACAGGTAAAAGTAATTAATTACAATATTTCTTATAAATTATATAATCAGTACATAATGGATGATAAATACTTTAATCGATAAAATTAGAAATAGAACAAAATATAAAATACTTTTTTTATTTTTTTAAAAGTATGTTACATATATAAATTTCAAATAAATATATTTTTAATAAAATGATTTAAAATTTTTAGCAATAAATAGATTTTTAAAAAATTTATAATAAGTTGAAAATTTACTATAATATTTAACATAACTAATTAAAAAATATAACTATATTATTAGATGTAAAACTAAAAAATTTCAATAAAAATATTATTTTTATCTCAGATTCTTAACAATAACTTATATAAAATATTTTTTATAAAGCTTTTAACTTCAAAAAACACAAAATTTCTTTAGAATTAAATCCACATTGCTTGATTTAGAAAATTATCATATTATGCATTATTGAAGAATATATGTATCTGTATTTTAAAAGATTGCTATTTTCTATTATCGGTAATGAAGAATTTATAAAAGCATATTTTAACACAATAAATATTTTTTAAATATTAATGAAAAAATAGACATTAATATATAAATCAGTATATGCATATCAAGAAGATTTTAGTTGAAATTATATATATAGTAAAAATAAAAAAAAATCGTATAAAAAAAATGCAAAAAATATTAAAACACTTTCAAAATTCTACTAGTATTAGTTTTTCCTATCCTCCCCATAATATCACCTTGAGTTATAATAACTAATTCACCACTACACAAAAATCCTTTATTACGTAAAAGAATAATTGCTTCATTAGCAGCTTCGAACCCATTATTCTTACTATCAAAAAATAGAGGAGTAACACCTCGATAAAGAGTAGCTAAATTTAAAGTTTTTTTATTTTTTGATAACGCAAAAATAGGTAGTCCAGATGTAATTCTAGATGTCATAAGAGCAGTTTTACCAGATTCTGTCATTGTTATAATCGCAGTTATTCCTTTTAAATGATTAGCAACATACATAGCTGACATAGCAATTGCTTCTTCAATGTTATCAAATTGTGCATTAAGACGATGTCTGGATATATTAATACTAGGTACTTTTTCCGCACCTTTACAAATCTTTGCCATTTTTATAACAGTTTCAGATGGATATTTACCAGATGCTGTTTCAGCTGAAAGCATAACCGCGTCGCTACCATCTAAAACAGCATTAGCTACATCCATAACTTCTGCACGAGTAGGTAGTGGATTTATAATCATGGATTCCATCATCTGTGTTGCAGTAATTACTATTCTATTTAATTGTCTAGCAGTTCTAATTAATTTCTTTTGAATACCTGCTAGTTCAGAATCTCCGATTTCTACACCTAAATCTCCTCTTGCTATCATAATTGCATCTGATGATAAGATTATATCTTCTATAGTATTTTGATTTAATACCGCTTCA
Organism: Buchnera aphidicola (Microlophium carnosum); assembly: GCA_011752475.1. NCBI lineage: Bacteria > Pseudomonadati > Pseudomonadota > Gammaproteobacteria > Enterobacterales > Erwiniaceae > Buchnera > Buchnera aphidicola. The sequence continues at coordinate 355,841 of CP048747.1, forward strand.
GCACGTTCTATTTTTGCAATAATTTTAGCGTTGCTTCCAGATTCAACGGATAATTTTCTCGCTTGTTTTAAATCATGACTACATCGTGGAAAAGATATCGCTAAATAGTCCACATCAATTTCAGACGCAAGAATGATGTCTTTTTTATCTTTTTCAGTTAATGCATTGGCAGATAAACCACCGCCTAATTTATTAATTCCTTTATTGTTAGAAAGAATTCCACCTATAGTAACTTTTGTTAATATTTCGTCATCAGTTACTTTGATAACTTTTAATTGTATTCTTCCATCATCTAATAATAATACGTCACCTACCTTTAAGTCATATGGTAATTGTTTGTAATCAATACCTACTCGTTCTTGAGTTCCATTATCTTTCCCTAAATTTGCATCTAATATAAAAAAATCACCGATATTTAAAAAAATATTATGATTTTTAAATTTAGAAATTCGAATTTTAGGACCTTGTAAATCACCCAGTAATGCAATGTGGCAATTTAATTTTTTCATAATTTTTCTTGCTTTATTTGCTCTTAATTTATGTTCATACTCTGATCCATGAGAAAAATTAAATCGCAGAACATTTACACCAGAACAAATGATTTTTTCTAAATTGTTATCAATATCTGTCGAAGGTCCTAAAGTAGCAACAATTTTTGTTCTTCTTAATCGATTCAACATAAAAATACGCCTTTTTAAAGTTTTTTTAAGAAATTCTATACTTTTATTTAAATGTTAGTAAGTATTAAATATTTTATTTGTATTTATTAAGTTATTTAGTAAAATTAATAAAAAATATTTTTATAAAAAAAATATTATAAAAAATAAAAAATATTAATTGATACCACGTTAAAAAAAAATTTTCGTGTGTATCTTAAAAATTTTATAAATTTCTTATAGAAAATATCATTATTTGAATTATTGCATTAAAACTCTAAATTTTATATTTAAATTTTAAAAAAGAGAAGATTATGATTATAGAAACAAATCAAGCTTGCGATTTAGTGATTTTTGGTGCTAAAGGAGATTTGACAAAAAGAAAACTATTACCTGCATTATATAAATTAGAAAAATCTAAAAAAATACATCAACATACACGTATCATTGCTGCTGGTCGTGCTAACTGGAGTACAGAAGATTACACAAAAATAGTAACAACAGAAATCAAAAATTTTTTAAATGAAGAAATTGATAACTTTATTTGGAAAAAACTGAGTTCTCGTATATCTTTTTGTAATATTGATGTTTATGAACCATTACATTTTTTCAGATTAAAAAAAATACTACATCAAAAAAAAAATATAATTATGTATTATTGTGCAGTTCCACCAAATACATTAAATTCTATTTTTACGGGTTTAGGAAATGCAAATTTAAATCTTATTCCATCACGTATAGTTTTAGAGAAACCACTAGGAATTTGTTTAGAAACATCAAAAAAAATTAATAATCAAATTGCTAAATATTTTTTAGAATCACAAATCTTTCGTATTGATCATTATCTTGGGAAAGAACCAATACTTAATCTTCTTGCTTTGCGGTTTGCTAATTCATTTTTTTTTCATAATTGGAACAATAAAACAATTGATCATGTTCAAATTACTGTCTCTGAAGAAGTAGGAATTGAAGGAAGATGGAATTATTTTGATGTGATGGGACAAACGAGAGATATGGTACAAAATCATCTTTTACAAATCTTAACAATTCTTACAATGGATCAGCCAAAAAATATTACTTCTGAGAGCATTCGGGATGAAAAAGTCAAGATATTACGTTCTCTAAATCCTATTAATGTTCATAATATAAATCAAAAAACTGTTCGAGGACAATATTGTTCTGGATTTATTAAAGGAAAAAAAGTACTATCTTATTCAGAAGAAAATGGTGCCAATAAAGACAGTCAAACTGAAACTTTTATTGCTATGAAAGTCGATCTTGATATTAAGAAATGGTCTGGTGTTCCATTTTATCTGAGAACAGGAAAACGTTTAGCACAAAAATATTCTGAAATTGTAGTTTTTTTTAAAAAAATTCCTAAAAATTTATTTAAAAGTTCAACAACAGAATTATTGCAAAATAAATTGATTATACGTTTAGAACCAAACGCAAATATTAAATTTGATTTTATGAATAAAATCCCAGGATTAGAACAAGAATATAAATTAGAAAGTTCTCAACTAAAATCTAGTGATTTTCATCAAAAGTACTCTAAAAATTTAATTGATGCTTACGAAAGATTATTATTTGAAAGCATGAGAGGTGTACAATCTTTATTTGTATGTCGTGATGAAGTAGAAGAAGCATGGAAATGGATAGATCCAATTATAGATGGGTGGAAACACTCTAAAAATAATCGCCCTCAATTATACAAATCGGGAACTTGGGGACCTAAAAATTCAGATTTACTACTGGCTCATGACAATCGTTATTGGTATAAATTTAATTAAAAAAATCTTAAAAAATTTATCTATCTTGACTTAATTAAGATAACTATGATAGCTTAAAAATTAATTTTTTAATATTTTTATAAATAAACAATAATATAAAGAAATTTATATATTTTCACATTAAAAAATATTTAATTTTAAATTTATATGAAATACTTATTTTTCTAATCGAGGAAGATAATATCTTATGATACGTATTATTCTTTTCTTATTAACTAATTTAGCAGTTATGTTAATATTTGGACTGATTCTTTTTCTAACAGGTATACAGTCTAATAATATTTACGGTTTGTTAATTATGTCGGGTCTATTTGGTTTCAGTGGTTCTATTTTGTCATTGATTTTATCAAAATGGATTGCATTGAGATCTGTCAATGGTGAAGTTATAATTCACCCTCGAAATGAAATAGAAAATTGGCTTGTTAATACTGTCCGTAAACAGTCTATTCAAAAAGGTATTATTATGCCCCAAATTGCAGTATATCATGCAACTGATATTAATGCATTTGCAACTGGTGCACGTCGTAATGCTGCCCTAATTGCTGTTTCTACAGGATTATTAGAAAATATGACTCATCACGAAGCAGAAGCTGTAATTGCTCATGAAATTAGTCATATTGCAAACGGTGACATGATTACTATGACATTAGTTCAAGGTATTGTTAATACTTTCGTAATCTTCATATCTCGTATTTTTTCACAAATTATAAGTAATGTTATATCAAGTAATCGAAGTGAGAATAATACGGACGAAAAAAATCCATTAATATATTTTTTAATTTCTACATTTTTAGAATTAATTTTTGGCGTATTAGCGAGTATTATTACAATGTGGTTTTCTAGACATCGTGAATTTTATGCTGATGCTAGTTCTGCAAAAATGGTGGGTCATGAAAAAATGATTGCCGCTTTACATCGTTTAAAAAAAAGTCACGAACCTCAAGAATCTGATAGTATCATTGCATTTTGTATAAACGGTAAATCTAACTCTCTTTTAAAACTATTTGCATCTCATCCTTCTTTAGAGAAAAGAATACAAGCATTACATGATAAAGAATATATGTAATTAAAATATACTCTTCTTAATAGAAATATATTTTGATATTTCTATTAAGAAAATTAAAACGATAAATATATCAACCTATTTTTAAAATAAATTTAAACTTGCTTTTTTATATAACAATGATATTATATAAAAATATTATTTTTGTATTATTAATTAAATTTTTTAGGTAAAAATACGTTACAATCCTGTTTATGCATAGAATATTAAATTTAAAAAAGTTTAGAGTAAAGACGTTGACATAGCTTCTCTTGCCAAATCTTAAATTCATGCCCTATACAGAAATGTTTCTATTTTCTACGTAAATTAGCAATAAGACTGATAAAATATTCTTAAGGAAAGTTACAAAATGGCTAAGATTAAAGGTCAAGTTAAGTGGTTCAACGAATCTAAAGGTTTTGGTTTTATCACACCATCAGACGGAAGTAAAGATGTTTTTGTTCATTTTTCCTCAATTCAAGGAAATGGATTTAAAACATTAACAGAAGGGCAAAATGTTGAATTTGAAATTCAAGATGGACAAAAAGGTCCTGCTGCAATCAATGTTTTTTCTATATAAAATAACATATACGTGATTTAAAAGCCCTCTGTATAAAAAAATCAGAGGACTTTGTTTTTTAAGTTTTAAATAAAAATATTATTATATAAAAAATTTTTTTTCTTTTGAAAAATTAATTTTTTAACCTCTAAAAATATCTGTTATTTTAGTATAATTGTAAATAAGTACTAACTTCAAAAATTAATTCTTCAAAATATATTCATTCACATGACTCGTTTTATCAAAAATATTTTTTAATCTTCTAGATATAATAAATCGATACATCCTATTTTTTATGGAGTTTTTCTGATGGAGTTTTTTTTAGACCCGTCAACTTGGGCCGGCTTATTAACACTAGTTATACTAGAAGTAGTATTAGGAATTGATAATCTGATATTCGTGGCAATTTTATCAGAAAAACTGCCTCCTAATCAAAGAGATAAAGCACGTTTAATCGGTTTAGGATTAGCTCTAGTAATGCGTTTAGCACTACTATCATTAATATCTTGGGTTGTAACACTTAATTCTCCTATAATTCATAATAAATTTTTTTCTTTATCGATACGCGATATTATTCTTTTGTTTGGCGGTTTTTTTTTACTATTTAAAACTACAATAGAATTACATGAAAGATTAGAAAATAATCATCATGAAAATTCAGAAAATAAAAATTATGCAGGTTTTTGGGCTGTAGTAATTCAAATCGTCGTATTAGATGCAGTTTTTTCTTTAGACGCAATAATAACTGCCGTTGGAATGGTTAATCAGTTATTAATTATGATGATAGCCGTTATAATAGCAACTCTACTAATGTTACTAGCATCTAAAGCATTGACTAACTTTATTAATCTTCATCAAACAGTAGTAGTACTATGTCTTAGTTTTTTACTAATGATTGGTTTTAGTTTAGTTACAGAAGCATTAAGGTTTTGCATCCCAAAGGGGTATTTATATGCTGCAATAGGATTCTCAATATTGATTGAAATATTTAATCAAATAGCACGTCATAATTTTATGAAAAATCAATCTAGAAGACCTATGAGACAAAGAGCAGCTGAAGCTATACTTCGATTAATGGTAGGAGAAAATAGTAAAAATAAAAAATCAGAACAAATAAAAAAAAATGATAAAAAAGCCACTTCTATTCAATCTTCAAAAGAAATGGAAACATTTAAAGATGAAGAAAAATATATGATTAATAGCGTTCTTACATTAGCCGGACGATCTATTAGAAGTATTATGACTCCGAGAAGTAATATTTCTTGGGTAAATACAGAAAAAAATACTGATGAGATTCGAATACAGCTGTTAGATACACCACATAGTTTATTTCCAGTATGTAAAGGAGAACTAGATGAAATAATAGGTATTGTGCGTGCTAAAGAATTATTAGTAGCTATTGAAAAAAAAATAGATGTATCTATTTTTTCAAGTAAAATCTTACCAATTATAATACCAGATACCCTCGATCCTATTAAACTTCTTGGCGTACTTCGTCGCGCTCAAGGTAGTTTTGTAATTGTTAGTAATGAATTTGGAGTAGTACAGGGATTAATTACTCCCCTAGATGTTTTAGAAGCCATAGCAGGAGAATTTCCAGATGCTGATGAAACACCTGATATTATAAAAGAAAATAATAGCTGGTTAGTAAAAGGTGAAACTGATTTGCATTCATTACAACAATTACTCAACACTGAAGAATTAATTAAAGAAAATAATTATGCTTCTTTAGGAGGTTTATTAATTGCACAAAAAGGTCAATTACCGCTTCCAGGAGAAATAATTTATATTTATCCTTTTTACTTTCATATTATTAAAGCAACAGAATACCGTATTGATTTAGTAAGAATTATTAAAAATAAAGATGAAAATCAAGAGATATATAAATAATTTTGTCATAATTAAAAATTAATTTTTTGAGAAAAGCATGTCTAATATAATTTTAGCAATTGATAGCTCGATTAATTGCTGTTCAATTTCTATATATAAAAATAAATATATTTATTCTCTATCCGAACAATGTAAAAAAAAACATACTATACAAATATTGCCTATGATTCAAAAAATATTATTTCAAACTAAAACAAAGTTTCAAGAATTAAATTATATTGCTTATGCTAAAGGACCAGGAAATTTCACTAGTATACGTATTGCAGCAAGTATTTCACAAAGTTTATCTATTAGTTTAAATATTCCTATAATCAGTATTTCTACTTTAGCAATTATGGCTGAAAAAGCATGGCGAAAATATAAAAAAAAACGAATTATAGTTGCAATAAATGCAAAACAAACAGAAGTATATTGGGCGAGATATATAAGAAACAAGCAATCTATTTGGATGGGAGAACATACTGAAGCTTTACTAAAAAAAAAATTAATTATCAATCAAATCAATAACTTAAAAAATAAATGGACCGTTGTTGGTGATGGATGTCAATTCATTGAATTGCAAAATTATTTACATATAAATCAAACTCAAATCTTTCTTCCTAACGCAAAAGATATAATACCATTTGCTTTATTAAAAATAAAAAACAAAAAATTGTTCTGCTCTGAAGAAAAGAGTATTAATTATTTGTATAATATATTTTAGATAGAGAGTATTATTAATATAAGATCGAAAACAATCAATGCTGAAATATCAAGTATACTTCAGTATTGATTGAACTAAATTAGTAAAAAATTATTAGAATATAAATTATAATTTATATTTTTTTATTTTAAAAGATATGTTTTTTGTAAACAATTAATCAGGTAAAATAATATTTAATTCTAATATAGAAATATCTTCATTTTTTTGTTCTAATTGAACAGTTATCATATTTGGTTCTATATTTACGTATTTGCAAATTACAGATAATATTTCACTTTTTAATTTTGGAAAATAATCTGGTTCATGATTATATCTTCTTTGTTCTGCAACAATGATTTGCAATCTCTCTTTTGCAACATTAGCAGTATTTTTGTTCCGGGATAAAAAAAAATCTAATAAAGCCATACCTATCTCCCGAATAAACGTTGTAAAAAACTTTTTTTTTCTTCTTCAATAAAACGGAGTTGATGTTCTTCACCTAATAATCGATTTACAGTATCACTGTAAGCCTTTCCTGCATTTGACTTTATATCTAATATTATCGATTCACCTTGATTAGACGCACGAAGAACAGATGCATCTTCAGGTATTACACCTATTATAGGTATTTGTAGAATGTCTAAAACGTCTGTCATACTTAACATTTCTCCTTTTTTAACACGTATAGGATTATAACGTGTTAATAAAAGATATTCTTTTATAGGTATTTTATTTTGTTCAGATCTTTTCGATTTAGATGCAATAATTCCTAATATTCGATCAGAATCTCGTACTGAAGAAACTTCGGGATTAGTAGTAATAATAGCTTCATCTGCAAAATATATTGCTAAAACAGCACCTGTTTCAATTCCTGCTGGTGAATCACAAATAATAAAATCAAATTCCATATTTATAAGTTCTGTTAAAACTTTTTCTACTCCCGTATGTGTTAAAGCATCTTTGTCTCGAGTTTGCGATGCAGGAAGTATAAATAAATTATTTGTTTTTTTATCTTTAATTATAGCTTGATTAAGCGTTGCATCGCCTTGAATAACATTAATAAAATCGTATACTACTCTACGTTCACATCCCATAATTAAATCTAAATTTCTTAATCCTATATCAAAATCTATAACAATAGTTTTCTTTCCTTTCTTTGCTAAACCAGTTGCAATAGCTGCACTGGAAGTAGTTTTACCTACACCTCCTTTCCCTGAAGTTACTACAATAATCCGTGCCATATGAAAATATCCTTAAACAAACACACTTAACTGAGAGAATTGATAGTTAAAAATTTATTTTTTAGATAAATTTGAGCTGATTTTCCAATAAATTCTGATGGTATCTGGTCTGATAACCAGTATTCGCCAGATATAGAAACTAATTCAGCAAATAATCCTGTACAAAAAATTTTTCTTGATGTATCTCCATTAGCACCTGCTAGTACTCGACCTCGAACTATACCATAAATATGAATATTTCCATCTGCTACTAATTCAGCTCCTGCGCTAACATTATTAATAACTATTAAATCAGCATGTTTAGCATAAATTTTTTGACCTGAACGTACAGGTATATCTACAATATGAGTTTTTTCTACTTTATTAAGTATTTCTTTTTTATTTTTTGTAGAATTAATGCAAACATTAGTAATAAAATTAGATTGGTTTTTTTTTCTTTCTGATAAAATAGGAAGTCCTGAATCAATTATATTTTTTTTTAACATGCTATCCTGACAGCCACTGACTCCTACAACGAAAAAACCGTGAGAAATGATAATTTCTTGTATTTTTTTCCAATTTACTATATTACACAATCTTGATACATTGATAATAATAGGTGCATTCTTAAAAAATTTTGGACATTCTTGAGTTTTTTTATATAATGATTGATTAATTAAATCAATATTCTGATTATTTAAATACAATACTAATAATGTAAAATTGCTGCTTTTAAGTTCGATGGATTTTTTTTGCATATTTATTGCTCAATAATATTGACTTATATGCAGATAAAATTTTTATTATAAAAATTAATAAAATTTTATGCAATTAAATTATAGTACAAATACTATGTGATAACAATTTCTATTTTATATTAAAAACAATATACATATCCAATATTACTCAATCACTAAAAAAATATTTCAATAAATACAGTTGTAAAAATATACATTCATTGAACTTTATAAGGAAAAGTATTATTTTGTTACTATCTAAAAATAGTCAACTCATACTACGTCATGATAAAATATTTAAAACAAAAAAAGTTTTTTTTTCCGGAAATATACAAGACGATCTTCCTTTATATTTATTTACTATCAGTAAAAAAATCTATCTTCAAAGATACAACGATTATATCTATTTTAAAAAAAAACTAAAGAATATTGTTATTTACAACAATTTATTAGTTTCTAAGGAAATGATCCAAAACTGTGATACAATAATCTATTATTGGCCAAAAGATAAATCCGAAGCAACATTTCAATTAATGAATATTATTTCATCTTTTCCTATTGAAACTGCAATATTTATTGTAGGTGATAATTCTAGCGGAGTAAGAAGTGCACCATTAATTTTAAAGAAATGGATTCAATTAAAAAAAATAGATAACGCAAAACATTCTATTCTAATGTCAGGATTTATTAAAAAAAATATAGTTTTTATATTAGAAGATTTTTTTAAAAAACATTTATGGAAGAACTTAATTATAAAATCACTTCCAGGAGTTTTTGGTCATAAAAAAATAGATTCTGGTAGTAAATTGCTTGCTTCTACTTTTTCAACAAAAATAACTGGAAAAGTTTTAGATATTGGTTGTGGAACAGGATTTTTATCGGCAGCTCTATTATATTTTTCACCTAATGCAGTGTTAACGTTAGTTGATAGTAATATATTTGCATTAAAATGTAGTCAAGCCACATTTGATGCTAATAAATTAAAAGGAGAAATCATATGTAGTGATTTATATTCAAATATTTTTAAAAAATTTGATTTAATTATTTCTAATCCACCCTTTCATTGTGATTTAAAGATAAATTTTAAAATAACAGAAAAAATAATATACTATTCTAGAAAATATTTAACGATAAAAGGAGAGTTAAGATTTGTAACTAATAGTTGTTTTAACTATGAATTTCTATTAAAAAAATTTTTTAAAAAATATTTTATTTTAATAAAAACAAGTAAATATAAAGTATATCAAGCGTTTTTATAAAAAATTTTTGAATTTTTATTTATTACCCGGAGCGGGACTTGAACCCGCAAAGCTATAAAGCCGAGGGATTTTAAGTCCCTTGTGTCTACCAATTTCACCATCCGGGCATAAAAAATTTTATAGGCGTATCCCGGAATCGAACCGGGTTATACGGATTTGCAATCCGCTACATATCCAATCTGTCAACACGCCGATAACATTATTATAGAAAAAAAAAATAAAAATTACAAATAAAAAATTAATTATTTTAAAATCACTGATACATGCAAAATAAAATAAAATTATCTTTGCAATAAATAATATAATGATCTACTATGAAGTTTATATTTTGTTTAAACTATTTTTTATATATTTATATCGGAGAGGTGGCCGAGCGGTTTAAGGCAGCGGTCTTGAAAACCGCCGACGAGAAATCGTCCGAGAGTTCGAATCTCTCTCTCTCCGAAAATTAATATATTATATGTTAAGCTTACTCAATATTAGATAATACTTCAATTTCTACACGACGATCCGGAGCCAAACAACTAACTAGTAAAGGTTTGTTTTCTATATCTTTACACACCTGATTAGTTAACGGATATAAATTACCCAATCCTTTCACAGTTATTTTATTTCTATCCACACCTTGAGATGTTAAATAGTTTTTGATGGTATAAGCACGATCTTCAGATAGTTTTTGATTATATTCACGACTTCCTATTCTATCAGAATGTCCTAAAAGAATAATAGAAAAGTTTTTTAATTTCATATCTTTTATGTCATCTTCTAATTTATTCAATTTATCATAAGCAATAGGTTTTAATTCCGTACTATTAAAGGGAAAATTGATATTTTCATTTAATACACTGTATTGTGAATTTAATAATTCAGAATCATCAGATGAAAAAACATTGCTAATATTTGATTTCCCAAACTTCCATCCAATAGACAGAACTGCATCTCCTAAAGGAGGCTTAATAGATGAAGCTAATATGTTTTTAATACTATTTCTCCAAGTATAGTCTAATCTAGTAATAAACTTCTCATTAAAAATATACTCAGCACCTAAAGAAACGCTAGGAACAATTGCACTGTCCTTGCTAAAGAAGTGATATAAACTATTTTTAGAAGTAAGATCATCCCATGAAACTGTTCCACCTAATCTCGTATAAAAATAAAAATCATCTGTTATTGGATATGATAGCTTAGTTGCTAATTGAACACTATTAGATTGTGCATATTCCTTGTTTTGTTGAAACATGAAACAAGGAAAAAAACCATTAGTATCATTTTCTATTTCAAAAGAAAAATATGGATTCAATTCATACCCTAAAAATAACCCAAGAATTGGTGTGCTAAAATTTTCTGTTAAAATATCATCGTTCTTACTAACTTGAGAATTGTTAACATCGTATTTTAAAGGATTAATATGAGACCATCCCATTTTTGTACCTAAATACCATCCATTGTTTTCTTCAGCTTGAATGGAGGTCACTAGGCTTACTAATAACAATACGATAGCAAGAGCTCGTTTTTTCATTTGAAACTCCATTTTTTTAGATGAATTATAAGAAATATAAAATGTATATAATATTATATAATAAATATTATATAAATCATATATCAATGATATATGATTTATATAATATTACTGTATTCAAGAACTTTTATAAGAAACGTTTAATAGACGTATTCCAAAAAAATTTAACATAAACAAATATGTAATTCCAGAAACTAACAAAACAAAACATAAACGAATAATTTTGTTAAGAAATGAACCAGTATTCCAAAAAGGCATCATATGTAATACAAAAAATAAAATTAAAATCATTACGAATGTTGATAATATGATATATATAATAAAGATTAATTCACTATATTTAAAATTTATGATATTTTTTTGATATAATCTCCAATAAAGTAATAAAAAATTTATCCAGCTAGATATACTAACAGACAAGGCAAGACCAGCATGTTGAAAATAAAAAATTAAAATTGGATTCATTAATTGAGTTAGAAAAAGCGTTAATAATGAAATCTTCATAGGAATATTTATTTCTTCACAAGCATAAAAAGCAGAAGATAAAATTTTTACTAAAATAAAAGAAGTTAAACCAAAAGAATATAATTTTAATACTTTTTCTGTCATTAAAACATCGAAATCTGTAAATTTTCCATATTGAAAAAGTACTGTAATTATTGGCTTTGCAAGAAAAAAAAGTATTGCTGAACTTGGTAAAGATAAAATTAAACTAATTTGTATACCCCAATTAAGTAATTTTTTATATTCTGATGATATTTTATTTCTGTATTTTTTAGCAAGAGATGAAAATAAAATAGTACTTAATGATACTCCTAATATACCTACTGGAAATTCTATTAATCGATCGGCATAATATATCCAAGATATCGTTCCAGAATGAAGTAACGAGCTAAAAACAGTATTCATTATTAAAGAAATTTGATTAGCAGAAGCACCTAAAATAGCAGTACCCATTTTTTTTAAAATTTTTAAAAGACCAATATTATTCCAGTTAAAATTGGGTATAACTAACATATTGATATTGTATAAAAATGGAAATTGATAAAATAATTGAATACATCCACCTACAATGACTGCCCATGCTAAAGAAATAATAGGAGGATGAAAAAAAGAACTAAAAAAAATAGAAAACACAATGATACTAATATTTAAAAATATTGAAGAAAAAGCTGGAATAGAAAAATAGTTCCAACTATTTAAAATAGATGAAAAAAATGAAGATAAAGAAATTAATAAAATATAAGGAAACGTTATTGTTAATAAATTTGCAGACAACATTAGTTTATTAGGTAACTTTAAAAAACCTGGTGCACTAATTATAATTATAGATTGCGAAAAATATATTCCTAAAATAGTTAATAAAGATAAAAAAAAGATCATAAAACCAAATATGGAAGCAATCAAATCTTGGACGTCTTTTTCATTTCTATTGGATTTGTATTCCATTAATACAGGTATAAAAGCTTGAGAAAATACACCATCCGAAAAAATACGACGTAATAAATTAGGAATTTTAAAAGATACAAAAAAAGCATCAGTCAAAATAGACGCACCAAAAATACTAGCAATTAAAATATCTCGAATAAATCCTAATATACGAGATATTAAAGTAATTAAGCTTACTGATAGCAAAGATTTTAAAAGATTCATTCTAAACTAACCTATAACCATAAAAAATTTTAACTTTTTTCAAGAAACAAAAAATTAAAAATTAGGTTTAATTTTTTGAATTAATTAAAATATATATATTTAATGTATAATTTTTTCAAATAAAATTAATTATTAATAAAAATTTTTTATATTAAAAATTCATTTTTATAAAAATAATTCAAATAAATATTAAAATAATATGGTTGAATTAGTTTCAAAATTATTTGAATAATTATAACTAAAAAAAATAAGAAAAATGTCTAAATTTATAAAAAAAATAACAATTAAAAAACCTGATGATTGGCATGTACATTTAAGAGACAATGAAATTTTAGATAAAGTCATTAACTACACTGGTAAATTTTATAAACGAGCTATTATTATGCCAAATCTTGATAACCCTATTACAAATTGTTTAAAAAGTATTGCTTATCGTGATAAAATTTTAAAATCAATGCACGTAAATTATAAATTTCAACCACTAATGACGTGTTATTTAACTAATTTTACAAAACCTCAAGAATTAGAACTAGGATTCTCTAAAAAAATATTTATAGCAGCTAAATTATATCCAAATCATTCGACGACTAATTCAAAAACAGGTATAAAAAAAATTAGTGATATTACTTCTATTCTAAAGTGTATGGAAAAAATAGGAATGCCATTACTGATTCATGGTGAAGAGAGTAATCAAAATATTGATATTTATGATAGAGAAGCAAATTTTATTCAGACAATATTAAAACCTTTGCGGAAACAATTCCCAAAATTAAAAATAGTTTTAGAACATATTACTACTAAAGAAGCTGTAGAATACATTAAAAAAAATGATTTTAATTATCTATCAGCAACTATTACACCGCATCATTTAATGCTAAATCGTAATGATATGTTTTGTGGTGGAGTTAAACCGTATTTGTATTGTCTACCAATTTTAAAGAAAAATATACATCAAATAGCATTAAGAAAAGCTATATCTAAAGGATATAAACATTTTTTTTTAGGAAGCGACACAGCACCACATCTTCATAAAAATAAAATTAATGTTCTTGGATGTGCTGGTATATTTAACGCACCATCTTCTTTGTTATCTTATGTTAAAGTATTCGAGGAAATGAACGCTTTAAAACATTTGCAATCTTTTTGTTCTGAAAATGGTGCTAGATTTTATAATATGCCTATTAACAAAGAAACTATAACAATTGTAAAAAAACCGTATAAAATTATAAAAAAAATAAGAATTGGAGCAGATAAAATAATTCCATTTTTATCAGGTGAAACTTTAAATTGGTCTCTTGAAAATGAATGATAAATGTACTATTTTTGCATTAAATATTTATATTTCCATCAATATTATAAGTCGTAGATTTTTTGTGCGATGAAAATAATTCTAAAAAGTATTGATTTAAATAAAATTTCTTATTTATAAGAATTTTATTCTTAAGATTAAATTGGCGCAATGATAAACATTTATTTATAATTTGATTCCAATCATTATTTAATTCAACTATATTTTGATAAGGTTCAAAAATACTATATTTTTTTTCAAGAGATTTTCTCTCCTGATTTAACATAGTAAGTGTCTTGAACAACATTGTTTTCTTTTTAACTGTTTTTAATATATCTAAATTATTAAATTTATCAGGATTTAATAAAGAATGATATTCTTTTTTTGATATCACTTCTAAAGAACATAAAATTATTTCTATTTTTTTTATTGTATTTATTAAGTTTTTCATTTTTATATTAAAAAAAAAATATATATAATATATTTACATAAACGTATAATTACATCAACAAAAAAAAATAATTTTTTTATAGAGAGACTATAACTTCACCATTTTTATTAATAATTCCACTGATAATTTTTCCAGTTTTTGTTTTAACACGTATTTTTTGATTTTTAGCTCCATTACTTAATGACTTGGCTTTATCGGAAATCGTAAAATTACTACTAATGATGATAATAGTAACTTTCTGATTAATTGTAACTAACCAAGGTGGCCGTGTCATAGACGATGTTATTGGTTGCAGGGGAAAAAAATCACGCAAATTTATTCTGTTTATAACATCTTTTTTCTTACGACAGGTATTATTGGGTAATATATCTAAACGTCCTCTTAAAATTTTTAAATCTGTTTCTGTTATTTTCGTACCTCTAGGGATTTGTCTATTTGCTACAATATACTCTCCTTCAGATTGAATTTCTACTTTTAGATAATAATGTTTTTGATTACACGTTAAAAGAACGTCAGTTAAACCTAGATCATGAAAATTATTTAAAAAAGAAAAAGTAGGTTTTTTACAATATATATTTTTTTTTAATGGAGTACGTACTATGATACTGATATCATCTTTATTAAAAGGATATGCTTTTTTAAAAAACACATTTAATTCTTTAGTTAAATCAAAAAAATTAAATTTTTCTATTCTTGAATCGACAGAATTAACTTCAAAAGATATCAATAATAAAAAAAAATAAATTATCATCTTCATTATTATTATTCTTTTTCCTTGATTTATGTTTATTGAATGATTTATAAATATAGCGTTTAAAAGAATAATAGCGTTAAAAAAATATTTTCTTAGTACAAAATGTTGTAATACAGGTATAATATAAATCTATTTAAATTTTTATATTTTTTTATTTTTAATATTTATTAAAAATTTTTTATAAAAAAATAGATATTCTAAAAAACAAAATAATAATATTATTATTACTAATATTTTTTAACAAAATTTTTCTATATGAGATTAAAGGATATCAAGATGTTTGATAAAATAAACCAAATTTTTAACTTTAGTCAACAAGCATTAAATCTTTATGCTAAAAGACAAGAGATTTTATCCAGTAATATTGCCAATTCTGATACACCTGGATATAAATCAATAGATATTGATTTTAAACATGAGTTTGGTAAAATGCTAAATAAAAAAAATTTGAATTCTAGAAATATTTTTTTAAAAAAAACATCTCCTTATCATTTAAATGCTCAACATGAAAATTTATTTTCATTAAAAACTATACCTGTAATTACAAATCAAATAAAGCAAGATGGTAATACAGTCAACATGGATAGAGAAAGAATTGAATTTATAAATAATAGTTTCAAATATCAATCAAGTTTAGTATTTATGAAAAATGAAATTAAAAATATGATGCACGTTTTACAAGGATAATATAGATCATGTCTCTTCTGAACATATTTAATATTGCAGGTTCGGCGATGACTGCTCAATCGCAAAAAATAAATATTATTGCTAGTAACCTAGCTAATATGGATAGTATGACACATAAAAATGGAAAATTTTACCCGTACGTTGCAAAAAAAGTTGTTTTTGAATTAGACTCTTTGAAAAATGCAAAAATAGGGGGGGTAAAAATATCTGCTATAGTAGATGATCCTAGTCCTATGAAAGTATTATACGATCCAAACAATCCTATGGCTAATAAAAAAGGTTACATTGTAACGTCGAACGTAAATCCTATTACAGAAATTGTAAATAATATCTCGGCCGCAAGAAGTTATCAAGCAAATATAGAAGTATTAAAGACAGCTAAGAGTATGATAATAAAAACATTGACAATGTTTGAATAAGGAGAAAAAATGAATACTATTAATACGAATTTAACTAATGTTAATCCACCTGTACACGATGATTTGATTAAAAATAATAGTAATTATTTACAAGATAACACTAATTCATTGAATTTACAAAAAAACTTTTTGAAGTTATTAGTTACTCAAATTAAAAATCAAGATCCTACTGATCCTATTAAAAACTCTGATTTAACGTCACAATTAGCTCAAATTAATACAGCAAATGGAATTGAGAGACTGAATAATTTTACAATCCAATTCTCCAATCACGTTAATAAAAATCAAAATCTTCAATTATCTTCATTAATTGGACGTCATGTTATAGTACCAAATGAAAAAATAATACATAGTAAAAATACTAAAACAAGATTTGGAATAGCGCTATTTGATAATGCTGATTCAGTTAAAATAGAGATTACAGATAAAAATAATACAGTTTTACACGTAAAAAAAATAACAAACGTTGAACCTGGTATACATACTTTTTTATGGGATGGTAAAGATTTAAATGATCAAAGTGTAGACACTGGAAAATATAATATAGTAGTTGTTGCTCAAACAAAAGGTGAAGATATTCGTGTTAAGAGTCTAAGTGAAGCAGTAGTAAATAGTGTTATTATGTCTGCCAATATTCCTATTATTAAGTTAGGAGAAGCAGGAACAACAACACCTTTAAACATTCTTGAAATTCTTACATAAAAAAAATTTTATTCAAAAATAAAAGGAGTAAATTTATGTCTGATATGGGAGCCATAAGTGGCCTGCTAATTAGTAGTGATTGTATAGATATTATATCTAACAACATCGCTAACGCATCTACTATAGGATACAAATCTAGCAAACCGATCTTTTTTGATATGTTCTCTCACTCGTTTTATTCAAATACTACTAATGGATATGGTGTTGGAATTTCAAATATCATACAAAATTTCAATAACGGAATGCTTGTTGAAACTGGAAGAGATTTAGATTTAGGAATTACAACCAACGGTTTTTTCCGTGTTTTAGATAATCAAGGTCATATACATTATACGAGAGATGGTCAATTCTTACTCGATAAAAATAAGAATATTGTTAATATGCAAGGAATGTATTTGACTGGAAAAAACCAATATTTTTCAAAAAATACTTTTAACAATGCATCGATCTTAGAACCTATTAATTTAAAACATGCTGATAGATTAAAAGAAAAACCTACTTCTGAAATAAAATTAAAAGCTATTTTAAATCGCAATTTTGATTCGATTGCAAATATAGAGAGTGCTGATAATCAATTATCTGCACCAGAATCTTGTATTACTTATATCGACATCTATAATAAAGATGGTCAAAAAGAAAAAATTAAAATGTCTTTTAATAAAACAGATAAAAATAAATGGACAGTTGATGTAAAATTAGATAGTGCTAAAGATGAAAAAAATATTCATAATAGTTTTGATTTAATATTTAACTCTGATGGGCTATTAACTTCTAATAAAAATTTTAATATTGAATTACCAAACCCTGAAAAGCATCAAACAATCAATCTTAATCTAACTGGAACGACAGAACAACCTCATACTGATAACTTCTTTGAAGAATCTTCTCAAGATGGATATTCTCAAGGCAATCTAAAAACATTTCGTATTCTTCCAAATGGTGAGATTATTGGAATATATTCAAATCAAGAAAAACAAAAAATAGGTCAGATATTACTATCAACATTTATTAATCCTGAGAAATTAGAACCTGAAAGTGGGAATCTATGGTCTGCTACTTCAGAATCAGGGGAAGAAATAATAGGAATATCTGGTGATCAAAACTTTGTCATTTTAAACCACAAAAAGCTAGAAGCATCAAATGTTGATTTGAATAAAGAATTGATAAATATGATTATAGCACAGCGTAACTATCAATCGAACGCACAATCTTTTAAAACAGAAGATAAAATAATTAACACATTAATAAATTTGCGATAATCTAATATAAATAGGATTGAACAATATAATGGAGAATTCAATTTATCAATCTATGATTGCCGCTAATCAATTATTAGAAAAACAAACAATCATTTCTAATAATTTAGCAAATCTTTCAACTACTGGTTTTAAAGAAAAATTTATTGTTGCAATACAAAAACACAATGTAAAAAATTCATATGATGCTTATAACAGAATTTCAAAAGAGTATCTTAATCTTTCTTCAGGAATATTAAATCATACAAGAAGAAATTTAGATTTATTTATTAAAGATGACGGATGGTTAACAGTTAAAGATACTAATGGTCAGGAAGCATACACAAAAAATGGCCATATAAAAATAAATTCTAATCACAAACTGACTATTCAAGATAATGAGGTCGTAGGAAACAATTGCAAAAATATAGAAATACCGAATAATATAAATATAAAAATTTTATCAGATGGAACAATTATTTCAGCACGAAAAAAGAATAAACATATTATTGAAAAAAAAATAGGAGCGTTAAAATTATCCTGTTTTTCTTCACAAGATTTAGTACAAAAAGAAAATGGATTATTTTACCTTAAAAAAAATAATCAACTTAATAAATATAATCGCACTATCAATCATAATAACAAGATACGTGTACAATCAGGTATGCTTGAAGAAAGCAATGTAAATGCTTCTAAAAACATGATAGAAATGATATCAAATGCTAGACAATTTGAAATGCAAATGAAAATGATATCTATGTGTGACCAAAATGCAGAATATGCAAATCAGCTGATGAATATTAACAATTGACAAAAAATAGGACAAAAATATGATTCCTTCTTTATGGATTTCTAAAACTGGTCTTGATGCTCAACAAATTAATATGAATGTCATTTCTAATAATCTAGCAAATATCAGTACAAATGGATTCAAACGATCTAGGGCTATTTTCGAAGATTTAATGTATCAGACAATGCGAGAAGCAGGAACAAATTCATCAGTTGAAACAACTTTGCCATCAGGATTGCAATTCGGTACCGGAGTAAGACCTGTATCTACTGAAAGAGTTCACAGTCAAGGAAATCTTTCAAAAACAGAGTCTTTCAAAGACATAGCTATTAAGGGAGAAGGATTTTTTCAAGTACAATTACCAGATGGAAACATAGGATACACGAGAGATGGTTCTTTTCAATTAGATCAAAACGGTCAATTAGTAACAAATAGTGGTTTTCCTGTGATTCCTGAAATTAACATTCCTTCTGATTCTACAAATATTAATATAGCAAGAGATGGTGTTATTAGTGCTACTATTCAGGGACAAACACAACCTGTCTTAGTTGGTCAATTAAATTTAGTGAATTTTATTAATAATTCTGGTTTAGAAAGTATAGGTGAAAATTTATACCAAGAGACTCAAGCATCAGGATCTCCAATAGATACCGTTCCAGGTTTAAATGGTACAGGGCTATTATATCAAGGGTATGTTGAAACTTCAAATGTCAATGTAGCTGAAGAACTAGTTAATATGATTCAAACTCAAAGAGCATATGAAATTAACAGCAAATCTATTAGCACATCAGATCAAATGTTACAAAAACTATCACAGTTGTAATACTTAAATTTTATAATATTTTTAAAAAAAATATGTTCGAACAAACTTTATATGTTAAACATCTATTATTAAAGGTAACTTTTTCGTGATAAAGTTATTTATTTGTCAGACAAAATATTATTTAACTGCTATTTTTTTATTAACAATTCAAAGTTGTGCTAATGTTGAATATAAACCTTTAGTAGGGGGTGCCACAACTGCTATAGCACCTAATATGTGGCCTAAAGTCATTAATGGTTCTTTGTTTCAAGAAAAAATATCTTTAAATTATGGATATCAACCATTATTTGAAGATCATCGCCCACACAAT
This sequence comes from Buchnera aphidicola (Microlophium carnosum), assembly GCA_011752475.1. NCBI lineage: Bacteria > Pseudomonadati > Pseudomonadota > Gammaproteobacteria > Enterobacterales > Erwiniaceae > Buchnera > Buchnera aphidicola. The sequence goes on from CP048747.1 coordinate 376,307, forward strand.
GTTGGAGATACAATAACTATTGTATTGCAAGAAAATATAAGTGCTAGCAACAGTTCTGCTTCAGATATGAGTAGAAATGGTTCTACTAACTTAGGAATTAAAATAACACCAGGACAATTAAATCCGCTTTTCGGTCTTGATGTGAAAGATGATATGACTAGTTTAGATGGCATGGGAAAAAATAATTTTTCAGGAAAGGGTAGTCATTCAGCTAAAAATCAATTTACAGGTCTTATTACTGTGACTGTCCAAAAAGTACTTCCAAATGGAAACTTAAAAGTTATCGGAGAAAAACAAGTTGCTATTAATGAAGGTACAGAATTTATTCGTTTTTCAGGAGTGATAAATCCTAATAACATTAATAAAAACAACTTAATTTCATCTACTCAAATTGCTGATGCGCGTATTGAATATTTAAGTCATGGACATATTAGCGACGCTCAAAAAATGGGTTGGCTACAAAAATTTTTATTAAAAATTTCTCCTATATAGACGTTCATTATAAAATAATATAATTTTAAAATACTATCAAACAATTATATTTTTTCTAAATTTAATAAAATCTCATAAAGAATGTTGTTTGTTCTTTATGAGAAAAAATCAATATTTTAGAAAAACAGTTAAAAAATAAAAAAATTTTTCATAGATATAGTGTTTTTCAAAAAATAATATATTTATATTACTATGACAATTTTTAAAAGACACACAAATAAAGGTTTTTTATGTCTAAAAAAATATTATTATTAATGAAATTAATTATTTTTATTTTCATAATTTCTTCATTACCCTTGCATGCTGAAAAAATACGTGACTTAACTAGTATCCAAGGCATTCGAGATAATCCACTAATCGGATATGGTTTAATAGTTGGTTTAGATGGAACAGGTGATCAATCAACACAATCTCCATTTACTAATCAATCATTAAATAACATGTTGTCAAAACTAGGTGTCAGCATCCCCCCGAATGCTAATATGCATTTAAAAAACGTAGCAGCAGTGATAGTTACAGCAAATTTACCACCATTTAGTCATGCAGGTGAAAAAATAGATGTCGTAGTTTCATCTATGGGAAACGCTAAAAGTATTAAAGGAGGAACACTTTTAATGACTCCTTTAAAAGGAACGGATAATCAAATTTATGCTATTGCGCAAGGTAATATATTAGTATCTGAAAAAAGTAATCAAAAAAATAAAATGCATTATCTTCATTTAAATCAAGTTAATTCTGGTAAGATTCATCATGGCGCAACAATTGAGCGAGAAATTAATAATAACTTTGGAAGAAAAAAAACAATAAACTTGCAGTTAAATCAAGAAAATTTTAGTACGGCACAACGTATTAGCGATATGATTAATATAAAATACCCAGATACAGCTACTCCTATTGATTCTAAAACAGTGCAATTAAGTACTTCAGCTAACAACGATGTACAAGTACATATGCTTTCCAATATTCAGGATATAGATATTTCATTACCATCACAAGAAGCTAAAATTGTAGTTAATTCTCGTACTGGTTCTGTTGTTATTAATCAATCAGTAAAATTAGGATCATGTGTAATTTCAAACGGAAATATGTCTATCATAGTACATCAAATTGAAAATAAAAAACGAGACTTATATTTTTTAAAATCATTTAGAAAAATTGTAAAAAAAGAGAAACCTATAAAAAATACAATTGATCAAAATTATATGGATGATATTTTTAGTAATAGAGAAAACTTACACAATATAGTTAGAGCTTTAAATACATTAGGTACTAAACCTGATGAATTAATGTCTATTTTGCAATTAATGAAAAGTGCTGGTTGTCTTAACGCGAAATTGGAAATTATTTAATGAACAATGATTTATTACTATTTAAAACATCAAATTATAATGTACAATTTATTAATGAACTTAAGTACCAAGTTCGTATGAATCCAAAAAAGTATGCATTACAAACAGCTAAGGAAGTAGAAGGTGTATTTATTCAAATATTACTTAAGAATATGAGGAATTCTTTATCACAAGATAGTTTATTAGACAATAATCAAAGTCGTCTTTATACTGATGTTTATGATCAACAATTATCTCAAGAAATGAGTAAAAAAGGTATAGGATTGACTAATATTATTTTAAAACAAATTCAACTGCAGAAAAATACTCAACTTTAGTGTAAAAATATTTTTTTATATAGATAATATATTTTAAAACAAAATAAATGTCTTATAAAGTAAGGATAAAAAATGAGTTCTATATTAAATACTGCTATTTCCGGTATTAATGCAATGAAAATTATGATCGATCACACCGTTAATAAAATTAATAATCCTGGTGGAAAAAACTCAGGAAAACGTGTTATTTTAGAAAATACTGTGCAAGATTCAAATATACATACCACAGTAAAAGTAAAAGAAATATACGATAATTATAATGATTTTATTACAGAAGAAAAACGAAAAACTGATGCACAAGTACAAGATGAACAAACTAAAATCGAACAATTATTAAAACTAGAAGATTTATTATGTGAGAAATCAAATATCTTTAATGAACTCATTAATGATCTATATGAACAGATAGAAAAAGATATTGTTTTGGATGAAAAAAATATAATTAATGACAACATAAAAAATAAATTAAGTAATATAGTTTTTGCAATAAAAGATTTTGATAAAAAATTAAAAGTATTAGAAGAAGATATTAAAGAATCAGTCATAAATAACATAAAAAAAGTTAACTCCTTAATTAATGAAATTCATGATATTACTATAAATATTCGTTATTTTCCTGTTTTAAACATGCCTAATGAAGTTGATAACCTTATTGAAAAAAGAGAGAATCTAGTAGATGAACTAAATGATTTGATTGGAATAAAAGTAGTTAAAAATGATGATAATTATCAACTTTATTTAAATAATGGAATATCTCTTATAGATAACAATCAAAAACAAAACTTAATTCCACTCACATCTCAAACAGATGACAGATACATCAGTGTAGGATACATTGATGAAAATGATAACATAGCAAAAAAAATAGAAGACATGATTCCAAGTGCTACTTTAGGAGCTCTGCTTAAATTTCGTAGAGAAGAATTAACAAATGCAAGAAATAAAATTGGACAACTAGCAATTAATTTTGCTGATAGTATAAACTCATATCATACATTAGGATATGATATATCTGGGAATGTTGGAAAAAAAATTTTTAAAATCAGCAATCCAGAAGTGATGTCTAGCTCAAGTAACCATTCATTTCCTAGAATATCTGCAAAATGGGTGTCTACTAGTAATGCAAAAGACACCAATTATATTATATATTTTAAAAATAACAATTGGACAGCAACGAGGCTATCAGATCATACTATAGTTCAACCTAACGTACGTACAGAAAACAATGATCTATTAATTACGTTTGATGGAATTCAATTTTCAATACGAGGTGAAAATTCTGATGGTGATCTTTATATGATTAAACCATATTCTAAAACATTAGAAGAATTAGAATTGTTAATTGATCAAAACGAGCCATTTGCATTTTCATTAAAAGACAACATAAATGATATAGATAGAAATAATGCTAGAACTATAATGAAACTTCATCAAGATTTTCTCGTAGATTATAAAGAAACACTCGATCAATCTTACCAAAAATTTTCTAAATCTATAGATCATAAATGTAATAAACTAGAAGAAGAACTTCCTTTTAAAAAAAATATGATTAATATACTTCAAAATAAAAAAATATCTATGTCTAATAACATTGAACAAGACTATCAAGATTTAAACTATCAACAAGAATGTTATCTTGCGAATGTTAAAGTTTTAGAAGTAGCTGAAAATATTTTTAATGAAATCATTGAACGTTATAGTTAGTCGACTTTATTAAAATATTTATAAAAAATAAAAACTTACTTTTTAAGTAAGTTTTTATTTTTTATTGAAGTAAATAATTTAATAAACAACAAAATTATATTTATTTAAAATAAAATAATTTTATTTTTTTATTGTAAAAAAATTTATTTTATCTTTGAGACAGGAGAATTAGAAATATTTGTTGCAGAATGTGCTCCTGCAGAATTTTTTCTTATCAGACTTAATTTCATCATTAATAAATTAAAATTAAATAAGTTTGCTGTTTTATTTGTGTATGATTTTTCAGAAATTTTTGTTACAGGTGCACTTGATTGACTTGTTTTATTTTCTCTAATATAAATTTTTTTATAAAAAAAATTCTTTTTATCTGAAATTAATACAGATTCTTTTTCATTTCTTTTTAAGAACTTAGGTTTTATAATTTCTTGAATTTGAATATTATTTTTTGTATACTTTTTAAGTGAATATATTTCAGTTTTTGTTTTTTTCATTCCACAATAATTATTGTTCTTAACAAACTTATTTTTTTTAAAAATAGACGATATATGTAATTTTTTCTTTTTAATTATTTGTTTTTGTTTTTTTTCTTCATCTGATATAAGTATTGGATACTTAATCCAAACTTTACCTAATGCTAATTCTAATGAAAACACTGAAGATAATACTGATATTGGAGAATGAGCAGGATAAACATCTAAAAAATTATTATGTAAAGTGTTATTGTTAAAGATTTTAGAATCATTAAAAAATTTATAAAATATAGCATTATGATCAATAATATTGATATCGCTATCTTTTTTAATTAAAATGTTTTTCGAACAAGAACTTTTATTTATACATTTTTGTATTAAGTTGCTGTTTTTTATTTCATTGTTTTTATTTTCTACATTATAAAAAACGTTAGATGTATCTAGAATAGATAGTTTTTGATCATCTATATTTTTTATATCATTTTTTTTATAGAGATGAGAATGCTTTCTTGAAGAGATATCACACTCTTTTTGAATTAATTCTAAATTTTTATTTTTTAAAGGTATATTTTCAAGATTTTTTTTAAATAATTTAGATGAACATACTGTTTTTTTTTGATCAATATTTTTTTTATGTAAAGAATAATGTTTTTTTTTTAAAAAAATATTATTTTTCTCTTGTAAAGAATTTTTTTTGAGAATCTCTCTTGTAATTAAAATGTATTTAATTAAAAAAGAATTTTTGAACCAAGTAATCATTTTAAATATAAATTTACTATTATGTGATAAAATTTTTAAAAATATATTATGATGATTGTTTTTTTTTAAAAAATTTTCTTGTTCTTTTTGTATTTTGTTATAATCATTATGTAATAAACTCAAATTAGTAATCTCTGATTTTTCTTTCCGTTTTTTTTTCAAAATATTTTCTTTTAAAAAATGTGCAATTTTACTTTTTCGAATATTAGAAAGACCATAACTTGTAGAATTTATACTTTCACCCTTTCTAATCCTAGAAACAGAATAATGTGGTGTTTTCATTTTTTTGCTAGGGACAATAATAGTTTTTCCACCAGCTTGACGTTTTTCAATAGCATGAACTGCATCTCTTTTTTCATTCAATAAATAACAAGCTATTTCTACAGGTACAATAGCGCGTACTTCATGTGTATTTTCTTTTAAAGCTTCTTCTTCAATCAAACGCAAAATAGACAAAGATAAAGATTCGTTATCTCTAATAGTTCCTGTTCCTGTGCATCTTGGACAAACATGATGACTCGATTCTCCTAAAGATGAACTTAATCGTTGTCTAGACATTTCTAATAATCCAAATCTAGAAATATGACCAATTTGAATACGTGCTCTATCATCACGTGCAATTTCACGCAATCTATTTTCAATAGCTTTTTGATGATTAATATCTGACATATCAATAAAATCAATTACTATCAAACCTCCTAAATCTCGTAATCGTAATTGACGAGAAATTTCATCTGCTGCTTCGAGATTAGTATTAAATGCTGTAGATGCAATATCTGTCCCGCTTGTAGAACGAGAAGAATTAATATCAATAGCAGTCAAGGCTTCTGTGCTATCTACCATAATTGAACCACCAGAAGGTAATCTAACTTTTCTTTGAAAAGCAGAATCAATTTGTGTTTCAATTTGAAAATAACTAAATAATGGAATTGCTCCATTATACAACTTAATTTTATTAGCAAAATCTGGACGGCCTAAAAAAGTAATATGTTTCCGAGCTAAATCTAATATTTTAGGATTATCAATTAAAATTTCTCCAATATCTTGACGCAAATAATCTCTAAAAGCACGGACAATAATATTACTTTCTTGATGAATTAAAAATGGTGCTGTTCGACTTTTTGCTATTATTTGAATTGTATTCCAATGCTGTAATCTCAGAGATAAATCCCATTTCAATGATTCTATAGATTTTCCAGCACCAGCAGTTCGAATAATTAAACTCATATATTCAGGTAGTTTTAATAACGAAAATAATTCTTTTAATACTATCCTGTCACTTCCTTCGATTCTTCTTGATATACCACCAGCTTTAGGATTATTTGGCATTAAAACTAAATAACTTCCTACTAAAGTAATAAAAGTGGTTAAAGCTGCACCTTTAGTACCTCGTTCTTCTTTTCTGATTTGGACAATTACTTCTTGTCCTTCTTGTAATACATCTTGTATTTTAAGTCCTGCAGTATAAATATTATTTTCTGGAAAATAATTTTTAGAAACTTCTTTTAGCGGTAAAAAACCATTTTTTTTTTCACCATAATCTACAAAAGCAGCTTCTAAACTAGGTTCTATACGAACAATCGTTCCTTTGTATATATTTGATTTTTTTTGTTCTGCTCCAGAATTTTCTATATCAAGATCATATAAACGTTGACCATCAACGAGAGCTACACGCAACTCTTCCTGCTGAGTTGCATTAATTAACATTCTTTTCATTATGACTTTTTCTCTCTTATTTTCACAAATAAGTAAATACATCAACAGGAAATATAAACTATTAAAAATTAATTTTGTACAATCAATTATAATTTTTATAAAAAATACCAATAAAAATTATTTTTGTAAAAATTTTAAATTTAAATGAATTTAAAAATACAAATATATAATAAATTGTTATATAAAATATAATATAAAAATTTTTTAAATTATATATATTAACAAATAATTTATTTAATATATTTATATAAATAATTATATTATAATAAATAAAAATTAAAAAAATTACTTAAAATAGAGATTTTTTTAATGAAACATAAAATATTACCTGTATCTATTATATACATTACTAAAGATATGCTAAATCAACGAATAGATAATTTCATGCGTAGTAGATTTAAAAATGTACCAAAAAGCATGCTCTATCGTATTATAAGAACAGGAAAGATACGAGTTAATAAAAAAAGAATTAAACCGAATTATAAGTTAAAAATTGGAGACATACTGAAAATTCCACCAATAAAAATTTCATATAATATAAAAAATACCTTCATCCCCTTCAATCAAGCTAAAAATTTACTAAATAGTATTTTATATGAAGATAATCATTTATTAATTATTAATAAACCATCGGGTATCGCCGTACATGGTGGAAGTGGATTAAATTTCGGAGTGATAGAATATTTTCGAAAATTACGTCCACTAGATAAATTTCTTGAACTTGTACACCGTATTGATCGTGAAACATCAGGAATTTTAATGTTAGCAAAGAAACGTACATCTTTAGCATCACTACATCAACAATTAAGAGAAAAAAAAATTAAAAAAGAGTATTTAGCCTTAGTTCACGGATCGTGGCCTATTCAAATAAAAACAATTTCTGAACCTTTGTTGAAAGTTAAATTAAAAAATAAACAAAAAATAGTTTTAATTGATAAAAAAGGAAAACCTTCAGAAACTTATTTTCAAATTAAAAAAAAATTTTCTTCCTCAACTTTACTATTAATTATCCCAAAAACTGGTCGAACGCATCAAATTCGTGTGCATACTTTACATGCAGGACATCCAATATTATTTGATAAACGATACGGTAAAAGCAATTTAGATGCTAATATAAAAAATGATAAAAATATTAATAGACTCTTGCTTCATTCTTCAGGAATTCACTTTATTCATCCAAAAAATGGCGATAAAACTTATATACAAGCACCATTATCTGTAGATTTTAAAAATTATTTAAATAATATGATATAGTGAATTTAGAACAAAAGTTAATATAACAAAACATTGTTTTTATTAAACTATTTTTTTATATATTAAATAGAGAAATATAATCATGGCAGTTCAAAAAAATAAACCCACTCGTTCTAAAAGAGGAATGAGACGTTCTCATGATTCTTTGCTAGTCCCAACTTTATCTGTAGATAGATTTTCTGGAGAGACACATATACGACATCATGTTACTATGAATGGCTATTATAAAGGGAAAAAAGTTATCTAAAAAAATATATTTTATGAAAATGGTGCTATAAAAAAGCACCATTTCATAAATAATAGTATCTATACTAGATTTATTTTGATAAATAAAAAATTTCTATTCCTATATTTTTTGATTAGTTATTTATTTTTTTGTACATGTTTATTAAAAATAATACGTTTACCTCTATAAAAAAAGTATTTTTAATATGAAATAATACATATTAAAAATATTTTATAAAATATTGCAAAAATTCATTTTAAAATAAGGTAATTATAATGACTTTGTTCGCAATGTTATTTCCAGGACAAGGTTCCCAATATGTAGGAATGCTGTCTTCATTTTTCTATAAGAATAATAGAATTATACAAGATACTTTTAAAGAAGCATCAGAACATATTCATGTTAATTTATTTGAATTAATACAGAACGGACCTAAATTCAAGTTAAATCAAAGTAAATACGCACAAGTAGCAATATTAACTGCATCAGTATCAATATATCGTTTATGGAACAATAAAAATGGAATAAGCCCATCATTTATGTTAGGTCATAGCCTTGGTGAATATTCTGCTCTAGTATGTGCTAATTCAATAAAATTTTCTGATGCACTAAAGATTGTTTTTTTACGTGGTCAACTTATGGAAGAAGCAACTATAAATAGACCTACGTCAATGCAGGCAATTATTGGAATAAATAAAGAACAAGTTGAAACTGCATGTTTGACAAAATCAAAAAAAAAAATCGTTTCTTTAGCAAGTATAAACTCTTACAATCAAATTGTAATTTCAGGAGATAAATCTGCTGTATATAATGCTAGTGTGAATTGTAAAAAATTAGGTGCTAAATATATATTTAAACTTAATACTAATATACCTGCACACTCTAAAATATTAAAACCAATATCTGAAAAATTAAAAACAATATTAAAAACTGTTACTATAAATCCACCTAAAGTTCCAGTTATTAACAATGTTGATGTAAGATCTGAAAATACCAGCAAAAAAATTAAGAATGCATTAATTAGACAAATCTACAGTACTGTAAGATGGAAAGAAATTATAGAATCTGTAAAATTAAAAAAAATTTTTATCATGTTAGAAATTGGACCTAAAAAAATACTAACTAATTTAAATCAAAAAGATAAAAGTATTAGTTCATTTAATACGTACAATTTAAAAAATTTTTTAATATCCTTCAAACAAATTAATATAGGAACAAATGAAAAAAAATAAAAAAACTGCGTTAGTAACAGGTGCAAATCGTGGAATAGGAAGAGAAATTGCGAAAAAATTAATCAAAAAAGGGATTCAAGTAGTTGGTACATCTACTACTAAAGAGGGAGTAAAAATTATTGATAATGATTTAAAAGAAAAAGGATTCGGTTTGATTCTGGATTTAAAAAATACTAATTCTATTAAAGAAGAAATTGAAAATTTTCAAAAAAAACAATACTCCATTGACATATTAGTTAATAACGCCGGGATTAAAAAAGATAATTTATTAGTTAAAATGACACCTAATGAATGGGAAGATGTAATTAAAATTAATTTATCATCAGTATTTTATCTTATAAAATCCGTCCTTCGATCAATGATTAAAAAAAGACAAGGAAGAATTATTACTATTAGCTCAGTAATCCCCTATATTGGCAATAAAGGACAAGTTAATTATAGTGCTTCAAAATCCGGACTAATTGGACTTCATAAATCATTAGCATTAGAAGTAGCATCTAAAGGTATTACTGTTAATATCGTTGCACCAGGATTTGTTAAAACAGATTTTACTAATACATTAGATTCTATTCAATATCAAAAATATTTATCTTGTATTCCTATGAAAAGAATAGGAAAAACAGAGGAAATAGCAGATGCTGTCGTTTTTTTAGCTTCAAAACAAGCGTCATATATCACTGGCCATACATTGCATATAAATGGTGGTATGTATATGATATAATATAAATAATTGTATAAATGTTAAAGATCGAATTTTTAGATAATGTAATTAATAATCAATTTTTACAATATAAAGGAAGTAATACAAATGAAAAATATTGAAAAACGTATAAAAAAAATAATTGTTGAAAAACTAGGTATAAAAGAAGACAGTATTTTTAATAACGCATCATTCATAGATGATCTTGGTGCAGATTCTCTTGATACAGTAGAATTAATTATGGCTTTAGAAGAAGAATTTGATATTGAAATATCAGATGAAGAAGCAGAAAAAATGAATACAGTACAAAATTCTATTGATTACATTAAGAATAATCATTTAAAGAAATAAAATATATGTATATTTTTTCTAAAAAAAAATATTAAATACTTTTATTTTTTTATAAATGAAAATTGAATATAAATCACATATAATTAAAATAAATAATAAATATTTTACCAAATCATGATAAACAGCAAATTTATTGTAATTGAAGGTCTAGAAGGTGCAGGTAAAACTCATGCATGTATACATATTAAAAATATATTAAAAAGAAATGGTATTAAAAATATACTACTAGTACGTCAACCAGGTAGTACACCAATTGCTGAAGATATAAGAAAATTAATAAAAAAAAAATTTAATACTGATAATCTTATCAAAGAAACTGAATTATTATTAATGTATGCTGCTAGAATACAATTAGTTGAGAAAAAAATCAAACCCGCATTAAAAAATGGAATATGGGTAATTTCGGATCGTCATGATTTATCTTCTTTAGCTTATCAAGGTGGAGGTTTAGGTATTAAAACAAACATAATTTCTAAATTAACATCTTTATTTTTAAAGAACTTTATTCCAGATTTAACTATTTATTTAGATGTATTTCCAAAGATTGGATTAGAAAGAGCATTAAAACGCAATCCATTAGATTTAATTGAAAGTAGATCTTTAAAATTTTTTAATAAATCTAGAAAATGTTATTTAAAAAATATAAAACTAGATAAAAAAACTATAATAATCAATGCTAATTTAAACCTTAAAACAGTAACTCAAGATATTACAAAAAGAATATTAAATTGGCTCAATAAACAAGTTATATGAAATTATACCCCTGGTTAATAAAACCGTATAATAATATTATACGAAAGTATCAAACAAAAAAAGCTCACCATGCAATTTTAATAAAAACACAAAGAGGTATAGGAGCATCATTATTAATCTGGTTTATTAGTAAGTGGCTGTTATGTCTAAAACCTATAGGAATAGATTCTTGTAATAAATGTTATGGGTGTAAATTAATGTCTTCAAACAATCATCCGGATTGGCATAATTTCACATCTGAAAAAAATAATATGTTTAATGTAGACAGTGTGAGAAGAATTAATAAAAAAATATTTGAATATGCGCAACAAGGTGGTTCTAAAATTATTTTTTTATCAGATATTGAAAAATTAACAGAATCAGCAATTAATGCTTTTTTAAAAACATTGGAAGAACCACCTAGCAAAACTTGGTTTTTTCTTATAAATTATAAAAACTTAAATTTATATTCTACATTAAGCAGCCGTTGCCTGATCTATAGATTATTTGTTCCAACAGAACAAAATAGTTTAAAGTGGTTAGCAAATGAAACCACAAAAAAAAATAGATTACATTTAATAGCATTACGTATAAATCAAGGTTCTCCTCTATCTGCAAAAAAATTTATTAATAACGATATTTGGATAGATCGTATAAATTTTTATAAAAATCTATACGATTCTTTTAAAAAGAAAAACTTATTAAAAATATTACCATTACTAAAAGAAAAAAATAGCACAGTTAAAATTGACTGGATATGTTTTTTGTTATTTGATGCTATCAAATTTAATTTTAATGAAAAAAATAACTTAACCAACTTTGATCAAATAGAACTAATTCAATTTCTTTCTTATAATTATAAAAACGCTATTCTAGATGCGAGTCTTCGTACCTGGATGCATTGTAAGTATAGATTATTAAATATATCTGGAATTAATCATGAATTATTATTATTAGAACAATTACTAAGATGGGAAAAAATTTTAGATTGTGTATTAGCAACTTAATTTTTACAGAAAAGAGATCAAATTATGTTCTTGATTGACTCACATTGTCATCTTGATAGATTAAATTATAATTTATTACATAACAATATAGATGATGTATTAAAAAAATCTTATAAAAATCACGTAAAAAATTTCTTAACAGTATCAACTTCTATAGATAATTTTTATACAATAAAAAATTTATTTAAAAAATATAAAGTTGTTTTTTATTCTTGTGGTGTACATCCTTTAAATTGTAAACAAGAACTTAACAGTTTTTGTACAATAGAAAAATTATCTAATAAAATAAAAGAACTATCTTCTAGAAAACGTGTGATAGCAATAGGTGAAACTGGTTTAGACTATTATTATTCATCTGAAACTAAAAAAATACAACAAGATTTTTTTCGAGAACATATTAGAGTCGCAATAAAATTAAAAAAACCAATTATAGTACATTCACGTAATGCTATAGATGATACTATAAAAATACTGAAAGAAGAAAAAGCAGATCGATGTACAGGAGTTTTACATTCCTTTACCGGAGATTATAATGCTGTATTTAAGTTATTAGATATAGGTTTTTATATTTCCTTTTCTGGAATGATTACTTTTAAAAATTCTATAGAACTTTGCAATATAACAAAAAAAATACCATTGAATCGTTTATTAATAGAAACAGATTCACCATATTTATCACCAGACCCCTATAGAGGAAAAGAGAATCAACCTGCATATTTATTTTATATAGCAAAAAAAATTTCCCTCTTAAAACAAATAGATGTCAATATACTAGCAAAAATTACAACAAATAATTTTCGTACATTATTTAATGTATAGTAATTTTACTATTTAATCTCATATTTCATAAAAAATAATATTTTTTCAATAAAATGTTATATGTATTATACTATTCAACTGAAAATTTTTATACATCATCAGGAGTATTTTTTATATGTTTAAAAACGTATTTGCAAACCTTCAAAAAGTTGGTAAGTCACTTATGTTACCTGTTTCAGTATTACCTATTGCAGGAATACTGCTAGGAATAGGATCTGCACATTTTAGTTTGTTACCAAATATTCTTTCTCAAATTATGGCTCAAACAGGAAGTTCTGTTTTTAATAATATGCCATTAATTTTTGCAATTGGTGTAGCTCTTGGATTTACTAAAAATGATGGTGTTGCAGCGTTAGCTGCAGTTGTATCTTATGGGATTTTAATTCAAACATTAACTGCTATTGAACCAATTATTTTAAATACAACGATTGATATTGTAAAAGATAAACATTTTTCTGATACTGGTATATTAGGGGGGATTATTGCAGGTGCCATTTCGGCATATATGTTTAATAAATTTTATCGCATTCAATTACCTGAATATTTAGGTTTTTTTGCCGGAAAAAGATTTGTTCCTATTATTTCAGGATTATCTGCGATATTCATAGGTGTAATATTATCTATTATCTGGCCTCCAATTGGTCATGGAATTCAAATTTTTTCTGAATGGGCTGCTTATCAAAATCCTATTCTTGCTTTCACTTTATATGGATTAGTAGAAAGAGCACTGGTGCCATTTGGACTACATCATATATGGAATGTACCATTTCAAATGCAAATTGGAGAATATACTAATTCTATAGGACAAGTATTCCATGGTGATATCGCAAGATATATGGCTGGTGATTCTACAGCTGGGAACTTATCAGGAGGCTTTATTTTTAAAATGTATGGTCTTCCAGGTGCCGCATTAGCAATTTGGCATGCAGCTAAAAAAGAAAATAAAATTAAAATAGGTAGTATTATGATTTCGGCAGCATTAACCGCTTTTTTAACCGGAATTACCGAACCAATTGAATTTTCATTTATTATTGTAGCACCAGCATTATATGTTGTTCATTCTTTTTTAGCAGGATTATCTTTTCCATTATGTATTTTTTTAGATATGCGGGCAGGTACTAGTTTTTCACATGGTTTGATAGACTTTATAGTGTTAAGTGGAAATAGTCATCATATATTTCTTTTTCCAATTATTGGAATACTTTACGGATTTTTATATTATAGTTTGTTTTATTTATTAATTATTAATTTCAATTTAAATACACCAGGTCGAGAAGATATACAACATAATATATTAGAAAAAAATAATCATGAAATTGCACCATATATCATAACAGCATTAGGTGGAAAAAAGAATATTATAAATCTCGATGCATGTATTACTAGATTAAGAATTACAGTTGCAGAAATATCAAAAATTAATCAAAAAGACTTAAAAAATATTGGTGCAGCAGGAGTAATAATTTCAGGTTCAGGAATACAAATTGTTTTTGGAACAAGATCTGAAAATATTAAAATAGAAATAGATGAATATATTAAGACAATATAAATAAAGAAAGGAGTTTAATTATGCAAGATAATTTAATTTTTAGAAAGATCATCGATAAAAAAATACCAGCAAATATTATCTATCAAGACGAAAAAGTCACTGCTTTTAAAGATATAAAACCAAAAGCACCAGTACACATATTAATCGTACCTAATTTTTTTATTGCATCATCTAATGATATTAATAAACAAAATAAATCAATTATAGCACATATGTTTTATGTTGCTGTTGATATTGCAAAACGAAAAAAAATTAGTCAAAAAGGATATAGAATTATTGTTAATTGCAATGAAAATGGTGGACAAGAAATTCATTATCTTCATATGCATTTACTAGGAGGTAAAAAACTTAGTTCTCTTCCTTAATATATTTTATTTAAAATCTATTAAAGAATTTTAATTATTTTACAATTCAAAGATAAGATTTAAATAAATATTTATTATTTATATTATTTTTTATATTTTTTGTTAATGGTTGTGATTTTTCTAAAAAAATAGCAAAAAATTTTACAAACAATTAAATTTTATTTTGTTAAACTTTGATTTAGTTACAGAAAATATTGTTTTAGAAATATTACAATCTAATAATACATTTATATCAAATATATACATTGTTTTTTATTCACGTATTAGAAGATTAAACTAATTTTTTTATAAAAAAAGAGAAAATAACAGATCTAATATAAAATTAATTTTCTAAAAAAAAATATAAAATTAATTTTCTTAAAAATAAAGTAGTTGAAAAAACAAAAAAATAGAATTATTAAAAATAAAAAAATTCACTAGATATAGTAATGCCACTTTACTATCTCGCAATAAAAATATAAAACATTATCTTCATAGCTGTATTTCTAGTACAAATAAACTGTTCTTGTTAAAAATAAAATTAATGGCCGTTTAAACAAGAGAAATAATATTGATAAAAAATTTATTTTATTAGTAATAATGATATTTTTTATATATATAAAAAAATAAATAACAATCAATAGAATTGATAAAAAATATTTTTGTATTTTAAAAAATTGATTTTTCTTTCTATTATGAAAGTATATAAATACTAGTATTTACAAATAAGACAAGTATTTTTAGTTCTACTAAGAGTAGCTCTTTCTACTGAAGTTTATATAATACAATCATTAATTATTGTTTTGAATATAAAAAATAGATTTCTCTATTTGTACGACAGTAGAAAGTTCTAACTCTTAATATTATTATAAAGTTTTAAATTAATTTCAGAAAAATATATATTCTAATAAAACTAGAAGTGATAAACTATCCCTGCGCCAATAGTATTATTGTTGGAAATATTATTTGTTGGATTCAAACTAGTATTTTTTAATAAATTAATTTTGTAATTCATATATGTAGAAATATTTTTATTAAACTCATAACGAGTAGAAATATTAATTTGTTTTGCTAACTCTAAATCCTGGTTACTAGACGAACCTTTTATATTTGAATTTTGTCCTTTAGAATCTAAATAACTCAAAGAAGGATGAAATCCAGAATGAAAGTTATACTCTGCAAAAGCTTCAATATTTTGTGTTTTATTAATATATGATGGTTGTCCATTATTAGGTAAACTATTTTGAGTAATAAAATTGAATGTTGGTGTTAAGTTACGTCCCTCACCATAGAAAGCTGCAATATATATATCATTAGCATCATATTTAAAACCTAATCCATATGCTCCTACAGAAGAAAGTTGGTCATCTTGATTAATTTTGTTAAATACAGATTTTTCAGAGGAAAAACAAGAACCAATAGCAGTAAGTCCGACATCACTTTTATATTTTAAAGAAGCACCCCAACCAGTTCCATTTTGTTGATGTTCTATTCTATCTTTAGATTGCTCTTGATACTGTAATGCAAAACTAACCCCATCAACTAGACCAAAAAGATTATCATTTCTATAAGTAAGTAGGCTATTATTTCTTCCTAGCATATAATTATCGTTATAAGAAAAGACACTATTATTATTAATGTATGGCATATGATTAGTTAATGACTGTACATCATGAAAGATACCATAATTGCGACCATAATCTATCGAACCCCAATCACCATATTTAAAACCAGCATATCCTAAACGTATAGTATTAGGCTGTTGTGCATTTAATAATGCTTCTGGTTGAGAAAAATCAATTCCATATTCAATAGTAGCATAACTAAATAGTTCATCAGTAATATTCATTTTTCCTGATAGACCTACGATAGCATTTGTATGATCATTCTGAGATGTAATTTTAGTAGATAAAAAATCATGAGATAATTCATGATTAGGATTAATACTACCGTATACTTCAAGTTTATTACCATGTTTATTAAATATTTCTAAAGCATTAACTTCATTACTAGCAGCGAATAACATTGGAATTACAATTGCTAAGGATTTATGATTTGTCATAATTTTTATACTACCTTTTAGTAAAAATAATTTAAATCAATATCGATATATGATTAGAATAAATATTATTTTTGTAAACTTGATGCTTATCTATAAATACTGAAATAAAAAAATTACTCAGTAAATATTAAATGTTTTAGTTAAAAATTAGAATTATTCACAGTACGTGGAAAAGGAATAAGATCTCGTATATTTGTTACTCCAGTAACATAAGAAATTAATCGTTCAAAACCCATTCCAAAACCTGAATGCGGAACCGTTCCGTATCGACGAAGATCTCGATACCACCAATAATCTTCTTTTTTTAATCCTAATTCTAATAAACGTTCATCTAAAATTGAAATACGTTCTTCACGTTGAGAACCTCCTATTAGTTCTCCAATATTAGGAACTAATAAATCTATTGCTGCAACAGTTTTTTTATCATCATTCAATCTCATATAAAATGCTTTTAATTCTTTTGGATAGTTTTTTATTATTATTGGAATTTTAAAATACTTTTCCACAAGAAAACGCTCATGTTCAGAAGATAGATCTACACCTAAGAAAACAGAGTTGTTAAATTGAATTTTAGACTCCAGTAAAATATTAACCGCATCTGTATAATCTATTCGGATAAAATCTACTAACAATAGTCCTTCTAAACGATTAACTATATCATTATCAATGTAGCTTTGAAGAAAATTAATGTCTGACATGCAATTTTTTAAAAGAGATTTACAAATATATTTTAACATATACTCAGCAAAATCTGATATATCATTTAAATTTGTAAAAGCTGATTCTACTTCTAGCATCCAAAACTCCGCTAAATGACGACTAGTATTAGAGTTTTCAGCGCGAAATGTAGGACCAAAAGTATAAACTTTAGATAAAGAACAAGCATATGTTTCTATGTTTAACTGTCCCGAAACAGTTAAAAAAGACTCTTTTCCAAAAAAATCTTTTTTAAAATCAACGGTTCCATCTTTATTTTTAGGAATATTATTCATGTCTAATGTCGAAACACGAAACATTTCTCCAGCACCTTCAGTATTTAAACTAGTGATAATTGGTGTTGGAACCCAGCAATAATTCTTCTTGTAAAAAAAACGGTGCAACGATTGTAAGATATGATTTCGTATTCGAGCTATTGCACCTGTAAAATTTGTTCTAGATCTTAGATGTGCTACCTCTCTCAAATATTCCATGCTATGTTTTTTAGCAGATATTGGATAAGTCTCTGGGTTTTCAATCCAACCTAAAACTTTAATTTTTTTTAATTGAATTTCATATTTTTGTTTATCTCCCATTGATAATATCAATATTCCAGTTAGCATGACAGAACATCCAATTGTTAAACGCAATATTTCTTTATAATAATTAGGCAAACTATTATTTGCAACAACTTGTATAGAATTAAAACATGAACCGTCATATATGGTAATAAAAGAAAAACCAGATTTTGAACTTCTTCGACTCCGTACCCATCCGCATACAGTAATAAAACTATTTACTATAATATCATCTTTATATATATTTGATATTGATACTGTATTCATAAAAGCTTTCCTTTTGTACTGATTATTCATTTTAAAAATAGACTATTATAGAAACAAATTTTTAAAACAGTAAAATTTTTTTATATATTAAATTAAAGTCAATTAGTAATGAATCGATACAAAAAATAATATAAAAAATATAGGTTGTATTTTATTATCTTAAAAATTTTTTATTTATCTACTTTTCAATGGAACGTTAAATACTTTCTGTAAACGTTTTAAAAAATTTTGATCCAAACAAAATGTTTTTCCTGGACTATCAGATATTTTAGCAACAGGTTTACCGTTGCATTTGACTAGTTTCACAACGATGTTTAATGGTTTTACATGCGGAATATCACACGTTAATTTCGTTCCTATTCCAAAAATAACATTGATTCTTTTATTAAATTTCTTATATAAAGATATAATGTTACTAAAATTTAAATTATCAGAAAACAATAATGTTTTAGTACAAGGATCTATTCCTAATTTTTCATAATGTTTAAGAGCTTTTTCACCCCATTTTACAGGATCTCCGGAATCATGTCTGATTCCTTGATAAGAAGAAGCAAAATATAAATTAAAATCTTGTAAAAAAGAATCCATAGTAATTGAATCTGTAAGAGCAATACTTAAGTGATTCTTATATTGATATAACCATTTTTGCAATGCTAAAATCTGACTATTTCTTAAGTTTCTTCCAATTTGCTGATGTGCTTGAAACCATTCATGAGCTTGTGTTCCTACTGGTTTTATTTTTAATATACGAGCTATATGATAATTACTAGAACCAATTAAAAAAGGAAAATTTTTTTTTAATCTTTTAACAATAGAATACTGGACATCATAAGAAAATCTTCTTCTTGTACCAAAATCAACAACTTTCAAACGAGATAAATCTATATATTTCGCGTGATTAAAAAATTTTATTAATTTAGAGTCTAAATATTGTACAGCATATTTAGAACTAATGTTTGGAGAAAAATTACTATGAAAAACTTCACTAATTAAAGCTAAAATTGGCACTTCCCACAATATTACTTCTTTCCATAGTCCACTTATACGAATATGTAATTGACCTTGATAGTTGTGTACTTTTACTTGTGAAATATTATAACGAAATTTTCTTAACCAATGTAAATATTCTTTCTTAAAAAATGGAAAAGAGTTCATATAAGTATATTCTTCATGACTCAAAGATAAAGATGTCATCATACTAATTTGCTCTAACAAGACATCTGAATAACAACCTAAAAAATTATCTCCTCTACAAAGAAATTCAGCAACTACATCTACATTTTTATAATGATAAAAAACAGCTTGTTGCATATGAAGTTTATATGCATCGGTATCAAGCAATGTTTTTACTATTGGATAATCATATCGTTTCATAGTATTCTTTTTTATTCTACTATTTTTTTCATGTGCAATAACTATATGTTCAATAATTATTATGCTAGTTTTATACTTTAATAATATCAAAAATTCAATAAAATATTATAAAAATTTTTCATAAAAATATAACATAGTTAAAAAAGTTAACAATTTTTCAAAAAAATAATATCTGTAAAAAAAATAGTATATAGAACAAAATTATTTTTTATTTATCTGTTTGATATAATATTTTTACTATAATGACTGTTAGAGTGTTATTCTATATCAAAAAGGAATAATAATGTTTTATTATTTAATTCGTAAACTATTATTTTTAATAGAACCTGAAAAAGCTCATTTTTTAACATTAAAGTATTTAAATATTAAAAATATTCAGTTATTTAATTTTTTTTTTATAAAACTAGAATATCATCAAAAAAAATTAAATGCATGGGTTTAACTTTTAAAAATAAAATTGGTGCCGCAGCAGGAATAGATAAAAATGGAGAATATATAAATGCTTTATCAAAACTAGGATTTGGTTTTATTGAAGTGGGGACTGTTACTCCTTTGCCTCAAATTGGAAATAAAAAACCTAGAATTTTCAGAATCGTTCCTATAGAAGGTATAATTAACAGAATGGGATTCAATAATCTAGGAATAGATAATTTAATTCACAATATAAAAAAATCTAATTTTAAAGGAATCATTGGTGTTAATATTGGAAAAAATAAAAATACTAACATTCAAAATGCAGTTAATGATTATTTAATA
Organism: Buchnera aphidicola (Microlophium carnosum); assembly: GCA_011752475.1. Classification (NCBI taxonomy): domain Bacteria; kingdom Pseudomonadati; phylum Pseudomonadota; class Gammaproteobacteria; order Enterobacterales; family Erwiniaceae; genus Buchnera; species Buchnera aphidicola. The sequence continues at coordinate 397,061 of CP048747.1, forward strand.
TGTATAGAAAAAATTTATTGTCATGCTAGCTATATTGCAATTAATATTTCATCACCCAATACTACTAATTTAAGAAAATTACAATATGGAATTCTTTTTAAGAATTTATTGTATAAAGTAAAAGAAAAACAAAAAGAGCTTCATAAAAAATATTTAAAATATGTTCCTATAGCAATTAAAATATCACCAGACTTATCAATAAAAGAATTAGTTTATATTTCAAAACAATTAATTGCATATAGAATAGATGCGGTAATTGCAACTAATACAACACTAGACCACTCTCTAGTATCTGGATTAAAAAATAGTTCACAAAGAGGAGGATTAAGTGGATTACCTTTACAAAAAAAAAGTACTGATATAATTTCAATATTATCAACAAATTTGAAAAAAAAAGTGCCTATTATTGGAGTGGGTGGAATTAATTCTATAGCTGCAGCTAAAGAAAAAATTGCGTCAGGAGCTACTTTGATACAAATTTATTCTGGATTAGTGTATCATGGACCACAACTAATTAAAAAAATTATTAGCAATATATAAAATTTATTTTTGTAGATTGGAAAAACTTATTGTGTAAATTAAAATACTACTAAAAACTTATAAAAATTTTAAATAAATATAATTATTAATTTAGCTATTTATTGTACACTATATATCTAAAAATACTAGATATAGTATAAAAAAACAATTTTTAATTTTATAAAACTGATATTACAAAATAAAAATGAATCATTTATTTGCTAGTACAAATTTTGGAACTGAAAAATTATTAGAACAAGAACTCTTATCTTTAGGAGCTAAAAATATCCATGTAATAAATGGGGGAATTTATTATCAGTCTAATGATCTATTACTATATCAAAGCTTAATGTGGAGTCGCATTGCTTCAAGAATTTATTTTTGTATAAAAAAATTTACTATAAATAATCGTGATGATCTTTATAATAATATATATAATATTAATTGGACTGAAATCTTTCATTTACATAACACTTTTTTAGTTAATTTCAAAGGAACTAACAATACTATTCGTAATACTTTATTTGGAGCACTAATAATAAAAGATGCAATTGTTGATCAATTTCAAAAACAATACTCTTCTCGTCCAAATGTAAATCTTATAACACCTGATATTCGAATAAAATCATTATTATTAAATAATAATATCTTACATGTTATGTTAGATCTGAGTGGAGAATCTTTACATAAACGAGGATATCGTCAATTTTGCAATACTACTCCTATCAAAGAAAATTTAGGAACTGCAATTGTATTGACTTCTGGATGGTGTAAGAATATACCGATTATAGATCCTATGTGTGGTTCAGGAACATTGTTAATTGAAGCAGCTATGATAGCTTCTGATAGAGCTCCGGGATTAACAAGATTAAAATGGGGATTTCAATCATGGAAGAAATATAATGAAAATATATGGAAAAATGTTGTTAAAGAAGCTAAAGATCGATTTAAAAGAGGATTAAAACAATGTTTTAAAAATTATTTTATAGGGTATGATTACGATTCTGAAATGATAAAAAAAGCTAAAAAAAATGCATTAAATGCAGGTATGTTAAAAATAATTCGATTTTCAACACAAAATTTAAATGATTTAAAAAATATTTATAATAAAGAACAAACCGGGATAATATTAAGCAATCCACCATATGGGGAAAGATGCCAAACTGAAAGTCAATTAGCAGGTCTATATGTACAATTAGGAATTGTAGCAAAAAAATATTTTAACAATTGGAAATTATCAATACTTAGTTCATCAGAATTTTTATTAAATTTTTTACAAATGCATGCATATGAAGAACATTTTTTTAAGAATGGTTCCTTGAATTGCATTCAAAAAAATTTTTTAATTTTTTTGAAAAAACCAAATATTAACAAAAATGAATTTAAAGATAGATTAAATAAAAACTTTAAAAAATTAAAAAAATGGATTAATCTAGAAAAATTAGAATGTTTTCGTGTGTATAACGCAGATTTACCAAATTATAACATAATAGTAGATATTTATGATAAATGGATAGTAATTCAAGAATATAAAGCTCCAAAATTAATAGACTATAATAAAGCATTTAAAAGGTTATGTCATGCAATCTATTATACTAAAAAAATATTATCTATTCCTGTAAATAATATTATATTAAAAACCAGACAAAAAAACAAAAATAAAACGCAGTATAAAAAATTATTTAATAGTAATAATTTTATTATCGTGAAAGAACATCATGCAAAATTTTTAGTAAATTTAACAGATTATTTGGATACTGGACTATTTTCAGATAAGCGGCTTGTGAGAAAATTATTAGGAACAATGGCTAAAGGAAAAGATTTTCTTAATCTATTTTCATATACCGGAACAGCCAGCGTCTACGCTGGATTAGGACAATCAAATAGCACAACTAGTGTAGATATCTCTAATACTTATATAAAATGGTCTATTCGTAATATGTCTCTTAATAATTTAGTAGGCTCTCAACATAATTTTATTCAAGCTGATTGTTTACATTGGATAAAAAAAACCAATCAGAAATTTGATCTTATATTTATCAATCCACCTACTTTTTCAAATTCTAAAAAAATGAAATACTCTTTTGATTTAAAAAGAGATTATTTTGATATCATAGTCAATTTAAAAAGAATTTTGCGTCATGATGGTGATATTGTTTTTTCAAGTTCTACACATAATTTCGACATTAATTTTGATTATATTAGGAAAATAAAATTACATGCAAAAAAAATTACTAAAAAAATGCAATCTAAAGATTATTTAAAAAATTCACATATTTATCATACCTGGTTAATAAAACATGCAAAATAAATTCAAGGATAGAAAAATTTATGTCTTTAATTAGCATTCAAGATGCTCATCTATCATTTAGTAATCTAGAGATATTAAAAAATAGCACTCTTCATATCAACGACAATGAAAGAGTATGTTTAACTGGTAAGAATGGAGCTGGAAAATCTACTTTATTAAAAATCATTAATAAAACACAAGATTTAGATCATGGTCGTGTTATTTATAAAAAAAATATAAAAGTATCTTATTTACAACAAAAAAATCCTAACAATCTCGATATTTCCATACATGATTTTATCAGTTCAGGATTAGAGAAATATTCAATAAATAAAAAAAAAAATATAAAAGAAATTGTACAAATAGAAAAAATTATTAACTTAATTGAATTGAACAAAAACACTTTATTATCTCATTTATCGGGAGGACTATTAAGAAAAGCTGCATTAGGTCGTGTGCTAATAAGAGAACCCAATATACTATTGCTTGATGAACCTACAAATCATTTAGACATGAAAACTATTAAATGGCTCGAGATATTTTTAAAAAAATTTTCTGGTAGTATATTGTTCGTATCACATGATAGAAATTTTATTCAGAATATCTCTACACGTATTGTAGATCTTGATCGTGGAAAATTAGTTTCTTGGCCAGGTGATTATAAAAATTTTATAAAACTAAAAAATGAAAGTAATCGTATTGAAAGAATACAAAAAAAATTATTTGACAAAAATCTAGAAAAAGAAGAAACATGGATTAGAAAGGGTATTAAAGCACGTTCTACTCGTAATGAAGGAAGAGTTAAAAATTTAAAAACATTACGAAAAGAATATGAAGATTATAAAAAAATAGAAAAATTAAATAATATCACAATTAACCAATCTAAAAATGATTCAGGAAAAATACTTTTTGAATTAAAAAATGTAGATTGTTTAATAAATAATAAAATTATTATAAAAAATTTTTCATCAATTATTCAACATGGTGATAAATTAGGAGTGATCGGCAATAATGGATGTGGAAAAAGTACATTAATTAAAATTCTTATAGGAGAACAAAAACCTTATAAAGGAAAAATTTATAGAGGAACAGGATTAAAAATATCATATTTTGATCAAAATAGATCTATATTAGATCCAAATAAATCTATTTTAGAAAATATAGCTTACGGAAAAGAAAAAATTATGTTAAATGGAAGAGAACAACATATAGTTGGATATCTAAAAAATTTTCTCTTTAAACCTAATCAGCTCCAATCTTTAGTAAAAACATTATCAGGTGGCGAATGTAATAGATTACTTTTAGCTCAATTATTTTTAAAACCTAGTAATGTTTTAATTCTTGATGAACCTACAAATGATCTTGACTTAGACACACTTCAATTATTAGAAAAAATTATTATTGACTATCAAGGTACTGTTATAATTGTCAGTCATGATGAAGAATTCATTAATAATACAGTAAAAAAATGTTGGTATTTTGAAAGAAATGGATTGATTAGTACCTATTGTGGAAATTATGATTATTTAAAAAGAAAACAAGATCATTTACCAAAAGAAAAAATACAAAAAAATACATTAAAGACAAATATTAAAATAAAAGTTAAAAATAATTTTAAAAAAGAACTCAAAAAAATATTCTATAAAATAGAAAAAATTGAGATTAACATTAATAAATTACAAAAAATAGTAAATGAACCTAATTTTTTTAAAAAAACATTAGAAGAAAAATTACCAATGCTAAAAATGTTATCTCAACAAGAAAAAAAATTAGAACAAAAAATACTATATTGGGAAACTTTAGAAAAAAGTATCATAAATAATAAAACTTAAAAAATTTTTTAAAATAATACTTTTTTCACAATTACATATTCATATATTATAGCTGTATTTTTTTCATACAAATTGAAGAACAACAATTTTTAAAATTAATAGAACATTGTTTACATTGAATAAAAAGACGATGGCATAAACTATAATGACAATTAATATAAGTATCAGAAAGTTGACCACATTGTGTGCAAAATGATATTATTTCATCTGAAATTTTTTCACTCATGCGATCATCAAAGACAAAATTTTTCCCTTTAAAAAGAATTGGAATCCCGTTTTTTCGGGCATCATGTACATAACCAATAATGCCTCCTTCTAAATGATAAATGTGTTTAAAACCATTAAAACACATCCAAGCTGTAGCTTTTTCACAGCGAATACCACCTGTACAATACATAACAATTTTTTTATTTTTAGCATGTTTCATTAATTTTATTACATTTTTTATTTGTTCACGAAAAGTTAAACTTTTAATTTCTACTGCATTCTCAAAATGACCAATAGCATATTCATAAGAATTCCTCATGTCAATAAATATTACTTTTTTATCATTTAACATTAAATTAACTGTTTTTGATTTAATATAAATACCAACTTTTTTAGGATTAAAAAAATCTTCTGTAATTCCGTCTTGTACAATTTTTTCTCTAACTTTAACAGAAAGAACCCAGAAAGATTTCCGATTGTCCAATGATTTATTAATACGTAAATTATTTAGCTCTAAATGAAAATTATTTAAAAATTTTCTTAAAAAACAATAATTTTTTTTTGGAATACTGATTTGTGCATTAATACCTTCAGTAGCTATATAAATTCTTCCTAAAACATTATATTTATAAAGATTATTATAAAATTCATCGCGACATTCTCGAGTATTATTAATAGTAAAATACTTATAAAAAGACAATGTTAAACGAGGTTCCGTTTCAGAAAAAACACGTTTTTTTAGTTCTTTTTTAGAAATAAGATTGTGTAAAATAGACATAAAATACCTATAATAACTATGAATTAAGAATAACATACGCAATAAAAAACTATAATATTATTTTTTATCAGATAAATTTGTTAAAATTTTTATTTGATCAGACAATTTTATGTATACTTCATTTAATTTTAATAATTTGTTTTTTTCTTGATTTACTATTTCTTTTGGAGCATAATATAAAAAATTTTTATTTAAAATTTTATTTTTAATTTTTAATATATGCAGTTGTATTTTTTTTTCTTCTTTTTCTAGCCGTTTCAATTCTACTTCTTTATCTATTAATTTGAGCATAGGAATTATAATTTCTGCTCCATCTATTATTTCTTTTATACATAAATCTTTATCATATGTTTTAAAGAGTATTGTAATACTATCTAAAAACGATATTTTTTTTATAAGTAAAATATTTTCTTTAATAATGATTTCTTGTTCAGAAGTGATATTATATAAAAATAATGGTAATAATTTTTTAGAACTAATATTCATATTAATTCGAATATTTCTCAAAAAAACAATTATTTTTTTTATCCATTCCATGTTGTATTGTATTTTTTTATCACATAATTTATGATTATACTCTGGAAAAGATTGCAACATAATTGTCTCACCTTGAATGTCTTTAATTAATTTTATACGTTGCCAAATTATCTCAGTGATAAAAGGAATAATAGGATGAGCTAATTTTACAAGTAATTCTAGAATATATAATAAAATATTTTTAGTAGAATACACCTCTTCAGGAGAACCTCTGTTAATAACTATTTTTGCTAATTCTAAATACCAATCACAAAATATACTCCAAATAAAATCATATAAAATATTAGCTGCTATATCAAAACGATAGGCATCCAATGATGCACGATATAATTTTACTGTATTATTAAATTCTATTAAAATCCATTTATTAATTAATAACATCTTATCTTTTATGTCAAAGTTTGAAAACTTATGATTTTTTGTATTAATTAATACAAAACGACTAGCATTCCAAAGTTTATTACAAAAGTTACGATATCCTTTTAATCTATTCATATCCCATTGTATATCACGTGTACTAGACGCTAACGCAGAAAAAGTAAATCGTAATGCATCTGTTCCAGTAGCTTGAATACCTTCAGGAAATTGTTTAATAGTACGTTGAATTATTTTATAAGATAAATTCGGTTGCAATAAATTATTTGTTCTTTTTTTAATTAATTCCTTCAAAGAAATTCCATCTATCATATCTAACGGATCAATTACATTTCCTTTTGATTTAGACATTTTTTTTCCATATTCATCTCGAATCAATCCTGTGATATAAACATTTTGAAAAGGGACTTCAGGATTATTATCTTTATCTTTAACAAAATACATAGTTAACATGATCATTCTAGCAATCCAAAAAAAAATAATATCAAAACCGCTAACTAAAACATTAGTAGGATGAAACAGTTTTAATAATGTAGTTTTTTTAGGCCATCCTAATGCAGAAAAAGTCCATAATCCCGAAGAAAACCATGTATCTAAAACATCATTTTCTTGTCGTAATATTATATGCTCTGATATAGAATATTTTTTACGTATTTCTTTTTCGTTGTGTCCAATATACATATTTTTTCGATTGTCATACCATACTGGAATACGATGACCCCACCATAATTGACGAGAAATACACCAATCTTCAATATTATTCATCCAAGATGTATACATACTTTCATACTGTTCTGGTATAAATTTAATTTTTTTATTTTTTACAGCATCTAGAGCTACTTTCGCTAATTCTGAAGTTTTTAAATACCATTGATTCGTAAGCATCGGTTGAATCACAACACCACTTCTATCACTATAAGGAGTAATAATCTCACATTTTTCTATTTTTTCTAATAATCCTAATTTTTTAATTTCTTTAATAATTTCAACTCGTGCAGAAAAAATATCTAAATTTCGAAATTGAAGCGGAATAAATGTACTATATTTATTAGATTTTTCACCTTTATAGTTATAAACTTCAGAAATAGATTTAATTCTTCCATCAAAAGTAAAAATATTAATCATTGGTAATTTATGCTGGACTCCTACTTTATAATCATTAAAATCATGTGCTGGAGTAATTTTTACACAACCAGTTCCCTTTTCTAAATCAGCATATTTATCTCCAATAATAGGAATTTCCCTATTAGTTAAAGGACATATAACAGTCTGTCCAATACATTGATTATACTTTTGATCTTTAGGGTTGATAGCAATAGCCGTATCGCCCAATAAAGTTTCAGGTCTACTTGTAGAAACTACCAAATATTTTATTTTTCTTTTGAAAAAATTATTACTTTGAACAATTGGATAACGAATAAACCATTTATTCCCTTTTATCAAACGATGTTCAACTTCTAAATCTGAAATTACAGTTTCTAATTTTGAATCCCAATGCACTAATCTTTTTTTCTGATAAATTAAATTGTTTTTATAAAGTATAATAAAAGCTTCTCTAACAGCAATAGAAATATCTGCATCTAAAGTAAATTTTTCATAGTCCCAATCAACAGATATTCCTAAACGTCGCATTTGTTTTGTAATAATACTACTAGATTTTTTTTTCCATTCCCAAATTTTTGCAATAAAATCATCTCTTTTATAATCTTTTTTAGTTTTTTTTTCTTCTAAAAATATCTGATGTTCAACTAAAATTTGTGTTGCTATTCCTGCATGATCTGTTCCAACTTGCCAAAATGTATTTTTACCCTGCATTCTGTGATAGCGAATTAATATATCCATAATTGTTTGTTGAAATGCATGTCCCATATGCAAACTTCCTGTAATATTAGGTGGAGGCATCATAATACAAAAAGTTGATTTTCCTAAATTATTAGGTTTAAAATACCCATTTTTTTCCCAAACACTATATAAAGATTCTTCAATATGTCGAGGATTATAAGTTTTATCCATTTTATTTGACTATTTCTTGATAAAAAAGGCGACATTGCCATGTTAAAAAGATTTTATTTTAATAAAAAAATCTTTTTGTATAGTATTAATAAATATAATTTGATTGATTTAATAAAAACTGCGATAAAAGTTCAACAGGACGTCCTGTCGCACCTCCATTTGTTCCAGATTTCCATGCAGTTCCAGCAATATCTAAATGTGCCCACTTATAATTTTTCGTAAATTTAGAAAGAAAACAAGCTGCAGTGATAGCTCCAGCTTTACTTTTTCCAACATTAGAAAAATCTGCAATATTAGAGTTTAATGTTTTTTGATATTCTGAAAATAATGGTAAAGACCATATTTTATCATCTGTTTCTTGTGATGCATGATGTAATTGAGTTGAAAGCTCTTGATTATTAGAAAAAAGTCCACTAACTGATTCACCTAATGCTATGACACAAGCTCCAGTCAAAGTAGCAATATCAATTACTATATTTGGAGAGAAACGTTCTAAATATGTTAATGAATCACATAAAACTAAACGTCCTTCAGCATCAGTATTTAATATTTCCACTGTTTGACCCGACATAGTAGTTAAAACATCTCCAGGCCTAAAAGATTGACCTCCTGGCATATTTTCACAACCAGATAAAATCCCTATTATTGTTAAAGGCAACTGTAATTCAGCAGCCATAATTAGAGTTCCATATACAGCTGCGGCACCACACATATCATACTTCATTTCATGCATACAAAATGCGGGTTTAATAGATATTCCTCCAGAATCAAACGTCAAACCTTTTCCAACAAAAGCAATCGTTTTATTATTGATAACATTATTTCCAGAATATTTTATTACAGACATAAATGGTTTATTTTTTGCTCCATCTCCAACTGCTATATAAGCATTCATTCCTAATTCTTTCATTTTTTTAATATCGATGATTTCGACAGTAATATTATTTTTATATTTTTTAGAAAGTTCTTGAGCTTTATGTGATAAGTATAGAGGATTACAAATATTAGGTGGTAAATTACTTAAGTTTTTTGCAGATGTAATGGCATAGTCGATTGCTAATGCATGTTTTAAAGATATTTTTGATATAGATAAATTATGTTTTTGTGAAATATTTAATGTAATATGATCTATATTAATACTATTGACATTTTCATTGTTAATCTTAATGACTTGATATAACGATGCTTTTATAGCAAGTACTATTGTTCTAATCATCCAATATATATTATTATTAATATTTAGTTCAGAAACAGAAAAAATCACATTTTTTACAGAAAATTTTTTTAAAACATTTATTGCATTTTTAAATATCTCTTTCAAACGTGATTTATTTATTTTGTTTTGTTTTCCACAACCTACTAACAATATTCTCTTCGAGCAAATTTTAGGCACTTTATATAATATAAGTGTATCTCCTATTTCTCCTTTAATATCAGCTAATGCTATTAATGAACTTATATAATTATTACTACATTGATTTAAATAAAAAGCTGAATCAGAAAGTTCACATAGATCAAAAATAGGAACTATTATACAATCAGTTTTTTCTTTATCTAATTTACAATTTTTTACAAAAAAATCCATGATATATTCTCTATTTTAAATAAAATTGATTAATTAAATTAATTATAAATATTTAATACATAAAATATTCTTAAATTAGCGTTTTTATATTAAATTAACAATATTTATTTATATATATATTTATATATCTATATTTTAATAAATATAATTTTTATTATTTTCATCAATGATTATGATAATTTTAAGTTTAATAAAAAATATTATATAATATAAAAATGTTTTGTTTCAATTTCAACTTGTTAGAAATATATTTCTATCTAATACTGAGAATTTAATTATGAATAATCTTTACCAACGTGATTTTTTAAGACTATTAGATTTTACTGCTTTAGAATTAAAGAATATAATTTTATTAGCTCAAAAACTCAAAAAGTACAAAAAAAATAATCAAGAAATCCAATTACTTAAAAAAAAAAATATAGCTTTAATTTTTGAAAAAGAATCCACTCGTACAAGATGCTCTTTTGAAGTAGCTGCATTTGATCAAGGAGCTCATGTTACATATCTTGGACCTGGTGCTACACATCTTGGAAAAAAAGAATCAATTGAAGATACAGCAAAAATATTGGGACGTTTGTATGATGGAATTCAATATCGTGGTCATAATCACAAAACAATAGAAATTCTAGCTAAATATTCAAAAGCACCAGTATGGAATGGTTTAACTGAAAAATTTCATCCTACACAATTACTTGCTGATCTACTAACTATAAAAGAAATTTTTCCAGAAAAAAAATTTTATGAAATAAAATTTGCTTATGTTGGAGATGCACATAATAACATGGGAAATAGTTTATTAGAAGCTGCATCATTAGTTGGATTAGATCTACGTCTAGTTGCTCCTAGAGAATGTTGGCCCGAAGAAAACTTATTTACATTTTGTCAAGAACAAACAAAAAAGAAAAAAGGTAATATAATATGTACTGAAAATATTAATCAAGGCGTAAATAATGTAGATTTTATCTATACTGACGTCTGGGTATCTATGGGCGAATCTCAAGAAGTATGGGAAAAAAGAATTAATTTATTAAGTTCTTATCAAGTAAACTATGAAATGTTAGATATGACTAATAATCCACAAGTGAAAGTGTTACATTGTCTTCCAGCTTTACATGATCAAAAAACTGATATAGGTACATCTATATTAAAAAAATATGGATTTGAAAATGGCATGGAAATAACAAATGATATTTTTAAAAAAAACCAAAAAATTATTTTTGAACAGGCAGAAAATCGATTACATACTATAAAAGCTATTCTTGTATCTAGTTTATCAAAAACAATTGAATTTTAAAAAAAAATATAATGAATAACATAAATCTTTATAAAAAACTCAATATTTTTTAGTTTCCTTATACTGCTGAGAAGCATGTAATATTATCTTTTCTTTAATAATCAAGGAAAATAAAATTTGAGAAACTCTCTGTATAAAAAAAACATTATTTCAATTAATGATCTTCAACGAAATGAATTAGAATTAGTTTTGAATCAATCTGCAATGCTTAAGAAAAAACCACAACCTGATTTATTAAGAAATAAAATTATTGCTAGTTGTTTTTTCGAAGCATCAACTCGTACTCGTTTATCATTTGAAACTGCAATCTATCGATTGGGAGCCTCAACGGTAGGATTTTCTGATGGAAATAATATTTCTTTAGAAAAAAAAGGAGAAACATTAGCAGATACTATTGCAGTAATTAGTTCTTATGTAGATGCTATTATTATTCGACATCCTCAAGAAGGATCGGCACGGTTAGCTGTAGAATTTTCTAATCAAATACCAATATTTAATGCAGGAGATGGAGCAAATCAACATCCTACACAAACACTTTTAGATTTATTTACTATACAAGAAACTCAAGATAGACTTAATCATTTAAATATAGCTATAGTTGGAGATCTTAAATATGGAAGAACAGTACACTCATTAACGCAAGCATTAGCTAAATTTGAAAATAATAAATTTTATTTTATTTCACCTGATGCTTTAAAAATGCCAGATTATATTAATAACATGCTTGATAAAAAAGAAATTTATTGGAAAAGATATAAAAATATAGAAGAAATAATTTCTGAAATAGATATTCTTTATATGACTCGTGTTCAAAAGGAAAGATTAGATTCAACTGAATATGCAAACGCAAAATCAAAGTTTGTATTACAAACTAAATTCTTAAAACATGCACGTAGTAATTTAAAGATATTACATCCTCTTCCTCGTATAGACGAAATAGATCGTGATGTTGACTATACACCTTATGCCTGGTATTTTAAACAGGCAGCAAATGGTATTTATGCACGTCAAGCAATTTTATCTTTAGTACTAATAGAAAAACATTTGTAAATAAGAATATGGAAATAAATAAACTTCAAGTAGAAGCTATCAAATCTGGTAGCGTAATTGATCACATTCCTGCACATATTGGTTTTAAATTACTATCTTTATTTAGATTTACCGAAACAGAACAACGTATTACTATAGGTTTAAATTTGCCTTCTAAAAAATTAGGAAAAAAAGATATTATAAAAATTGAAAATACTTTTCTAAGTGATGATCAAATCAATCAATTAGCAATTTATGCTCCACATGCTACCGTAAATTATATTAACAAATACAATCTAGTAAAAAAAGTTTTTCCAACTTTACCTGAAAAAATTAATAGAATTTTAATTTGTCCGAATAGTAATTGTGTCAGTAATCATAATCTTATAAATTCTAGTTTTATTTTTAAAAAAGATCAATTTTTTAATATAAATTTAAAATGTAAATACTGTGAAAAAGAATTTTCTAAAAATATAGTTTTATCATATCAATAACATTTTAAAAACATATATAAATTATTAAACAAATAAGCGATACTCTATGAATCATATAATCAATACTACAAGAGCCCCTAAACCTATTGGACCTTATTCACAAGCTATTCAAATTGATAATTTTATTATATTATCAGGACAAATACCAATTGATATTACATCGAATCATATACCAGATAATATTGCTGAACAAACATATATTGTATTACAAAATATAAAATCAATTTTAGTGGATGCTGGATTTCATGTGCAAAATATTATAAAAACTACTATTTTCACTACTCATTTAAAAAAAATTGATATTATCAATGAAATTTATAAACAATTTTTTATAGATAACAAGTCAGGATTTCCTGCTCGATCCTGTGTTGAAGTTCAAGCATTGCCTAAAAATGTCAAAATAGAAATTGAAGCAATAGCATCTAAAAAACTATCTTGTGAAGATAATTAATTCAATAAATCATTTGATTTTAAATTATGATATACTTAATATGCCGCAAAGCGGCATAAAAACTAAAAAATTAAATATTTCTACGACGAAAGAAAGATGGTTTAAGTTCATTTTTTTTAGATACACTAGATTTATTTAAATTGTTTTCAGCAATACGATGATGACTATGTTTATCTCTATTAAATGTAGAACTCTTGGATGTTTTAATCTCATAATTCCTTGAATCTCGTAATAATTTTATATTAATTGGTTTATTTAATATTCTAGTACGAGTGAAATTTTGTAATAAATCTTTAGAAATATCATTAGGTAATTCAATTGTAGAATAAGAAGAAAAAAGTTTAATATTGCCAATATTGCGACTATTAATATTTCCTTCATTAGCAATTGCACCAACTATATGACGTACTTCAACTCCATCATTACGACCTACTTCAATACGATATAATTCCATATCTTTATTATCACGACGTTCACGACGTGGTCGATAATTTCGGATATCTTCACGTCGGCGATCATCTTTAAATAATAAATCTCGCGATTGACGTTTTATTAAATCTGGTTTAATAATTAAAGAACGTTCACCTTGAGCCATTTTTAGTAAAGCAGCTGCCAAAGTTTTTATATCTAAATCATCTGTAGAATATAATTTATCTAATAAAGCGCTATATTCATCTAAGTCTCGACTTTCTAATTGTTGTTGTACTTTTTTTGCAAATTGTTCGAGACGTCTTTGACATAACAATTCTATTTTAGGTAATTGAACTTCTGAAATAGACTGTTTAATAGTACGTTCTATATTACGTAACAAACGACGTTCACGATTTTCAACAAATAACAATGCTCGACCTGCTCGACCTGCTCGACCTGTACGACCTATACGATGCACATAAGATTCTGCATCCATAGGAATATCATAATTAATAACAAAACTAATACGATCAACATCTAAACCACGTGCTGCAACATCTGTAGCAATTAAAATATCTAATCTACCATTTTTCAGTCTTTCTAGAGTTTGTTCACGTAATGCTTGATTCATATCTCCATTTAATGCTGCACTATTATATCCATTACGTTCTAATGCCTCAGAAACTTCTAAAGTTGCATTTTTAGTCCTAACAAAAATAATTGTAGCAGAAAAATCTTCCGCTTCTAAAAAACGAATTAATGCATCAGTTTTTCGACCATATACCATCCAATAACTTTGTTTTATGTCTGGACGCGTAGTGATATTAGACTGTATTTTTATCTCTTGAGGATTTTTCATAAATCGTTTAGAAATACGACGGATTGCTTCTGGCATGGTAGCGGAAAATAATGCAGTTTGATGTTCTTTTGGAATCTGGGCCATGATTGTTTCTACATCTTCTATAAAACCCATACGTAACATTTCATCTGCTTCATCTAAAACTAATCCATGTAAATTTGAAAGATTAAGAGTTCCTCTTTTCAAATGATCTAATAACCGACCTGGAGTTCCTACAACAATTTGAGGTCCTTGTCGTAGTGCGCGTAATTGGAGTTCATATCTTTGACCACCATATAAAGGTAAAACATGAATTCCAATCATGTACTTAGAAAAATCTGAAAATGCTTCTGCTACTTGCACTGCTAATTCTCTTGTAGGAGCTAATACTAATATTTGAGGAGCTTTTAAATTAATGTTTAGATTATGTAAAAGTGGTAATGAAAAAGCAGCTGTTTTACCACTTCCAGTTTGTGCCATTCCTAATACATCGCGTCCTTCTAAAAGTAAAGGAATACAAGATGCTTGAATAGGGGAAGGTTTAACATATCCCATTTCAGTTAACGATTGAATAATAAAAGGATTTAAACCAAGAAAAGAAAATGTGCTTTCAGTATGAGTCATGCAGTAGATATGCCTTTTAAGTTACAACGGCCAGTCTACATAGCTCATGATGAAAATATTGATTTATTCTCATTGAAAAGTGTGAACCGGCTCAAATTAGATGATCTAAAAAATAAAATCATTTAACTTTTTAATAGTTAATAATAATATTTATTAGTTATTGCTAATGATTTTTTAAATATTAAATACTTATAAAAAACAACATTAGCAACTTGTTGAAATTTATTTTTTTAAATTATATATCTATATAATGATATAATAATTTTATTAAAATAAAATGAATTAAGTTTTATACTCTATCTGTTTATATGGTACTATTTGATAAGATATAAATCTATATTTTATTAAAAAAATATAAAAATATGAAAAATAAAACAATTATATCAGATAATAGCATTATTTATTGACTTATTAGAAATAATAGAACTTTCTATTTCTTTAATACTTAGTCTTAAGCGACCTTGACGATCTATTTCTAGTACTTTTACAGATATTATCTGATCAATTTTTAAATGATTAGAGACTTTATCTACTCGTTTATCAGAAATCTGAGAAATATGTACTAAACCTTCCTTTCCTAACCCAATAGAAACGAAAGCGCCAAAATCAACAATACGAGTAACTTTTCCAGAATAAATACGACCTACTTCGATTTCAGCTGTAATTTCTTCAATTCTACGAATTGCATTCTTTGCTTTTTCTCTAACAGTAGATGATATTTTTACTGTTCCATCATCTTCAATTTCAATTATAGTGCCAGTTTCTTCAGTCAACATACGAATGACAGAACCTCCTTTACCTATAACATCTTTAATTTTTTCAGGATTTATTTTTATAGTATGAATACGAGGTGCAAATTCAGAAATTTCGCTTCTAGATTTATTTAATGCCTGATTCATTACATTTAAAATATGTAATCTAGCTGATCTTGCCTCATTTAAAGCTGTATGTATAATTTCATTAGTAATACCTTCTATCTTCATATCCATCTGTAAGGATGTAATGCCTTCTTCTGTACCAGAAACTTTAAAATCCATATCTCCTAAATGATCTTCGTCACCTAAAATATCTGAAAGCAAAACGTATTTATTTCCCTCTTTAACTAAACCCATTGCTATTCCAGCAACAGCAGATTTTATAGGTACTCCAGCATCCATTAAAGCTAAAGAAGCACCACAAACAGAAGCCATAGAAGAAGAACCATTAGATTCAGTGATTTCAGATACTACTCGAATAGTATACGGAAAATTATCTAACTTAGGCATTACAGCCAAAAGACTTCTTTTAGCGAGACGACCATGACCAATTTCTCGTCTTTTAGGTGAACCTACCATTCCTATTTCCCCAACAGAATAAGGAGGAAAATTATAATGAAATAAAAAATTATCTATTCTATCTCCTAATAATTCATCTAAATTTTGTGCATCTCGAGATGTTCCTAAAGTTACGGAAACTAAAGATTGAGTTTCTCCTCTAGTAAATAAAGCAGAACCATGTGTTCGAGGTAAAACACCAGTACGAATATCTAAAGCACGAATCATATCTTTTTCACGTCCATCAATACGAGTTTGATTACTTAATATACGTTTACGTACAATTTTTCTTTCAATTTTTTGAAAAATTTCTTCTATTTCTAATATATTTATATTTGAGTCTTCTTCTAAAAATAATTTAATTATATCTTCTTTAAGACTATTTAATTTTTCAACTCTTTCTTGTTTATTAAAAATAAAATAAGCGTTATTTATATCTTTTTCAGATAACTCAATGATTTTTAATTCTAATGTTTTATTTATTTCTGGGTAAGATATTGTCCAAGGTAACTTGCTAGCTTCATTTGATAAAGAACGAATATTATTAATAACTACTTGTTGTTGCTGATGACCAAATAGAATAGCTCCAAAAATTTGTTCTTCACTAAGTATTGCAGATTCAGCTTCTACCATAAGAATAGCATTTTGTGTGCCCGAAACTACTAAATCTAAAGAACTATTTTTCATGTCGTCACTAATAGGATTTAAAATATATTGATTATTAATATAGCCCACTCTAGCAGCACCTACCGGACCATAAAATGGGATTCCTGATAGGCTAAGTGCTGCAGATGCACCTATAATAGAAATTATATCAGGATTAATCTGGGGATTAACTGATACTACTGTAGCAATTATTTGAATTTCATTAAGAAAATTTTTTGGAAATAATGGGCGAATAGGTCGATCTATCAATCGTGCCGTTAATATTTCGTTTTCACTTGGCCGTCCTTCTCTTCTAAAAAAACCACCAGGTATACGACCTGCTGCATATGTACGTTCTTGATAGTTAACAGTAAGTGGAAAAAATTTCTGTCCTATGTGTATTTTTTTTTGTCCGACAACAGTTACAAAGACCGCGGTATCATCCATACTAGCCATAACAGCAGCTGTAGCTTGTCGAGCCATTACACCTGTCTCTAAAGTGATTGTATGTTGGCCATATTGAAATTTACGTACAATTGGATTTAGCAAAATAATATCCTTAACATAAAACTAATTTTTTAATAAAAATAAATTTCATTCTAAAAATTTTTCATAATTAATAAAAAATTAGCATTTAATCTAAAAATTTAAATGAAATTGTAAAAAAAGGGCTAATAAAGCCCTTTGTAAAAAATCTATTTTTTATTAATACAAACTGTTTAATTATATAATTTTTATACAAACTATTTATCGTCTCAAATGTAGTTTTTCAATTAAAGCAGTATAACGAGATATATTTTTTCTCTTTAAATAATCTAATAATTTACGACGTTTTGATACCATATTTAAAAGACCTCTGCGACTGCAATAATCTTTTTTATGTTGAGAAAAATGTGTTTGAAGATGATTAATTTGATTTGTTAATAATGCCACTTGTACTTCTGTTATTCCACTATTATGTTCAGATTCACCATATTTTAAAATAATTCTTTTTGTATCTGTTGCAGATAAAGACATATAATAACACTCCATATATTTAAAACTATATTAAATCATTTTTGACTTGATTAAGTCGTTTTGAAATAATATCATGCTAATCTTAAATTTAATAGTGAATAACTTAATTAGAAAATCTAGAAACTAATCGATATGGAATTAATAATTCTTCTATATTAATTTTCCCTAATCCAATAAATTTTTTATTTTCTTCCTCTGTTACACGTACTAAACTATTTTTGATATCAGACAAAAATTTTATACTCTGTCCTAATCTAAAATGATATGATTGTTTAGTAGAAAGACGTACTTCAGGTAAAAAAGATACAGGGCTATCTACCGGCATTAATAAATCATCTATATTTTTAAAAAAATCAACATCATCTATATTTTTCGTACTTAATAATTTATATAAATCAGAAATTGTTACTAATTGTGTATAAAGATATGAAGCTACTTGTAATCTCCGTAAGAAAATAACATGAGCACCGCAACCTAGTTTTTCTCCTAAATCATCAATAATTGTTCGAATATATGTTCCTTTTGAACAAAGTATTTTAAATTCAATCAAGTTTTTTTTTTGCTGAACAGAATATATATCATGTATTGTAATTTTTCTTGTACTACGTATAATTTTTAATCCCTGACGTGCATATTGATATAATGGTATACCATTATATTTGATTGCTGAATACATCGAAGGAATCTGTTCAATTGAATCTTTTAATTCTTTTATAGATAAATCAAGTTTACAAGTAGTAAATAAAACAGGACGCTTCTTTATGATAATTCCGTCTGAATCAGATGTAGATGTTTTTTCCCCTAATTTAGCAATGACATGATATCGTTTATTAGATTCTGTTAAATAATGCGCAAATTTTGTACATTCTCCGAAACAAATCGGCAACATACCTGTTGCTAAAGGATCTAGAGTTCCGATATAACCTGCTTTTTTTGCATTGAAAATCATTTTCACTTTCTGTAAAGCATGATTAGAAGAAATACCTGTAGGCTTATCTAGTAAAAAAAAACCATGGACATTGCGTTTTTTATAAAAAAACATCTATTTTCCCTTCATTTTATTGACAAAGATCTATTCTTATTCTTTTTTTATAAATTCTTTAAAATTACAGAGATTTTATTTCCTTTTAAAAAGGAATCATCATGACAAAAAATAATATTTGGAACAATTCTTAATCTCATTTTTTTACATAATAACTTTCGAATGTAACCAGTAGATTTATTCAAGATCATTATTTTTTTTTTTATATTTAATTCGTTATTACTTTGTAAAAAACTAACAAACACTTTAGCATAAGATAAGTCTCTAGAAAGTTGTACATTAGAAACTGTTATAATTGTGTTAATCTGTGGATCTTTAAGTGAATATTGTATAATCAAAGCTATTTTTTTTTGTAATTCTTGAGCAATACGAACAGATCGATTAAATAATTTTTCCATAACTATGTTACCAAATTAAATATTTTATAAAAATATATGGCATATCTTATAATATTCTTTTAATTTCTTTCACTTCAAAAACTTCTATAATGTCGCCAACACGTATATCATTATAGTTTTTTATACCAATTCCACATTCTAAGCCATTTCGTATTTCATTTACATCTTCTTTAAATCGACGAAGGGACTCTAGTTCTCCTTCGTATATTACTATGTTATCTCTTAATATATGAATAGGATTATTACGTTTAATTATACCTTCTATAACCATACAACCAGCAATGAGACCAAACTTAGGTGATTTAAATGTATTTCTTACTTCAGCTAGCCCAATAATATTTTCTTTATATTCAGGTGATAAAAGACCTGTCATAGCAGACTTAACTTCATCAAGTAAGTCATAAATCACTGAATAGTATCGAAGATCTAAATGTTCTGAATTAATTATTTTTTTAGCAGCAGAATCTGCACGAACATTAAATCCTAAAATAATAGCATTCGAAGCTAATGCTAAAGAAGCATCTGTTTCTGTAATACCTCCAATACCTAATCCTATTATTTTGATTTTTACTTCGTTAGTAGATAATTTTAATAAAGCTCCAGAAATAGCTTCTAAAGAACCTTGTATATCAGATTTAAGAATAATTTTTAATTCAGAAACATTATCTTTATTTATATTATCAAACATATTTTCTAAATTTGTTTTATTCTGGTTTGATAATTTTATTTCACGCGATTTTTCTTTTCGATAAGATGCTACTTCTTTTGCTTTTTTCTCATTACGAACTACAGTAACTATATCACCTGAAAAAGGAACTTTAGATAACCCTAAAATTTCTACTGGTATAGATGGACCTGCACTTAAAACTTCATTTCCACTTGCATCACGCAACGCTTTAATACGACCATATTCAAAACCACATAAGATTATATCTCCTTTATTTAATTGTCCTTTTTTCACTAATACAGTGGCTATTGGTCCTCGACCTTTATCAAGAAAAGACTCTATCACAATACCTTCTGCCATCCCAGTAGATACTGCTTTTAATTCTAATATTTCTGCTTGTAGTAAAATTACGTTCAATAATTTATTAATACCGTTTCCTGTTTTTGCTGAAACAGACACGAATATATTTTCACCACCCCATTCTTCTGAAAGAATATTATATTTTGTAAGATCGTTTTTTACTTTATCAATATCAGAATCTATTTTATCAATTTTATTAATCGCAACTATAACTGGAACATTAGCTTCTTTTGCATGTTGAATAGCTTCAATTGTTTGTGGCATGACTCCATCATCTGCTGCTACAACTAAAACAACAATATCAGTGACTTGAACCCCACGAGATCTCATGGCAGTAAATGCTGAGTGTCCAGGTGTATCTAAAAAAGTAATTGAACCTAAATCAGTTTTTACATGGTAAGCACCTATATTTTGTGTGATTCCACCGGCTTCATAAAATGCTGTCTTTGTTGCACGAATATAATCCAGCAATGATGTTTTACCATGATCGACATGCCCCATTATAGTGACTACTGGTGCTCTGATAATAGAAATGTTATTTCCTGTATCACGATCTTTCATAATTAGTTCTTCTAATTCATTTTCACGATGTATAATAACTTTGTGACCCATCTCTTCTGCAATGAGCTGAGCTGTATCTTGATCAAGAACATGATTAATAGTACCTATAATTCCCATATTCATCATATTTTTAATAACTTCAGAACTTTTAATAGCCATTTTATTCGCTAAATCAGATACAGTAATAGTGTTACTAATAACAACATCTCTATTAATAATAGATTCAGGTTTTTGAAAAACTTGTTGCAATAAAACAGGTTTATTTTTTTGTTTACCATTTTTATTACGATTAAAAATACGAATTTCTTCTTTATAATTTTTTCCATTATAATAATTTTTATTACTTTTCTTTTGTCGATGATTTTTTAAAATTCGACCATGGGTTCTTTTATCTGTTTCTACTTCTCTGTCATTATCATCTTCAGCCTGACGCGCATGTAAAAATGTTGTTAAATGATAATCTTTTTTTTCTTCTTTATGAGAAGACCAAGTTTCTGTAATTTCTTTAATTCTTTTTTTATTATTTAAATCAAAAGTATTAAATTCTATATTCTTTTTAAATTTCTTATTTTTGTCATCTTTATTTAAAATTTTTAGTTTATTTGTTTTTTTTAGGTTTAAAAATTTAAAATCAGTTTTATTTGATTCTAATTTTTCAATATTTTTTATATTTTTTCTTTCTATATCATTGCTTGTTGTAGTGCTTTTAAAAATTTGTTTTTCTTTATTTTTTAGAGGTAATGTTTGTTTTATTTCAGGTGTAATTGTTTTTATTATTTTTAATACAGATTCGGTTTCAAATGTATTATTTTTCACATAAGTTCTTTTTTTTCTAATTTCTACCTGTACAGATTTATTTTTTCCTCCAATGGTTGAAACATTTAACGTACTACGTGTTTTTCTCTGTAAAATTAAAGTATCTAAAGAATATTTTTTTTTAGATTCTAAATGTTTTAATAAAAGATTTTTTTCAATCGTATTGATATAATTATCTTGAGTTTTTGTGATACCAATATCAGACAATTCTTTTATCAATACATCAATTGATATTTTTATTTCATTAGATAAAACTTTTAAACTTATATCTGGCATCCTATTCTTTCCTATTATCAGACTTTACTACCAAACCAACAAATATTACGCGCAGTCATAATCAACAAACCAGCTTCTTCAGAATTTAAATTTTTAATATCAATTAAATCGTCTATTCCTTGATCAGCTAATTCTTCTAAAGTGAATATATTCTTTTCAGCTAATTGAAAAGCTAGTGCTGTATTCATACCCTTCATTTGCAATAAATCTTTTGTTGTTTTATTTTTTTTAACTATACTATTGCTTTTATTTGATTCCATTAAAAGCAATCGGCTTTGTGCACCTGTACGAACTAATTTTATTTCATCTTCAGTTAGATGATTGATTTCCAATAACTCATTAAATGGTATATAGGCTAATTCTTCAAGAGAAGAAAAACCTTCTTTTACTAAAATATTAATAATTTTTTCATTAACATTTAAATTTTCTTTAAAAATATTAAAAGCGGCATGAGCTTCTTCTTGATGTTTAGAATGCAAATCTTCTGTAGTCATAACATTTAACTCCCAACCGCTCATTTGAGAAGCTAAACGAACATTTTGACCGTTTCGACCAATAGCTTGTGCTAAATTATTTGCATCTACTGCTATATCCATAGTATGATGATCCTCATCTACAACAATAGAAGCTACATCAGCAGGTGCCATAGCATTGATAACAAATTGAGTAGGATTGTCATCCCATAAAATAATATCAATACGTTCTCCACATAATTCGCTGGATACTGCTTGTACACGAGCTCCTCTCATACCTACACAAGCTCCTACGGGATCAATGCGCTTATCATTAGTTTTAACTGCAATTTTAGCACGAGAACCTGGATCACGTGCCGCTGCTTTTATCTCTATAACTTCTTCTCCAATTTCAGGAACTTCTATTCGAAATAATTCAATAAGCATTTCAGTTTTCGAACGGCTTATAAATAATTGAGCACCACGAGATTCTGGATATACTCCATACAAAATACCACGAACACGATCGCCAGGACGAAAGTTTTCTCTAGGTAACATGCCTTCACGTAAAATTAATGCTTCAGCATTATTACCTAAATCTAACATGATATTATCTCGATTAATTTTTTTTACTAAACCGGTAATAATTTGACCAATATATTTGCGAAATTGTTCAACTAACATTGCTCGTTCTGCTTCACGTACTTTCTGTACAATTACTTGTTTTGCAGTTTGAGTTGTTATTCTATCAAAATTAACAGATTTAATTTCTTCTTCTATATAATCATTAAGATAAACTTGTTCACCTTCAAAACATGCTGCTTCTAAAGTAATCTCTCTCGTTGGCTGAATTACTGTTTCCACTACCATCCAACGTCGAAAAGTAGTAAAGCTACCAGTTTTTCTATTAATACTAACTCTGATATCAATTTCTTGTTCATATTTTTTCTTAGTTGCTGTTGCTAATGCGATTTCTAAAGCTTCAAAAATTTTTTCACGTGGGAGAGATTTTTCATTAGAAACAGCCTCAACAACAGCTAAGATTTCTTTGTTCATCTTAGAGAACCTCAAAATAAAAATTTTTAAAATGAGTTATTAAAACTCATTTTACATGTATTAATTACAAAAAAATTTAATTATGAAATTAGATAATTAATACACTAATTTTTATTAATCAAGAGTTTATATAATTAATTATTACTTAATATTTACAGACCGATTAAGCTATAAATCTAGAATACATATTCTAATAAAAAACCCCGAAAATTCGGGGTTTAAGGTGCTATCACCCTATAATAAATTATTATTAATAATTTTTTTTATGTATTAAATACTTGAGTATTATCAATTTAAAAGTTTATAAGAAACTATTTACAAATACTATTTAATGACACCTTAATACCGAGAATGGGATTTGAACCCATACGCCTATTCGGCACTATCCCCTCAAGATAGCGTGTCTACCAATTTCACCACCTCGGCAAAAATTTATTATAATCACATATATTTTTATACTAGAAATATAAAAATTAATTAGGTATATCAGAATTTAACATTTTTTCATTTAAAAAATGTTTTTTTGTTATAGTTTTCTTATTGTTATCTTGTAAAAAAAAATCTGAATCCATTTTTCTATTGTTAATATTACATAAAATAATACTAGTTACTAAAAATAAAAAAGAAAAAATTCTAATAATATTAGTTATAAAGTTATTTGTTCCAATATCACTAAAAAATTTAATGTTATTTTTCGTATTTAAATGAACTGTATTATTCAATCCTTTACCCGGCTGGAGTAGAATAAAAAAAATTAAAGAAACAGAAATAAAAATAAAAAAAATTAAAAAAAACAAATACATAAAAGATGATTTCCTTTTTTTTTATATGATATTATTATTTATAATGCGTTTGTTTTTTAATTACAACGAAATCTCTATCTTTATAAAATTGTTTTTCTGATAAAGAATTTATATATAAACTTTTACATATAAATTATCTATTTAATTTAAAAATTTATCATAACTATTATTTTTATGGAATATATAAATTAAAGTCATTGAATAGTTTCTCTAATATAATGAGCTAATTTTCGAACTTTTAAATAATTTTCACCTTCAATCATAATTCTGATACACGGCTCAGTTCCAGATTGACGAACTAATACACGACTGTTTTGACCTAAAATATCTTTATAACGTGAGAGAATATTTTGTATTTTTAGATTATGTTCTAAATTTTTATCGCACGTTGAAAAAATATTCAGTAAAATCTGAGGAAATAATTTTATTTGATTTGATAGATGATATAAAGTCATATTATTATTAATCATGCTCAATAAAACTTGTAAACTAGCAATAATTCCATCACCAGTAGAATGTTTATCTAACAAAATAATATGACCTGATTTTTCACCTCCTAACATCCATTTTTTTTCTTTAATTTTTTCATATACATTACGGTCTCCTATTTGTGTAGCACAAAAAGGAATTCCAAGTTTTTTTAAACCTAAAATTACACCCATATTAGTCATCAAAGTACCTACAACACCACCTTGTAATTTATTTGTTTTTAAGTATTCTTGTGCGATAATATAAATTATTTGATCACCATCTACTTTATTTCCTAAATGATCTACCATAATTACACGATCTCCATCACCATCAAATGCTAAACCAATATCAGCTTTTTCTAACAAAACTAATTTTCTTAATTTTGCAATATTAGTAGATCCTGATTTTTTATTTATATTAACTCCATTAGGATCGATAGAAACTGTAATTACTTTTGCACCTAAATCCTGAAAAATTTTAGGTGCTATATTAAAAGTTGCACCATTAGCACAATCTAAAATAATAGTGAATTTTGACAAACTTAAATCTTTAGGAAAGGTATTTTTACAAAAGTCAATATATTGATTTTTAGGATCTATGATATTGTTAGAACAACCAAAATTTGTATAATCAGGATAAAAAAAAGTATGTTTGATTTTCTTCTCAATACAAAGTTCTATTTTTTTAGTTAATTTGACTCCATTTTTATAAAAAATTTTTATACCATTATCATAAAAAAGATTATGAGAAGCTGAAATAATAATTCCTGCAGAAGCATTTAAAGATTTAGTAAAATATGCAATCGCTGAAGTAGGGATGCAATTAGCTAATAAAGTAGATGCTCCTGTAGATAAAATACCAAATTCTAAAACAGACTGTAACATAGATCCAGAAATACGTGTATCTCTACCAATAATAATTTTTTTTGTTTTACTCTTTCCTAAAACTGTTCCAATAGAACAACCTAATCTTAATAAAAAATTTGGCGTAATTGGATCAATACCTACTTTTCCACGTATACCATCTGTTTTAAAATATTGCAAAATAGTCATAATGATTTCATTCCTATTATTATTTGAAAATAATTATATTTCGCAATAAATTATTTATTAAAAAACAAGATGAAGTTGTAATAATTTTATCACTTCATCTTATTTTAAGATACATTAAATGAAGGAATGTTAAACATTATAAAATTAATATTTTTTTAAAATAAAATTTCTGTAAAAATATATAAGAATATATAAAAATATATTTATATTTCTAAATTAAAGAAATTATTTATTTATATCTGTCTCGATCCATCCCTTTGGTCTGCGTACTTCTTTTCTGTTCATTAAATCATCAATTTGAAATGCATCAATAGTCTCATATTTTATTAAGGCTTCTTTCATGGCATGTAATATATCAATATTTTCATTTAAAATATTTCGAGCTCTGCTGTAATTAATTTCAATTAATAATTTTACTTCTTCATCAATAATTCTAGCTGTTTCATCAGACATGTGTTTTGCTTTAGCTACTGAACGTCCTAAAAATACTTCCCCTTCTTCTTCAGCATACAATAAAGGTCCTAACTTTTCTGAAAAACCCCATTGAGTAACCATATTTCGAGCTAAGTTTGTAGCTATTTTTATATCATTACAGGCACCAGTAGAAACATTTTTAGAACCGTAAATAATTTCTTCTGCTAGACGACCACCATATAAAGTAGATATTTGACTTTCTAACTTTTGACGACTGATACTAAGAATATCTGATTCTGGTAAAAAAAATGTAACGCCTAATGCTTGTCCTCTAGGAATAATAGTTACTTTATGTGCGGGATCATGATCAGGAACTAATCTTCCAATAATAACATGACCAGCTTCATGATATGCCGTAGATTCTTTTTGAAAATCACTCATAACCATCGATCTTCGTTCAGAACCCATCATCATTTTATCTTTTGCTCTTTCAAATTCCAACATAGAGACTACACGATTATCAAGTCTAGCTGCAAAAAGCGCTGCTTCATTAACTAAATTAGCTAAATCAGCACCTGAAAAACCTGGTGTCCCACGTGCAATAATCATAGGATCTACATCTTTAGATAAAGGAACTTTTCTCATATGTACTTTTAAAATTTCTTCTCTTCCACGAATATCTGGAAGTGCTACAATAACTTGACGATCAAAACGACCAGGACGTAAAAGAGCTGGATCTAAAACATCAGG
Source organism: Buchnera aphidicola (Microlophium carnosum) (assembly GCA_011752475.1). Taxonomy (NCBI): domain Bacteria; kingdom Pseudomonadati; phylum Pseudomonadota; class Gammaproteobacteria; order Enterobacterales; family Erwiniaceae; genus Buchnera; species Buchnera aphidicola. Next base: position 424,431 of record CP048747.1, read on the forward strand.
TCTATTAGTAGCAGCTATTAAAATAATACCTTCATTTCCATCAAAACCATCCATTTCTACTAGCATTTGATTAAGTGTTTGTTCTCTTTCATCATGTCCTCCACCCAATCCAGCTCCTCTTTGACGACCTACGGCATCAATTTCATCAATAAAAATTATGCATGGTGCAGATTTTCTTGAATGTTCAAACATGTCTCTCACTCTTGAAGCACCTACTCCAACAAACATTTCAACAAAATCAGAACCAGAAATAGTAAAAAAAGGAACTTTAGCTTCTCCAGCTATTGCTTTAGCAAGTAACGTTTTACCAGTACCAGGTGGTCCAACCATTAATATACCCTTTGGAATTTTTCCTCCTAATTTTTGAAACCGACTAGGTTCTTTAAGATATTCTACTAATTCGCTAACTTCTTCTTTTGCTTCATCACATCCTGCAACATCTGCAAAAGTAGTTTTAATTTGATCTTCTGATAGCATGCGTGCTTTACTTTTTCCAAATGACATTGCACCTTTTCCACCACCCATTTGCATTTGACGCATAAAAAAAATCCAAACACCAATAAGTAATAGCATTGGAAACCAAGATATAAGAATTGAAATAAAAAGACTCGGTTCTTCAGGTGTTGCTCCAATAATTTTCACTCTTTTTGTTAAAAGATTATCTAAAAGTTTAGGATCATTAATAGGGATATAGGTAGTGTATTTGCTACTATCTTTTTTAGTAACACTAATCATACGTCCGTTAATATATGCTTCACGGACCTGATCTTGATTGACTTCTGATAAAAAAGTTGAATAATCAACTCTATGATTATTTATATTGTTATTATTGAAATTTTGAAAAACAGACATTAATACAACTGTAATAACTAACCAGAAGATCAGGTTTTTAACCATGTCACTCAAAGGAACAACCTCTCATTGAATCTATATTTTAAAAATAACACAGACTATTATAATTTTTATCTGGTTGCTAGAATGAATATCTCTCGAGATCTTGTTCGAGAAGTTTTAGGTTTGCAAATTTTAATTTTTGTAAATAATATATTAATTTTTTTATATAATTCATTAAAACCTTCTCCCTGAAATGATTTTAACAAAAAAATACCATTTTTTGATAAAACATGATTTGATATTTTTAATGCTAATTTAGATAATTCAATAATGCGTGGCATATCAATAGAAAAATTTCCTGTTATATTAGGAGCCATATCTGACATTACTAAATGAATTGCAGTATCACTTAAAGAACTTAGCATGGAACTGAATATTTTTTTATTACGAAGATCTCCTTGAAATATATTAACACCTGATATTGGTTTAATAGGTAATATATCACAAGCTATAATACGTCCTTTTTTTCCTATTCTATCAATAGCATATTGTGACCAACTTCCAGGCGCAGCACCTAAATCAACAACATTCATACCAATTTTAAATAACTTATTACTTGCATCTAACTGTTCTAATTTAAACCAAGCTCTCGAACGTATATTATTTTTTTTCGCTTGCTTGACATATTGATCATTAAAATGTTCTAATAACCAACGATTAGAACTACTTGATTTTTTTTTAGAAATCATATTTTCACTATTTTACATGTAATGGATCAATAAAAATTTTACAAATATTTTACTAATACTAAATAATTTTGAAAACTATATATAATTTATTTTTAAAATCTTATATTCAACATCACCACCTGGTGTGCATATTACTACAATATCATTAATTTTTTTTGCAATAAGACCTCTTGCTATTGGAGAATTAATCGAAATCAATTTTTTTTTAAAATCAGATTCGTCATCACCTACAATTTGATAAGTATATTTTTTATTATTGTTTATATTTAAAATAGTAATAGTAGCACCAAAAATTACTCTGCCATTATTCGTTATTTTTGTTATATCTATAATTTGAGCATTAGATAACTTTGATTCAATGTCTTTAATACGTCCTTCGCAAAAACTTTGTTCTTCACGAGCAGAATGATACTCAGCATTTTCTTTTAAATCACCATGTTCTCTGGCTTCTGCTATTGCTCTAATAATACGAGGACGATTTATACTTTTTAATTTTTTCAGTTCTTGACGAAGTTTTTCTACCCCTCGTACAGTCATTGGAATTAAATTAATCATATGAACACTCCACTTATTTTCTTATTTAATATTTTAAAAACAACTTTAAAAAAAATAAAAGATATTTTTAAAAGTTTAAAAAAATGTTAAATTATATTGTTGTATTAAATAACATCTATCTTTTATATAATTTTTTCACTATTAAGATTTTTATCTAACATGTCTTATAAAATATTAAGTTAAAGATGAGTAAAACAGTATTTTATCTTGATAAAATCTAATTGAATTTTATAGTTTATAAAAACATGTTTAAAATATGTAAAAAAATAAAAACATGAAATTTATTCAAGAAATTATTTAACACTTTTTGATTTAATTTGATGTTTTTCTATAAAAAATATATATTTTCATATTGAAATATACTCATCCATTTTAAAGTAAAAAATAAAATTTATCAAAATTTTAAAAATTTAGTTATGTATTCGTATATTCTCAATTAACTATCTTACTAACATTTTTAATTAATAAAATAATATTAATTCTTATTTTAAAAATTTTAATGCCACATCACATATTCAATTTAAAAGCACACTAAAAATGGATAACCAAGACATAAAATTGTTACTTGTGAAAACATTACAACTGAAAAAAGCCTACATTACAGGAGATAGCAATCATATTAATATAATTGCTATTGGAGATATTTTTAAAAGTGCTACGCAAGTACAAAGACAACAAATAGTTTATAGACCTTTAATAAATATGATCACAGAAAAATACATTCATGCTGTATCTATCATGTCTTATACACCTGAGGAATGGGAAAAAAATAACAAGAAAAATAATTCTAATCATCTATTAAAATAAAAAATTATATTAATACATAGAGATTTATTAATGCATGAATATATTACATGTAGAAGGAAATAAAAATTTAAACGGTAATGTTACTATTTCAGGCTCTAAAAATGCAGCATTACCAATTTTATTTATGACTATATTAACAGAAGAAAAAATTAAAATTAGCAATGTTCCGAATTTAACTGACATTAACATAGCACTTAAATTACTTATGTATTTAGGAGTAAAAATAAAACATAAAAAGACATTATATATTGATGCAAGCTCAATAAACATTTTTTACGCTCCATATTATCTCATTAAAAAAATTAGAGCCTCTATCTGGATATTAGGTCCTCTTTTAGCGCGTTTTGGTAAAGCTAAAATATTTTTACCTGGAGGATGCCCAATCGGGAGCAGACCTGTAGATTTACATTTAAATGGTTTAGTACAACTAGGTGCAACAATCAATTTAAAAGATGATTGTATTAATGCTTATATTAAGGGTCGTCTACAGGGGAAATATATTTTAATGGAAAAAATTAGTGTCGGTGCTACTATTACAATTATGAGTGCCGCCACTTTAGCTGAAGGTTCTACAATCATTGATAATGCTGCTCGTGAACCAGAGATTGTTGATATTGCAAAATTTTTAAATACTCTAGGAGCTAATATTATTGGTGCAGGAAGTAATAAAATATGTATAAAAGGTGTGCTAAAATTAACTGGTGGTACACATCGAATAATTCCAGATAGAATTGAAACAGGAACATTTTTAGTGGCTGCAGCAGCTTCTCAAGGTCGTATTGTTTGCCATAGAACTGAACCCAAACACTTAACCAGTGTATTAATGAAATTAACTGAAGCTGGTGCAAAAATTAAAACAGGAAAAGATTGGATTAAATTAGATATGAGAAGAAAAAGACCGAAATCTTTAAATATTTGCACTTCTCCCTATCCAGGATTTCCGACAGATATGCAAACTCAGTTTGCTTTATTAAATGCAATTTCTGAAGGTGTAGGCACTATAACTGAAACTGTATTTGAAAATCGTTTTATCTACACATCTGAACTAATTAATATGGGTGCTAAAATAAAAATTAAAAATAATACTATTATATGTTGTGGAATACCCCAATTAATATCTAATAATGTTTTTTGTAGTGATTTAAGAGCATCAGCGACACTAATATTAGCAGGATGTATTGCTGTAGGTCTTACAATAGTCAATCATACCTACCATCTTATAAGAGGATATGAGTCATTTCCTAAGAAACTAAATAAATTAGGAGCTGATATTAAAATTATATAGATATAATTTAATTTTTTTATAATCATCGATAATTTAAAAAAAAATTTTACATGAAATATATTGTGATAAAAATTTAATTATTTTTTATAACACAACTAAAAAATATACATATTAAATAACTGGAGCGTTTTATGTATGCAGTTTTTATAAGCGGTGGAAAACAATATCGAGCAATTAAAAATCAAGTTGTTAGATTAGAAAAATTAAATAATCCACTTGGTACAACTGTAGAATTTGATAAAGTTTTAATGATTTGTAATAAAGATTCTACAAAAATCGGTACTCCTTTTATAACAGGTGGTATAATAAAGGCTCATATTCAAAATCATGGTCGCCTTAAAAAAATTAAAATTATTAAATTCAATCGCCGTAAACATTACAAAAAACAGCAAGGTCATCGTCAGTACTTTACTGATGTAAAAATCATAGATATCAACAAAATTGTAAAGGAAAGTTAAATAAATGGCACATAAAAAAGCTGGCGGTTCTACTAGAAATGGACGAGATTCCAATGCTCAAAGACTAGGTGTTAAATGTTTTGGTGGTCAATTAATTTCGGCAGGCAGTATAATTGTAAAACAACGTGGAACAAAATTTCACCCCGGTAAAAATGTGCTTTGTGGAAAAGATCATACAATTTTTGCTACTGTAAAGGGAAAAGTAGAGTTTAAAAAAAAAGGATTAAAGAAAAAAACATACATAAGTATTATCAATTAAATTATAAATTATTTATATCACAAACCCCTTATTGAGGGGTTCCATTTTTTTATATAAAATATACGATTTATTAAAAAATCATTAATCTGATAAATAAAATTTTAAAATATGTAAAAACTTACAAGCATAAAAAATATTATATATGTGGATAAAAAATGAAATTTATTGATGAGACTATAATACAAGTTATTGCTGGAAATGGTGGAGACGGATGTGTTAATTTTAGAAGAGAAAAATATGTTCCTAAAGGAGGTCCAGATGGTGGGGATGGTGGGGATGGTGGGGATGTTTGGTTGGAAGCTAATAATAATTTAAATACTCTTATAGATCTGAGATTTAAAAAAAAATTTCAAGCTCAAAATGGAAAAAATGGATCAAGTAGAAAATGTTCTGGTAAAAAGGGAAATGATATAAAAATACACGTTCCTATAGGAACAAAAGTAATAAACTATCAAACACGCGAAACAATAGGAGATCTAATTCGACATAAACAAAAGATATTAATTGCTAAAGGAGGTTGGCATGGATTAGGTAATACTAGATTTAAATCCTCAACAAATAGAAGCCCTAGAAAAAGTACATTAGGTACAATAGGAGAAAAAAGAGATATTCAATTAGAATTGATTTTAATTGCTGATGTTGGAACGCTAGGAATGCCTAATGTTGGCAAATCTACTTTAGTTACAAGTATATCTGGAGCTAAAACAAAAATTGCAAATTATCCATTTACGACATTAAATCCCATTTTAGGAAGTGTAACTATTGAAAATAATAAAAAATTTATTATAGCAGATATTCCAGGTATAATTAAAGGAGCAGCTGATGGTTCTGGATTAGGAATTCGTTTCCTAAAACATTTAGAAAGATGTAAATTATTACTTCACATTGTTGATTTAGTTCCTCAAAATAATTTTCATCCAGTGCATAATATAAGTATTGTGTTAAATGAATTAAAAAAATATAATTTGAAATTATATAATAAACCAAGATGGTTAATTTTTAATAAAATAGATTTATTAAGCAAAGAAAAATTAAATAAAATAATTAATGAAATTCAAAGTCAATTTAAATTAAACGAAAAATATTATTTTATTTCTTCAATAAACAAAACTGGTATAAAAAAATTATGTTTTGATATAAGTCAATATTTAGAAAAGTAAAAAAGAACTCGGTTCGTTAAAAAACCAAGTTCTTTCAAAATAAAACTAATTGTATTTTGTTTAGATTTAACGTTTAGAAAATTGCGGACGCTTTCTAGCTTTTCGAAAACCAACTTTTTTACGTTCAACTTGACGTGAATCACGTGTCACAAATCCAGATTTTCTTAATTCAACACGAAATGATTGATTGTATTTGATTAAAGCACGAGTGATACCTTGACGAATAGCTCCTGCTTGACCAGATATACCTCCACCTTTTACTGTAATATAAATGTCAAATTTATCTATCATGTCCACTAATTCTAATGGCTGACGAACAATCATGCAAGAAGTTTCACGACCAAAGTACTCATTTAAAGAACGTTTATTTACAATAATCTTTCCATTTCCAGATCTAAGAAACACTCTAGCAGAAGAGCTTTTACGACGACCAGTACCATAGTTTTGAGTTTGAATCATTTATTTTATATACCTTTCTATCAAATGTTTAATAATTGAGGACGTTGTGCCATATGTTCATGATGTTCATTAGAAAAAACTTTTAATTTTTTAAACATAGAGCGTCCTAAAGGACCTTTTGGTAGCATACCTTTTACTGCAATTTCTATTACTCTTTCTGGATAACGCGCAATCATTTCTTCAAATCTAGAGTGTTTTATACCACCGACATAACCAGTATGATGGTAGTAAATTTTACCAATTTTTTTATTCCCTGTAACTAATATTTTCGAAGCATTTATAACAATAATATAATCTCCAGTATCAAGATGAGGAGTATATTCAACTTTATGTTTACCTCTAAGACGAAACGATAATACACTTGCTAATCTACCTAATATTTTATTAGTTGCATCTACATAATACCAATTTCTTTTAATGTTACTTGATTTAACTGAAAAAGTTTTCATATAAAATCCGATTTAAAATAATTATTTATATAGAAAATAATACTATGATTAGAACTAATAAGATATAGTAAATATATTTCACTAAAAATATATTATATAATATTCTTATATATCCAATATATAATAAAATTAATTATATCAATTATATTGATAAGAATATATATAATTGTCTATATTTATTTTATACAAAATTTTTAAAAACATTCTATTTTATGTTTAGAAATATTATATCTTTCATAGGTAATAAATTATGCCTGCTCAAAATTATTTGCTCATTTTTCGTAATAAAATTAATGATATCGATACAAAAATAGTAAAATTACTAGCAGAAAGAAAAAAATTGGTATTGAAAATAGCTCAGTCTAAAATAGAAAACAATCAAGCAATACGAGATCTAGAACGTGAAACAAAAATGTTGCAACAATTAACTTGTTTAGGAAAAGAAAACCATCTCACAACTGAATATATCACTCGATTATTTCAGTTAATAATTGAAGAATCTGTATCAACTCAAAACGAGTTATTACAAAAATTTTGTGACAATCATAAATTAACCCCTACCAATTTTTCTTTTCTTGGTCCTAAAGGTTCGTACTCTCATATTGCCGCTTGTGAATACGCAGAGCGAAATTTTCAAAAATGTATTACAAATGAATGTTCAACATTCGAAGAAGTGATTTTATCAGTCGAAAATAATGAATCAGATTATGCCGTTTTACCAATTGAAAATACTTGCTCTGGTTCTATTAATGACGTTTTTAATCTTTTAAAAAATACAAACCTATTCATTGTTGGAGAAATTAATATTTCTATAAACCATTGTTTGCTTACTCTTAAAAAAATTGAATTACATAAAATTAAAACAGTATATAGTCATCCTCAACCATTTCAACAATGTAGTAATTTTATTAAACAATTTCCAAAATGGAAGATTAAATATACTAAAAGTACAGCAGATGCAATGAAAAAAATTACTAAATACAATGAAATAACTAATGCAGTACTAGGAAGTGAAATAGGAAGTAAAATTTATGGATTGACAGTCTTAACTAAAAATTTAGCAAACAAAGAAAAAAATATTACAAGATTTATTTTATTAAATCGAAATCCTGTAAAAATTTCTCAAAAAATACCTACTAAAACAACATTGATATTTAGCACAGGACAAGAATCAGGAGCTCTTACTAAAGTACTATTAATATTACAAGAAAAGAAATTAATTATGAAAAAATTAACTTCACAAACAGTTGATAAAAATCCATGGGAAGAAATGTTTTATATTGATATTCAAGTTAATTTGTCATCAGTTCTAATGCAAGATGCTCTTAAAAAAATTAAAAAGATCACTAAATTTATAAAAATTTTAGGCTGTTATCCTAGCGAAAATATAGTTCCAATAGTACCGTAAAGATTTTCTAAAGATATATTTTTCTTAAATAAAAAAATTTATTTATTAGATAAAAAAGTTAAAAATCATTTTTGAATTTTTTTATTTTTTTTAAAAATAAAAAAATTATTAATTTTTAATTAATAAATATTATACTTTAAACATAAGTATTATCTTAAATAAGATACCAAGAAATTTAATATGAGTAATTAAAGAATGTTCAAAAATTTAACTCAGCGTCTTTCAAATAGTTTAAAAAAAATTATAAATAAAGGAAGACTTACAGAAGAAAACATTAAAGATACTATAAGAGAAGTCCGAAAAGCATTATTAGAAGCAGATGTAACACTATCTGTAATAAAAAAGTTTATAGAAAATGTTAAAACAAAATCAATTGGCCATAAAATCAATCATAGTTTAACTCCTGGACAAGAATTTATTAAAATAGTTAAACATGAATTAATATTGACTATGGGGAAAAAAAATAATGCTTTAAATTTATCTGTTGAACCACCAGCAGTAATACTAATAGTTGGGTTGCAAGGATCAGGAAAAACTACTAGTTTAGCAAAACTAGGAAAATGGATTAAAGATAAATACAAGAAAAAAATATTAATTGCATCTACTGATATTTATCGTGCAGCTGCTATTAAACAACTTCAAATATTATCTCAGCAAATCAAAGTAGATTTTTTTTCATCCAGTGAAAATCAAACACCAATAGAAATAACTACACAAGCAATAAAATATGCCCAATTGAAATTATATGACATTTTATTAATTGACACAGCAGGACGTTTGCATATTGATAAAAAAATGATGGATGAAATTCAACAAATACAAAATGTATCAAAACCCATTGAAACATTATTGGTAGTAGATTCAATGATGGGACAAGATGCGATAAACATGGCGAAAATATTTAATAATGATTTATTGATATCTGGTATAATATTAACTAAAACAGATGGTGATTCTAGAAGTGGAATTGCCTTATCTATGCGATATATCACTGGAAAAACTATTAAATTCATAGGAACAGGAGAAAAAATAACATCATTAGAAGCATTTTATCCAGAAAGAATAGTTGATAGAATTCTAGGAATGAATGATATTACGTCTCTTATTGAAGACATTGAAGAAAAAGTAGATCAATCACAGATTCAAAAATTAACAAAAAAATTAAAAAAAGGTCATGATTTTAATTTAAATGATTTCTTAACGCAAATCAAACAAATGAAAAAAATAGGAGGTTTGAATTATTTTCGAGAAAAATTTTCTATCAATCATCAATTATCTAATAATATGTCATTATTAAATACAGATGAAAATACTTTAAAAAAAGCAGAAGCAATGATATGTTCTATGACACATAACGAAAGAATAAAACCAATAATCATAAAGGGATCAAGAAAGCGTAGAATAGCTTTAGGTTCTGGAACACAAATACAAGATGTAAATAAATTATTAAAAAATTTTGATGATATACGAAGAATTATGAAAAAAATTAAAACTGATGGAATAACAAAAGTAATGCGGGGAATAAAAAACATGCTTTCTCAAAAATTATATTAAAAAGACATAGATTTACTAAGTTTTTGATTTTTTAGTTTATTTACAATAATCCTATTAATTTAATAACTGTTAAGAAGAAAAAATATGGTAAAAATTCGTTTAGCTAGATATGGAACAAAAAAACGTCCTTTTTATAAAATGGTAGTAGCCGACAGTCGTTTTTCTAGAAATGGACGTTTTATTGAACGTTTAGGATATTTTAATCCTATTGCTAAGGGAAAGTCTGAAATATTAAAATTAGATTTAGAACGTATTGCACATTGGACCAATCAAGGTGCTCAAATGTCAGAACGAACTAAAAAACTCATTAAACTACTAAATACAAAGAGGTAATGTTATAAATATTAGTATCAATGCACCAAATAAACCACTAACAATAGGAAGAGTTGGGAAGTCTTATGGAATATTAGGTTGGATAAATATTTTTTCTTTTACAGAAGAGCGAGAAAAAATATTTAATTATTTTCCATGGTTTTTTTGTAAAGAAAAAAAATGGACAAGAATTTGTATTAAAAATTGGAAAAAACATAAAAATCATTTTATTGTTCGTATACAAGGCATTTCTGATCGATCAATAATTGGAAAATTTACTAATTCAGAAATAGTCATTAGCAGTCATACACTACCTATGTTAAAAAAAAATCATTACTACTGGAATGATATTATTAGATATCAAGTATTTAATACAGAACAGTGTTATTTAGGCATCGTAATTAATTTAATAAGGACAAAAAATAATGACGTTCTTGTAGTAAAAAATAAACTAAATATATTTAAAAAAAATATATTAATTCCATTTATTGAAAATATAATAATAAAAAATGTAGATACTAAAAAAAAATGTATATTAGTGCAATGGAACTAAATCATATACTCTAAATGAATAAAAAACATAATGATACCATAATATGGTTTAATATTATTACTATTTTCCCAGAAATGTTCCGTGCAATTATTGATTTTGGCATCATCGGACAAGCAATTAAAAAAAAAATTATTAATATTGATTTTTTTAATCCAAGAAATTTTAGTAAAAATAAATATCAATCTGTAGACGATCGTCCTTATGGAGGAGGACCTGGAATGTTAATGAGTGTCGAACCATTATATCTAGCTATTCAAGAGGCTAAATCGAGATTAAAAAATGCAACTGTTATTTATTTATCTCCTCAAGGAAAAGAATTAAAACAAAGTAATATAAAAGAATTCATCGAAAAAAAAAGAATTATTTTCATATGTGGTCGATATGAAGGTATAGACCAACGGATTATTGATAATCAAGTTAATGAAGAATGGTCTATCGGTAGCTATATACTTAGTGGAGGAGAAATAGCTGCTATGGTTATGATTGACTCTATTTCTCGATTAATTCCAGGTGTCATTAAAACAAAAAAATCAATAGAAGAAGATTCTTTTTCGAATAATTTATTAGATTATCCTAGTTATACTCGACCTAAGATAATACAAAACATGTCAGTACCTAAAGTATTATTGTCTGGAAACCATAATCAAATTCGGATTTGGCGTTTAAAACAGTCACTTGGAACAACATGGCTTAGACGTCCTGATCTTATAAAAAAAAAAATACTCACAAAGGAAGAAGAAATTCTGCTAGATGAATTTAAGAAAACATTTAGAGAAAAGAATGATTATTAATTTCTTTAGTTATCTGAATTAAAGAGGAAATCATGCTCAATATAATTCATAAAATTGAAAAAGAACAAATAAAAAAAAATATACCTATTTTTAGACCAGGAGACACTTTAGAAGTTAAAGTTTGGGTTATTGAAGGTTCTAAAAAACGTCTACAATCTTTTGAAGGAATAGTAATAGCAATAAAAAATCGTCATTTAAATTCATCTTTTACTGTTCGAAAAATATCTAATGGAGAAGGTATTGAAAGAGTTTTTCAAACACATTCTCACAGTATTGATGAAATCATTATAAAAAGAAAAGGTTTAGTTAGAAAAGCTAAATTATATTATTTAAGAAGTCGAACTGGTAAAGCTGCTCGTATTAAAGAACGACTGAATTAATTTTAATATGCAGTCATGACAAAATACTCTTGACTGCATTATTTTTTATAAAATATTAAGTATAATCAATATTTTTTCAAAAATTACACGGTTCCACCTATAGTTAAATTTTCTAATTTCATAGATGGCTGACCTATTCCAACTGGAATATTTTGACCATTTTTTCCACATATACCCATTCCTTGATCCATCTTTAAATCATTACCAACCATTGATATTTGTTGCATAACTTCTAAACCTGATCCTATTAAAGTCGTGTTTTTAATAGGTGTAAGAATTTTTCCTTGCTTAATCAAATAGGCTTCTGAAGTAGAAAATACAAATTTTCCAGAAGTAATATCAACTTGACCTCCAGAAAAGTTTACAGCATAGATTCCATAATCAACGCTTTTAATTATATCATCTATTTTAGATTTTCCAGATAACATATAAGTATTAGTCATACGAGGCATGGGTAAACATGAATAAGATTCACGACGTCCATTTCCAGTAGACTTCATGCCCATTAAACGTGCATTAAGTTTATCTTGCATGTATTTTTTTAGTATTCCATTTTTAATTAAAATATTATATTGTCCAGGAGTACCTTCATCATCGATACTTAATGATCCACGTTGATCTTTAATTGTGCCATCATCAATAATAGTACATAATTCTGATGCAACTTTTTTGCCAATCATATTAGTAAAAATTGAAGTTCCCTTTCTATTAAAATCACCTTCTAAACCATGACCTACTGCTTCATGTAATAAAACACCTGGCCATCCAGAACCTAATATCACTGGAAATGTTCCTGAAGGAGCTTCTTTTGAAGATAAATTTAATAAAGCTATACGCACTGCTTCTCTAGACCAATAATCAATCCTAATTTCTCTTGCAGAATCATCTTTATTTAAAAAAAAGTTATAATCGGTACGACTGCCTCCACCACTGCGACCACGCTCTCTTTTTCCATGATCTTCAACTAAAACACTAATTGAAAATTGCACTGACGGTCTTATATCTGCTACTAAATTTCCCTCAGTAGAAGCAATTAAAACTTGTTCATAAGATCCTGTCAAAGTTGCATTTACTTCTATAACACGATGATCAAGACTACGTGCTATATGATTTGCTCTATAAAGAAGATCAATTTTGTCTCTAGAAGAAAATATTTGTAAAGGATTATTAGTACTGTAAAAAGGTTTTGTTTCTTTTTTTGATAAGGTTTTTATTTTTCCTAAACCTTCCATAAAAATAATACTACTTGCTTTTTTAGTACTTGTTCTCAAAGAATTTATTGATATTTGATCTGCGTATGCAAATCCTGTACTTTCTCCTTGAATAGCTCTCACTCCAATACCTTCGTCAGAATGATAATTTCCCTCTTTTATGATTCCATTTTCTAACGACCAAGATTCATGAATATGAGATTGAAAATAAAGATCCCCATAATCTAACTTACGGGTACAAAGTTCTTCTAAAGAAACAAAAATATCTTGATGGTTTATTTTATTTGCAGTTAATAAAGATTCAGCAACTAATTCAAATATCATTTAAACTCACTTAATTTATGATAATATTATAAATATTGATTATAAAAGATAAAAAAAATAAAAAATATTTTTTTAAAATTATATTTTAGTATACTTACTATATAATGATTTAAAAGAGATTAACATGAAACATATTAAAAATATATTATTAATAAATGGACCTAATTTAAATCTTCTAGGAACAAGAGAAACTGTAATTTATGGAAACATAACTTTATCTGATTTGTTAAACAGTTTAGAATGCAAAGCAAAAAAACTCAATCTTTGTTTACATCACATACAATCTAATGCAGAACATATATTAATTGATAAAATTCATTCTTCTAGAAAAAAAATTGATTATATAATAATTAATCCAGCAGCATTTACACATACTAGTATAGCTATCAGAGACGCATTAATCGCAGTTAATATTCCTTTTATTGAAGTTCATATTTCAAATATTTATTCTAGAGAAAACTTTCGTTCTCATTCATGGTTGTCTGATATTTCTCAAGGCGTGATTTGTGGACTAGGTCTAGATGGTTATTATTGGGCACTAAAGACAATATCTAATAGACTTATCAATTTGAAAAATCATAAATCATAACATGAATAAATAAAATTATTTTCAGAATTAAAAAATAATGTCAAAAAATATAAATGATTTATATATTGCATATAATAAAAAAATTCTGATAAGAATTAGAAATATACTTTTGCACTCTCTTGAATTGTTATCAAAACAGAAAGTGCAACTAAAAAAATCTAAAAAAATCTTTAAAATAATTAATTCATATTATATTTTTTTAATTTTTTCCGTAATGTACTACGATTTATTCCCATCATCAAAGCAGCACGTGTTTGATTTCCTCTAGTATGCTGCATTATTATATCTAAAAGCGGCTGCTCTAATTCAGCTAATGCCAATTCATATAAATTATTTACATATTTATCATTTACATGTAATAAATAGTATTTTAAAGATTTTTTAATCAATTCACGCAAAGGTTTTCTGATATTTTTATCTGCAGTATTTGGAGTAGATAAAAACGAATATTCTGTATTTATTTTTTTTTCAAGCATGATACTATCGACTCTTAATGTTTTTACAAATTAAATAATATGTTTTATTGAAAATAAATACAATAAATAAAAAAAAATTGTTAAATATTTGATATTCGTAAAATAAGTTCTTGCATGTCTTGAGGAAGGGGGATTGTCCAAGATATTAAGTTTTTAGTAATAGGATGATGAAAAGAAAGATACTTAGCATGTAATGCTTGACGAAAAAATTTGTATGTTTTATTAGTATTTTTATCTTTTATATAATCTAGTTGAATATTAGAACCACCATAATAAGGATCTCCAACTAATGGATATTTAATATATAACATATGAACGCGAATTTGATGAGTACGTCCTGTTTCTAATTTTATTGCTATATGTGTATGCAATTTAAAACGATTGATTATTCTATAATGTGTTACTGATTGTTTTCCTAAATGATGAACCATCATACACATCCTTTTAGTATGATTCCGCATTATAGGCTCTTGTATAGTGCCACCTGAAATCATTACCCCCTTAACAACTGCTTCATATTCTCGGATAATTTTTCTTTTTTTCAATAACTCTAATAAATAATTATAAGAAAAAATAGTTTTTGCAATTACCATTAATCCACTAGTATCTTTATCTAAACGATGAACTATCCCTGCACGAGGCAAATTTTCAATATTTTTATAATGATACAATAAAGAATTTAAAATTGTTCCTTTTGTATTTCCAGATCCCGGATGCACAACTAAACCAGCAGGTTTATTAATTACTAATATAGCATCGTCTTCATAAATAATATTTAAAAAAATATTTTCGGGAATATTCAATAATACATCTTTAGTCAAAGGATATATGGTAAGAATCTCTCCTCCTAAAATTTTTTTATCGGGTTGATTTACAATTCTTTTATTAACAAGTACCCGGTTCATAATAATTAAATTTTTCAAGTAAGAACGAGAATATTTTTTAAAATATTTAGACAAAACTAGATCTAATCTCTGTCCTAATAATGAAAAACATGATGCAATAGCATTTAATTCTACTATTTTCAATATAATCATCCTTATTATAAAATAAATGTTCTTATAAATTTCACACTGAATCTTTAATATTTCAGAATATGATATTCTATTTTTAGAATATGATATTCTATTTTTAGAATATGATATTCTATATAATTGGAAACATGAATATTTTTAATAAAAAGTTTTATTAATTTAAATTGAATATATGATAATGAAAAAAAATAACAGTATTATATTTATTTTTATGGTTTTATTCTTTAACTTTACAGTTCACTCAAAATCTTTAAGTAATAATTATTTTATAGAAACGTATACTCTCTATGAAAAATCTAAGAAAGAATTAAGAGAAGAACATTTTGATAATGCTATATTGATATTAGAAAAAATAAAAAAAAATAATATCATTAATTTTCATGATGATGAAATTAAGATGCATTTAATTTATGCTTACTATAAAAATTCAAATTTTAATATGGCTCAAAAAAATATACAAGAATTTATACATTTTTATCCCAACCACCCTCATTTAGATTATGTTATATATATGCAATGTTTAATTAACATCTCTTTAGATAAAGATGTATTTTTTAATATTTTTCCTATAAATTACTATAAAAATGATCTTAATTATGCAATACATGCATTCTTTCAATTAAGGTATTTTATTTATCAATATCCTCAAAGCCTATATGTTGTAAATGCTAAAAAAAACTTAATCTATCTAAAAAATCGTTTAGCCGAACATGATTTTTCAATCTTAAAATTTTATTTTCTTCATAAAGAATATATAGCAGTTGTAAATAGAGGAGAAGAAATAATTCAAAAATACTCAGAAACACCAGCTGCACGAAAAGCTCTCGTATATATAGAAAAATCTTATAACGCATTAAAAATTTTTGATACAGCAAAAAAAATATCAAAAATAATTTTACTAAATAAAATTCAAGATGCTTAAAAATTCAATATAAATTTTATTATACATTTTTTAGAATATTTTTTATTAACATGTTTTTATAATTATTTTAACAATAAAAAAAGCAAGGAATTCTACTGTTAGAGTACTTTATATAATTAATATTTATTTTTATATTAATAAGAAAAATAATGAATAAAACAACAAATCAAATACGTCAAGACTTTTTAAATTTTTTTATAGAAAAAAAACACATAATTATTCCAAGTAGTTCTTTAGTACCACATAATGATTCTACATTATTGTTTACTAATGCAGGTATGAATCAATTCAAAGAAATTTTTTTAGGTGAAAAAAAAAGCAAATACTCACGTATAGCTACTGTTCAAAGATGTTTAAGAACTGGAGGCAAACATAACGATTTAGACAATGTAGGATACACTTCAAAACATCATACATTTTTTGAAATGCTTGGTAATTTTAGTTTTGGAGACTATTTTAAACAAAAAGCAATTGAGTATGCTTGGGAATTATTAACATCAAAAAAATGGTTTAATATACCGAAAAAAAAATTATGGGTCTCAGTATACAAAGATGATAGTGAAACATATAAAATATGGAAAAATATCATAAAAATACCTTCTGAACGTATTATCAACATCGGTGATAAAAACAATATACAATATGATTCTGAAAATTTTTGGCAAATGGGTGACAACGGTCCATGCGGACCATGTACTGAAATATTTTATGATTATGAAAATAAAATTATAGATAATCCATTAGAATTTTTAGAAAATAAAAATGGTCGTTTTGTTGAAATCTGGAATATTGTTTTTATAGAATTTAATCGTGTTTCAAAGACAAAAATTATTTCTTTAAAAAATAAATCTATAGATACAGGAATGGGATTAGAAAGAATATCTGCTGTTTTACAAAATGTTTACTCTAATTATAATATTGATATATTTCAAGAATTAATAAAAACTATATACACATTAAGTTCTGTAAATAATTCAAATAATGTTTCTTTACAAGTTATAGCAGATCATATTAGAGCTTGTTCATATATTATTGCAGATCATATTATCCCTTCAAATGAACATCGAGGTTATGTATTAAGAAGGATTATCAGAAGAGCATTAAGACATGGTCATAAAATTGGAATGAAAAAAAATTTTTTTTATAAATTAGTTTCTAGTGTAATTAAAGTCATGGGAAAAACCGCTGATATTTTAAAAGAAAAAAAAGAAAAAATAGAAGAAATTTTAAAAACAGAAGAAATGCAATTTTCTGAAACCCTTGATAAAGGTTTAAAAACATTGAATTGTGAAATAAAAAAAATACACAATAATATACTTCCTGGTAACATTGCATTTTATCTTTATGATACTTTTGGATTCCCAATTGATTTGACAGAAGATGTTTGTCGTGAAAAAAATATAAAAATAGATTACACTGGCTATAAATTAGCTAAAGAAAAACAAAAAAAACAATCCGATATCAAGAAAAAATTTCATAAAAATTATAATGATACTATCATTATAAATGATAACTGTGTTTTTGAAGGTTACAAAAAGAATACAACACAATCATTAGTAAAATACATTTTTGTAAATAATCAACCTGTTGCAAATATTACAGAAAATGAAAATGGAATTATTTTTCTTAACAAGACACCATTTTATAGTGAATCAGGCGGTCAAGTAGGTGATATAGGTCACTTATATTCTGAAAAAGCATCTTTTATAGTAAAAAATACAAAAAAATATGGGAAAACAATAGGACATATTGGAAAATTAATTTCAGGAGAAATTAAGATTAATGATTCAATTTGTAGTCAAATTAATAAAGATTACAGGAATTCTGTTCAATTGAATCATTCAGCAACACATTTATTGCATGCTGCGTTACGAATAACTTTAGGAGATAACATTACTCAAAAAGGTTCTTTGGTAACTAATACATATTTACGGTTTGATTTTTCTTATTTTATGCCAATAGAAAAATCTCAAATACATACGATTGAACATATTATTAATATGAATATTCGTAATAATATTAAAATTGAAACTCAAAAACTAACTTTAGAGGAAGCTAAGAAAAAAAACGCAATAGCTTTATTTGATAATCAATATAGTTCTATTGTAAGAGTTGTATTTATAAATAATTTTTCTATTGAACTTTGTGGTGGAACACATGTTAAAAGAACTGGTGATATTGGACTATTTAAAATTATTTCTCAATCAAGCATAGCATCAGGAATCAAAAGAATTGAAGCCGTCACAGGAGAAAAAGCTATAGATTATTTGCATGAAAAAGAGAATTATATCAGAGATATATCTCTGATATTGAATTGTAATAGTTTTGATATTAAAGAAAAAACAAAAAAACTTACAAAAAAAATCAAAATTTTAGAAAATAAAATACATCAAATACAAAACAAAGAAAATATAAAGAACATCCAAGAATTACTTAAAAATGCTACTGATATCAACGGAATAAAATTTTTAGAAAAAATATTTTATAATTATGAACATAAATTATTAAGGATAATAATTGATCAACTAAAAAAAGAAGTAAACAATGGAATCATCATCTTAATAAACATAAAAAATAGTCGTTTTACTATTCTTGTCGGAGTCACAAAAGATTTACTTAATCAAATCACAGCAATAAAAATTATGGACATGATTATAAATCAAACAAATGGAAAAGGAGGAGGAAAAAAAGAAATTGCTGAAGGAGGTGGAATTTATACAAAACAACTACTTATTCTGTTAAAAAATGCAAAATCATGGATTATTCAACACTTAAATAAAAAATAAAAATAACAAGTATTTTTTCTTTATATGTTATACATTAATCAATTCAATTTTAAAAAAATTACTAGATAAAAATTGATTAAAATATGTAATTAAAATTTGTTATTACAAATCTGTAATGGTTTACATTTAACCCTGTATTATTCATAACGCCAGGAACTAGAGAGTTTAAACTCTTTTAATCTTTCAAGGAACAAAGAATGCTTATTCTAACTCGTCGAGTCGGTGAAACGTTAATAATTGGCGATGAGATAACTGTAACAGTACTAGGAGTTAAAGGTAACCAAGTGCGTATTGGTGTAAATGCCCCTAAAGAAGTTTCGGTACATCGTGAAGAAATATATCAACGTATTCAAGCTGAAAAAAAACAACAACAAAATTATTAATCAATACTGCATCTTACTATCTTAAGTAAGATGCAATCTTTTTATTTGCTTCAACAATATAAAGCATGAATATTTTTTATATGAGAAAATATATTTGACTTATATGAAAAAAAAAGTAAAATAAAATTTATAAAAATAAAAAAATTTTTATAGTCAGGTGAGATGGCCGAGAGGATGAAGGCGCTCCCCTGCTAAGGGAGTATGTAGAAAAAACCTGCATCGAGGGTTCGAATCCCTCTCTCACCGCCACCACTTATGAAATTTTAAATTGCATCCGTAGCTCAGTTGGATAGAGTACTCGGCTACGAACCGAGCGGTCGGAGGTTCGAATCCTTCCGGATGCAAAAATAAAGCATCAATAAAAATCTCTCAAGTATAAATCAAAAAAATATTTATCAAACATTATATGTATAAAATGTTTTCAGAAATACCTTAATATTTTAGATCAGGAGATAAAATTGATACAAGATATCTCGAAAAAAATTGCTTGGTTAAAAGTAAATCCGAAAATGTTAGAAGGTATTTCCCGAGGAATTGAACGCGAAACTTTAAGAATCGAAAAAAATGGAAATTTTTCTAAAAAAAATCATCCATATTCAATCGGATCTTCTTTAACTCATAAATGGATTACTACTGATTTTTCAGAAAATTTACTAGAATTTATTACACCTACAAGTAGCGATATAGATTATTTGTTATCTTTTTTAACAGATCTGCATTGTTTTACGGCATCAAAAATAAAAAATGAACGAATGTGGCCCTTTAGTATACCTTATTCTTATAACAATCAAACAAATATTCAAATTGCTCAATATGGAAAATCTAATATTGGAAAAATGAAAACTACTTATAGAACAGGTTTAAAGTATCGTTATGGCGATCTTGTGAATACTATTTCAGGTGTACACTATAATTTTTCTCTACCTTTATTTTTTTGGGAAAATTGGGAAAAAAATAAACAACAAGAAAATAATACTGATTCTATTTCATCAGGATATTTAAATTTAATTAGAAATTATTATCGATTTGGCTGGATTATCCCTTATTTATTTGGATCATCACCTGCAATATCACCATATTTTTTACAACACACAAAAAAAAAATATAAATTCCAAAAAAATAAAGAAAACATATTTTATTTACCATGGGCTACTTCATTAAGACTTAGCGATATTGGATATACTAATACTAAAATTTTAGATTTAAATATCATGTTTAATGATCTTCATGAATATATTGAATCATTAAAAAATGCCCTGAACACACCATCGAAAAAATTTATTAATATAGGATTAAAAGATGTAAATGGTCGTTTTAAACAATTAAATACTAATATCTTGCAAATCGAAAATGAACTATATACTCAAATAAGACCTAAAAGAAAAACAAAAAATGGCGAATCACTTGTAGAAGCTCTAACAAAAAGAGGAATTGAATATGTTGAAATACGTTCTTTAGATATTAATCCATTTTCACCTATAGGTATAAGTAAAAAGCAAATACTTCTATTAGATTTATTTTTAATTTGGTGTGCTTTAATCGATTCACCTAAAGTTGATACAACAGATTTTCTATTAACAACTAAAAATTGGGAAAGAATAATTTATGCAGGAAGAAAACCTAATCAAAAAATTTACATGAACAATAAAAATGAAACAAAAACATTAATTGAAATAAGCGAAATTATATTTAAAGACTTAAATGAAATCGCATTAATACTTGATCATAATTCAAATAATTCATCATATCAAATAGCATGCAAAGAAATTCAATCATTTTTTCACAATCCAGATTTAACTTATTCTGCTCGATGCTTAAAATTTTTAATTAAAACTGGAATAAAAAAAATAGGACTGTCTTTATCTGATAAATATCATCAAAAATTTATTCATAGAGATTACTTAAATCTAAATAAAAGTATTTTAGAAAAAGAAACTATACGTTCTCATCAAAAACAAATACAAATAGAATCAGAAGACACGTTATCTTTTGAAGAATATATAAACAAAAAATAATTCTCCCATGTCGGTCAACATGGGATATAAAATGTTAATATATTTTTCATATTAAATGTACTTTTCTACTGTTATAAAAAAATATTTTCAAGTATTGAGCTTCTAATTTATAAAATATAAATAATAACTTTATTGAGATAATTCATCTACTTTATCAATTTTTTCCCATGGAAATTCTTCTCTTCCAAAATGTCCATAAACCGCTGTTTTTAAATAAATAGGCTGAAGAAGATCAAGCATCTTAATCAATCCATATGGACGCAAATCAAAAATGTTACGAATTAACAAAATCAAAGAACTATTACTTATTTTTCCAGTTTTAAAAGTATCTATCATAATAGAAATAGGTTCTGCTATTCCAATAGCATATGAAAGCTGAATTTCACAGCGATCAGCTAAACCAGCAGCAACAATATTTTTAGCTACATATCTAGCTGCATATGCTGCAGAACGATCTACTTTTGAAGGATCTTTACCAGAAAAAGCACCTCCTCCATGTCTAGCCATACCTCCATAGGTATCAACAATAATTTTACGACCTGTCAAACCACAGTCTCCCATAGGTCCTCCAATCACAAATCTACCTGTTGGGTTAATAAAGAATTTCGTATTCTTTGTCAACCATCTTTTTGGCAGCACTGGTTTAATAATTTCGTCCATCACTGCTTCTTTTAACATATTTTGAGTAATATGTTCTTTATGTTGTGTAGAAAAAACTACAGTATCTATTCCTATTATATTTCCATTTTTATATTTAAATGTCACTTGACTTTTAGCATCAGGTCTTAACCAAGGTAAAATATTTTTTTTTCTTACTTCAGATTGTTTTTTCATTAAAAGATGAGCGTAAGTAATAGGTGCTGGCATGAAAAATTCTGTTTCATTAGTAGCATAACCAAATATAATACCTTGATCTCCAGCTCCTTGTTTTAAAGGATCAAGACGATCTACACCTTGATTAATATCTGGTGATTGTTTTCCAATTGCATTTAAAACTGCACAAGAATTAGCATCAAATCCATCATCAGAATTAATATAACCAATATTATTAATAGTATTTCGAGTAATTTCTTCAACATCAACCCATGCGGTTGTTGTAATCTCTCCGCCAATTAAAACCATGCCTGTTTTAACGTAAGTTTCACAAGCAACACGAGCCTTAATATCTTGCTTGAGTATTTCATCAAGTAAAGCATCAGAAATTTGATCAGCAATCTTATCTGGATGACCCTCTGAAACTGATTCAGATGTAAAAAGATGTTCAGCCATATTCTATCTACCTTATTTAAAATAATTTTATTTCCATAATTTTGAAACAATCAAAATATTTTTAACATATAAAAGTCAAATATACGATACACTAGATTTATATTTTTTAAATTTATAATAAAATATTACTTTATTTTAATATTTTTTAAAATAAAAAACTTGTAACTGGAAATTTACTGTTAATATATGAAATATAGTGCTTTTTTAAAGCAGGAAAAAATAACGATATGTTTTTAATGTGTAATATAAACATATTATAAAATTTATTTGTTAACATTAGAAAAATAAAAATGATAAAAAAAATATTGATTATTATAATTAGTATATTTTTTTTTTATCTTCACATAAAAAAAATAATTTTAAAAAAAATACTATAAAAAATTTCTATCAAGCAAAAATCTTATCAATTAAAATTCATAAAAATGCACCAGGTTCTTTTTATTGCGGGTGTAAAATTATTTGGAAACAAAAAAAAGGTATTCCTAATTTATATTCTTGTGGATATAAAATTCGAAAAAATGAAAATCGTGCAACAAGAATTGAATGGGAACACATCATGCCAGCATGGCAATTTGGACATCATAAAAAATGCTGGAAAAAAGGAGGTCGAAAAAAATGTATTAAAGATAAAAAATATCAATATATCGAATCTGATCTTCATAATTTGCAACCAGCTATTGGTGAAATAAATGCAGATCGTTCTAATTTTATGTATGGTCAATTAAATAATAAGATTTCGCAATATGGAAGATGTAATATGAAAATAGATTTTCAGAAAAAAATAGCAGATCCGCCTGCAAGAGCTCGAGGTGCCATAGCTAGAACTTATTTTTATATGAGTAAAAAATATAATATAATTTTATCGAAAAAAGAA
The DNA here is from genome assembly GCA_011752475.1 of Buchnera aphidicola (Microlophium carnosum). Taxonomy (NCBI): domain Bacteria; kingdom Pseudomonadati; phylum Pseudomonadota; class Gammaproteobacteria; order Enterobacterales; family Erwiniaceae; genus Buchnera; species Buchnera aphidicola. The sequence goes on from CP048747.1 coordinate 448,327, forward strand.
AAAAAAATATTTTCCATATGGAATCAAATGTTTCCTGTAACACAATGGGAATGTGAAAGAGACAGACTAATATTTCAAATACAAGGCAATCATAATAATTATATTTATAAAAAGTGTTATAAAAAATATGAATAAAAATATCCCACGTATATACATTAAAGATTGTTTGAAAAACAATAAAACTTATTTGTTATCAGAAGATAATGTACACTATGTTAAAAACGTTTTGAGAATGAAAATGCAAGATGCATTAGAAGTATTTAATGACACTAACTATATTTTTTTTTCTAAAATAATATATATTTCTCAGAAAATAATCAAAATAAAAACTGTCAATAATAAATTAAAAAATATTGAATCTCCACTTCATATTCATTTAGGACAAGTTATTTCCAAAAATGAAAAAATGGACTTTACTATTCAAAAATCAATTGAAATGGGCGTTAATATTATTACTCCACTATTTTTTAACAATAGTCATTTTCAAAAAAAAAATATAAATATATCTAATAAAATGAAACGTTGGGAAAAAATAGCAATTTCTGCATGTCAACAATGCAAACGTAATATTATTCCAAAAATAAAAACTCCTATAGATATTTTTTCATGGTGTAAACAAAATAAACACAACGACATAAAAATTATTTTTCATCCTGAATCTATATTAACAATTAATCACTTAACAAAATCTATAAAATATATTCGAATAATAATTGGACCTGAAAGAGGTTTTTCATATGATGAAATTCAAAAAATTGTTAAATACGGATTTATTTCAATGAAGTTAGGACCTAGAATTTTAAGAACGGAAACTGCTGCTCTTGCAGTAATTACGGTGTTGCAAGCAAAATTTGGTGATTTACAATAATATTCTATTTTTATTTTAATTCTTATATTTTTATATGATTTTTTTTAACATGCATAAAAAGTTAATGAATTAAAAATAAAATTTTTGATTTGTAAAAAAATTATAAAGATTTTTTATAAAACATTATGTTGACATATAATATTTTTTTTTCTTTTTTTAATAGTTTTAATACCTCTTTGTGTACCAATCAAAATAATATCAGCACTTCTTGAAGCAAATAAACCTACTGTGACTACTCCTGGTAATGAATTAATTTTTTTTTCCATTAATATAGGATTTTTTATACATAAATTATATACGTCTACAATTATATTTCCATTATCTGTAATAAAGTTTTTTCGATGTTTTGGTATTCCTCCAATTTTTGTCATTTCTTGTAAAATATAAGAAAGAGCTATAGGAATAATTTCGATAGGTAATGGAAATTTTCCAAGAGTATCTACTTTTTTTGTTTTATCAATAATACAAATAAATTTCTTTGCCATTGTTGCAATAATTTTTTCTCTAGTTAGTGCACCTCCTCCACCTTTAATCATTTGCATACGATGATTGATTTCATCGGCACTATCGACATAAATAGCAAGCGAATTAAAATTTTTTAAATTAAATACTTCTATTCCTTGTTTTTTTAACAATACAGTAGAAGAATTAGAACTAGATACTGCTCCATATATTAAATTTTTTATTGTACTTAAAGCTTCAATAAAATAAAAAATAGTTGTTCCAGTTCCTACACCAATAATAGTACCAGGATAAATATAATCTAATGCAGCCCATGCTGCTTTTTTTTTTAGTTTATTTAAATTCATGATATAAAAAATTATTTTATTTTCAATTAAATTATAAAATAGAAAAATAGTAGATTTTTATCTGATTAATTAACATTTAACGTATGATGTTTAATCAATAGTTTTAAATAAAAAAATTTTTATTCTTTAATTTAATAAAACTATTTAATTGAGAAGTTAAAATAAAAGACAATTATTTTTGAATTTTCTGGGGTACCTGGATTCGAACCAGGGATGCCGGTATCAAAAACCGGTGCCTTAACCACTTGGCTATACCCCATCATTTTAATAAATTTTAATTTTTTAAAAATATATGTTTATTCTGAAATATTAATAATAAGTTTTTTATTTTTTAGAAAAATAATATACGGGAGGCGAGATTTGAACTCGCACACCTTACGGCGCCAGAACCTAAATCTGGTGCGTCTACCAATTTCGCCACTCCCGCTTTTGTTTAAATATGGTAGCTACGACGGGAATCGAACCCATGACCCCAGCGTTATGAGTGCTGTGCTCTAACCGACTGAGCTACGTAGCCTAATAAAATATTTTTATATAATAAGAATATATTTTATAATATATAAATTGAATAATCAACAAAATTGTTTTAATTAACAAATAATATCAGGAAAATAATGAATACTAAAATAAAAAATAATAATTTTATTTGTCAAATTATTAATGAAGACTTTAATAAAAATAAAGATTTATCTTTTTACACTCGTTTTCCACCAGAACCAAATGGATATCTGCATATTGGTCATGCAAAATCAATATGTTTAAATTTTGAACTAGCACGTTTATACAAAGGACATTGTAATCTTCGATTTGATGATACTAACCCAACAAAAGAAAATATTAAATATATTAATTCGATCAAATATGATATTAATTGGTTAGGTTATCAATGGAATGGGAACATTCGTTATTCTTCTGAATATTTTTCAATACTATATAAATATGCACAAGAATTAATTAAACAAGGTTTAGCCTATGTAGACCAACTAACAAAAGAACAAATACGTGAATATAGAGGAACTTTAAATACTCCAGGTAAAAATAGTCCATATAGGGATAGAACAATTCAAGAAAATATGGAACTTTTTAAAAGAATGAAAAAAGGAGAATTTCCTGAAGGAAAAGCATGTTTACGTGCTAAAATAGATATGAATTCTTCTTGTATTATTATGCGTGATCCCGTGTTATATCGAATTATTTTTACTAAACATCACCAGACTCAAAAAAAATGGTGCATATATCCTATGTATGATTTTGCTCATTGTCTTTCTGATTCTATTGAAGGAATTACTCATTCATTATGTACATTAGAATTTCAAGATAACAAATCTTTATATAACTGGATTTTGAAACATACTAGTGTTGTACACTATCCTAAACAATATGAGTTTTCTCGACTTAATCTAGAATTTTCTATTTTATCTAAAAGAAAAATTAAAATACTTATTGATAAAAATATTATAAAACGATGGGATGATCCTAGAATACCTACGCTTTCCGGTTTAAGAAGAAAAGGATATACACCATCTTCTATTAAGAAATTTTGTGAAAAAATTGGTGTTACTAAACAAAATAATCTAATAGAATTCTCCATGTTAGAACATTGTATTCGGAAAGAATTAAATGAAACTGCTATACGTACTATGGCTGTATTAGAACCAATTAAAATATTTTTGTATAATTTATCTCAAGATCACAAAGAAGAATTAATAGTTCCTAATCATCCTAACAATCCTGAAATGGGTAATCATAAAATTATTTTTACTAATACGATATATATTGAACGTTCAGATTTTAAAGAAAAATATGATAAAAAATATAAAAGATTAAAACTTGGAGAAACAATACGTCTAAGACATGCTTATATAATTAAAGCAGAAAAAATAGAAAAAGACGAATACAATAATATTATTAATATAATCTGTTATTGTGATTTAGACACTCTAGGGAAAAAACCAAAAAATAATAAAAATCCCCCGGTTATACACTGGATTTCAGAAAAAAACGCGTTTCCGGTAGAGTTCAGATTATACAATAGATTATTTAACATAAAAAACCCAGAACACGAAAAAAATTTTCTATTATATATCAATTTAGAATCTTTTAAAAAAAAATACGGTTTTATAGAAAAAACAATAGGAGAAAAAATACAAAAAAAAATTAATTGTAATAATATAAAATTATTTTTTCAATTTGAAAGAATTGGTTATTTTTGTATAGATAATATAGATTCTAAAAAAGATAATTTAGTATTTAATCGTACTGTTAGCTTACGTGATGTATGGAATGTTAAAAAATCAATATAAAAAACATTACTAATAATTAGTATAAGTATATACTCTTAAAGTTATCTTATAAATTAAGATATATCATAAAATAAAAACAGTAAATATATTGTTATAAAAATTTTCATATTAATAAACATATTTTAGGATAAAAAATTATCATAAAATATTTTATATTAAACACTTATTCATTTTAACTAATATTTTTATATTTAGCATGACTAAAAATTATATTTTTATTACTGGTGGAGTCGTTTCATCTCTAGGAAAAGGTATTGCAGCTGCTTCATTAGGTGCGATACTCAAAGCGCGAAACCTAAAAACAACAATTATAAAACTAGATCCATATATCAATGTGGATCCTGGTACAATTAGTCCTATTCAACATGGGGAAGTATTTGTCACTGAAGATGGATCTGAAACAGATTTAGACTTAGGTCACTATGAACGTTTTATTCATACGAAGATGACATGTTTAAATAACTTTACTACAGGTGGGGTTTATTCTCAAGTTTTAAAGAAAGAAAGAAGAGGTGACTATTTAGGAGCTACTATTCAAGTCATACCTCATATTACTAATGCTATTAAAGAAAGAATTATTTTATGCTCAAAAAATAGTAATATTATTATTGTAGAAATAGGTGGAACTGTTGGCGATATTGAATCTCTTCCATTCCTAGAAGCAATTCGTCAAATGGCAGTTGATATTGGAAGAAAAAATGTTATATATATACATTTAACATTAGTACCTTATATTGCTACAGCCAGTGAAATAAAAACAAAACCTACACAACATTCGGTTAAACAGTTACTTTCAATAGGAATACAACCAGATATTTTAATTTGTCGTTCCGAAAAAACTGTACCTATTAATGAAAGAAAAAAAATTGCATTATTTTGCAACGTACCAGTGAATGCTGTTATATCTCTCAAAGATGTTAATTCAATATATAAAATACCAAAATTATTGAAAAATCAAAAATTAGATGATTATATTTGTAAATATTTCAAACTAAATGTTCCTGAGGCTAATTTAAAAGAATGGGAAGAAGTAATTTACGCAGAAAAAAATTATAATAATAGTATTATAATTGGAATTATTGGAAAATATGTTAAATTGCCTGATGCATATAAATCAGTCATAGAAGCTCTTAAACACGGAGGTTTAAAAAATAAAATAAAAGTTAATATACAATTAATTAATTCTCAAGATATAAAAAATAAAAACTTTACAATTCTAAAAAATCTTAATGGTATTTTAATCCCTGGAGGTTTTGGTGACCGAGGCATCACAGGAAAATTATTATCTATACAATACGCACGAGAAAATAATATTCCATATTTTGGAATATGTTTAGGTATGCAAATAGCAATTATAGAATTTGCACGAAATGTTGTTGGAATTAAAGAAGCCAACTCAACAGAGTTTGATCCTGAATGTAAGTACCCTATTATTGATTTAATAAAAAACTGGAATAATATTTCATGTAAAGATTCTAATCAAAAAGAAAATAACATGAACTTAGGTGGAACTATGAGATTAGGTAGTCAACTTTGTGAATTAAAAATAAATAGTTTATCTCGAAAATTATATAATCAAGAAATTATCACAGAAAGACATAGACATAGATATGAAGTGAATAATCTTCTATTAAAAAAAATAGAACATGCAGGATTACAGGTAACAGGACGTTCTAAAAATAATAATGTAGTAGAAATTATAGAACTATCTAATCATCCATGGTTTTTAGCATGTCAATTTCATCCTGAGTTTACTTCTACACCACGTGATGGACATCCATTATTTATAGATTTTGTAAAATCAGCAGGAAAACAAAAAAAAATTTTATATAAAATATTTTAAAAATATATTAAGGATAAAAATGTCTAAAATTATAAAAGTTATAGCACGTGAAATAATAGATTCTCGAGGCCATCCTACTGTAGAATCCGAAGTACATTTAGAAGGTGGTTTTGTCGGATTAGCTTCTTCTCCTTCTGGAGCTTCTACAGGTTCTTTAGAAGCTTTAGAATTAAGAGATGAAAATAAAAGTAGATTCATGGGAAAAGGAGTAAAAAAATCAGTTTCATTAATAAATGAAATAATATCTAGCACATTAAAACATAAAGATGCTAGAAATCAAAGTGATATTGATCATATTATGATTAATTTAGACGGAACAATAAACAAATCTAAATTAGGTGCAAATTCAATTTTATCTGTATCATTAGCTGTCGCAAAAGCAGCTGCTGCATCTAAGGGAATGCCTTTATATCAACATATCGCAGAAATTAATAATACACCAGGTGTTTTTTCTATGCCACTACCAATGATTAATATTATTAATGGTGGACAACATGCTAATAATAATATTGATATTCAAGAATTTATGATTCAACCAGTTAGTGCAAAAACAATCAAAGAAGCTATACGTATAGGATGTGAAATATTTTATACACTAGGTCAATTATTAAAAGAAAAGGGAATGAGTACAGCAGTAGGAGATGAAGGAGGATATTCTCCAAATTTAAAATCTAATGAAGAAGCTTTAAATATTATTCAAGATGCTGTACATAGAACTAAATATAAATTAGGAAAAGACATACGATTAGCAATAGATTGTGCTGCGTCAGAATTATATAATAAAAATGAAAAAAAATATCAACTGAAGGGAGAAAATATTTGTTTTTCTTCAAAAGAATTTACGCATTATTTAGAACAATTATCTAAAAAATACCCAATAGTTTCAATTGAAGATGGACAAGATGAGTCTGATTGGGATGGATTTTTATATCAAACAAATATATTAGGTCATAAAATGCAATTAGTAGGAGACGATTTATTTGTGACAAATACAAATATTTTACAAAAAGGTATAAAAAAAGGAATTGCAAATTCTATATTAATAAAACTAAACCAAGTTGGTACATTAACTGAAACTCTTGAAGCAATAAAAATGGCAAAAAAAGCAAACTATAGTGTTATTATTTCGCATCGTTCAGGTGAAACAGAAGATGCTTCTATAGCAGATTTATCTGTAGGAACATCATCAGGACAAATTAAAACTGGTTCTATGAGTCGCTCTGATAGAACTGCAAAATATAATCAATTAATTAGAATAGAAGAAAATTTAGGTAAAAAAAACGCTCCTTTTTATGGTTTAAAAGAAATAAAATCAGCATTATAATTTTATAAGAAAAACGTAATCTATTAAAAAGAATCAGGTATTTTTATAATATGCCTGCTTCTTATCTAATAAAAACTTTTAATTTCTTAAAAGTTATTGGATAAGATACAAAGTCTTTAGAAACATAAATAAAAGTATATATAATCAATAATTAGTATAGTTTAATATATTCATATGAATATTTTTAAAAAATTAAAAAACTTTTTGTATGTTTTCTATATTAAATTTTTATGTAAAAATAGATATAGAGGATTGTTTTATTAATATAAATAAGTCTCTGTCGTAATAAGTACTAATCAATTTTTCTAATTTTAAAAATTTATAATGTGATTAATCATAAATTTTCTTTAATATTTATTAAAAATCTGTATAACCTATGATCTATCTAATCTTTTTTTGTAATTTTTATTCCTAAAAAATAGCAAGAATTATCATATCATCTTTTATAATTATTTTATTTAGTAGAATATTTCAAACGTCATAATTTTAATGTGTTTCAAGTATATTTGATTTTATGTAAATTATAAAAGCATAATTAATTACATATTTTTAGTTATATTTTAGGTAGAATATGTAATGGGTTTATAGAGTCTCCTAAATAACGTATTTCAAAATAAAGTCGTGGTAAATTGGTTTCTGATGATAATCCCATTGTAGCAATTTGCTGATTTGCATATACTTGATCTTTTTCTTTTACTAAAACTAAATGATTAAAAGCATAAATACTAAGATAATTTTTATTATGTCTAATAATAATTAATCGACCATATTTTTTAAATATATCAGTAACACATACCACTTCTCCTCTAGCGGCAGCAAAAATTGGTTGTCCCTTAAAACCAGAAATCTCTATTTTTGTATTATCTAATATATCATTATAAAAATATTTAATACGTTTATCTTTAACTGGCCAATACCAGTTATTAGAAAAATCAAAAGATTTACACTTTAAAATATCATTATTTTTTTTCGATTCCTTACTACAAAAAAAACATATTTTACTCGATTCTGTATTCTCTTTTAAAAAATTTGTAATATTTAATAGGTTTTTAAAAATAGATTTACAAGAACTGTTTTTTTTTATAGTATTATTTTGTGAATTTATAATAAAACAGTTATTTTCACGAATTAAAAAATCTCCCATCCATATTTTTTGACCTACAATTATTTTGTAAGGTTTTTTAATAGAATTAAATTTAGATAGTTCATAATAATTGTGACCGGAATTTTTAGCGATTGAATAGAGAGTGTCTTTTGATTTTACAGTATAAAATATTCTAAATCGATTTTCCCGAAAAAAACCAATAAAATTATTATTCCTAATAATAATTTTTTCTCTTTTTGAAAAAAATATTTTTTCAGATTTTAAAAATGAAAAGAATTGGTTTTTATTTAAAAATAAAAAATCATTAATGTATTTTTTATCAAGATTATTATTAGAATTATTTCGATTATTTATAGAAAATCCAAAACCAAAATTATTACAAAAAAATAATAACAATGTCAAAAAAAAGAATTTAAATAAAAAAATTTTGAATTGCATTAATCTTATCCATTGAATTCTATAAAAAATAAAATTTTTCATATACTTAAAAAATTAAAAGAATATCGTGTCCATTTATATATATTTTTTATTTTTCATAAGCATTACAATCGCTTGACAAGCAATTCCTTCTTTTCTTCCAATACATCCGATTTGTTTAGAACTTGTAGATTTAATACTGATATGATCTATTTTAGTGTTAAGATCTAATGATAAATTTAATCTCATAAAAGATATATAAGGTGACATTTTTGGATCTTCTGTAATAATGGTAGTGTCAATATTACATATCTTATAATTTTTTCGTATAATTTTTTTCCAAGTTTTTTGTAAAAGTATTCTACTATCAATATTTTTATACATTTTATTATTGCTTGGGAAAAAAGTTCCAATATCACCCATGGCAGTAGCACCTAATAATGCATCTATTACAGAATGTATCAACACATCACCATTAGAATGAGCAATTAAACCTTTCTCATAAGGAATCAAAACACCACCAATAATTAATGGTTTTTTACTTCCAAAAGAATGAAGATCAAAACCATATCCAATTCTCATTAAAATATCCTTTTTTTATTTATCTACGTTATATTCTTTTAAATAAAAATTTGCAAAAACAAGATCTTCTAGACAAGTAACTTTAATATTACTACAACTTCCTCTAATTAATAATGGATTATATCCGCAATATTCTAATGCTGATGCTTCATCTGTTATACTAATTTTATCTTCAATAATTTTTTTTAAACAATATTTTAATAAATCTATTTGAAATAACTGAGGAGTTAAAGCATGCCATAAATTTTTTCTATGTACGGTATATAATACTTTTTCTTTTTTTAAATTACCGTATTTAATAGTGTCAGATACTGGTCTTGCTAAAAGAGCACCTACCGGATTTTTCTTAATAATAGATATTAATTTTTCTAAATCTCGATAGCTTAAACATGGACGAACTGCATCATGTACTATAACCCAATCTACATTTTCTGCAACTATTAAGCCTGATAAAACTGAATTTATTCTTTTTTTACCACCAATTACAGAAATAATACGTAGATTAGATGATATAGATAATTTATGAAAGTAAGTATCTTGTTTATTTAAACTGACAATTATTCGAACTATATTAGGATGTAGTAACAATGTTTTGAGAGTATGCTCTAGAATAGTACGATTTTGAATTTTTATATATTGTTTGGGTAAGTCTATCTGCATTCTACTACCTATTCCAGCAGCAGGCACAATAGCTATAATTTTTGGTTTAAATTTATTGACCAAGACCATGTCATATCCATGATAATACTATAAAAAATTTTATGTCAATATAATATAAAAAAATATTTTTTATTTAAAATAATGCACGTAAAATATTATTTTTTTTTATTGTCATTAATATTATTATTGAAATTTTTAATTTCTAATATTATTTGATTATTCCGCATTTCAAGAAAATCATTATTTTTTTCCTGCATTGTAACTTTTTTATATATTCTTATGTAATCTAAAACACCATTTTTTCCCAACCAAAGAGAATATTGTAACCAAAATAGCAAAAACAATAAAAATATTTTTAATATTTTCATATTTTACTCTAAAATAATTAATTTTATATAAAAAAAAAGTTTTTTACACTAAAAATATTCAATAAATCTTCAAAAATAAACATTTATTATAATAATATAAAATCTTTACTATTTTTTTTAAATTATTTCCTAAAGAATTTGTACTATTTAAAATAGTGTCAAATTTTTTTGAAGTTTTATATATAGATTATATATTAGTAAAAACAGATATTCTTCCAGTATGAGCTTTTTTATATAATTTTTTAGAAACTTGAGATTGACAAATACTAATAGGTATATTAAAAAGTACTTCTAAAAAATTTTTTTTATCATTTTACAAATCACTTCTCTTTGATATCTATCAAGAAAAATGACTGATACTAATGTTATCTATTATGCTAACATCTGACATTATTTTAACTATTTCTATAATATATCTAATATTTTCTTCTTGATTAATAATACTAAAACTTAAATCGGAACACAGAACACACTTGATATTATCTCTATCTAATAAATAACTATAAACTCTATTCCAAAATAGAGTTTTTTTTTAAAAATTAGAAACATTTGATTTTCTTGAATCTGAAAGTTCAGTCAACTATATTTCAATTAATTTGTGAGTATTTTTTTACATTTTTTACGTATAATTGAATATTTTTCCGGATAATATTATTTTATAGTTATTTTTTGTTTTAATCTCAACCCTGTTTTTAAATAATGTATCATTATTCCGGGTATGACTATTACGTTCATGAAAAGCTTAATAAAAATCATATTATCTGTTATTCTATTTTCACTATAATTATCAAAAATAATAGATTTACTGAAAAGAATTGTAACTCAAATAATAGTATTTAATTCAGAAAATGTGCTTTTTATTTTTTCAAAATATTGATTTTGAACTGAAATAAAATTCTTGTTATATAAATACTTATTTTTTACCAAATGACTTGATATTATACGATTGTCTAGTAAATAGCACAGTTTTTCTGTTATTTAGAAAACATTAACAATATATTTTCGAGATGATTATAAAACAGAATTAATACTTGTAAAAAAATAACTACGATGGATATCTATTTCATATTTTAACACTATTATGATTGATTCACTAGTTTCTAGTTTTTTAAATCTTGATCAAAAGTTATAATTCAAAAAAATATGAAAGTTTATACCTTTAGGTAATATTTTCATAGCTTATTCAACATAAACCCTACTAAATAGTAATCTTTCAGAATGTCTACAAAAATCTGGATTAAAAACGATTTATATATTAGAATAAAAACTTAATTTTATCTAAATTAGTACTAATTTTCATTCTTATTGTTTCTAAAAAATTCAGCAGTATTAAATCGTTGTGCCAAGGTATGAGATTTTTGTAAAAATAATATTTTCACTAATTAATGCAGATATTGGAGTAACAATAATATTTAATGAAAGGGGAGTTTTTGAGAAAAAAGTGAAATTTTTTTATATATTTGTAAATATTTCTCTTTTGTAATCGATTAAATCTATTTTATTAAAAGTAACAATGAAATATTAGTTCCAAGTAAAGTAGAGCTGGAATTATATCGATAAGTTTATTCTGATAATTCTTTTCTAATACAAATTAGTAAAATAAATAATTTATATGTAGAAACTATTATAACCATATTACGGATATATTTTTTATAAACTGTTGTATCTGGCAATAATAACTTTTTTCTTTTCAGAAGAAAAATAACAATAAATTATATCAATTGTAATTTCTCGTTCACATTTAGATACAGTTTATCTACTGTTGGTACAAGATCTATTTTAGATTTTTATATTTCATAACGATTGCTATCACTTTCCAAGAAAATAATTAATTATCATAAATCTGTATAGTATCATGTAAAAAACGAATAATCAGTGTACTTTTTTTATTTTCTACGTTACCACATATTAAAAATTTTAATCAAGTTTTTTTTGTTACACATTAAACTATTTCTTTAAATTACCTTGTACAATGATATTCATCTGTTAAATTACTATTCTTTTAAAAGAATCTTTTTTTTTTGAATTTCATCAAAGTTTTCTGATTGTAATCAATTATTTAACTAATTTGTTCACTTGTTTTAAATGTTAGTGTAGCTTGAATAATATCTTGAATAGTTTTATCTTCTGATAGAATCACATTCGTTAAGGACTAATAACCTAATATACGAAATCTAATCATTTTTTATTACTTTACTAAAGTGAATATTAATACAATTATAATTAATCACAATTATATTTTTTTATATCTTCTTTTAATCCTTCTGTGGTTATAACATCAGTATATTTACTACCTCCTCGTTGAAAACGATATAAACCTAATAATTTCTTTTTGAATAAGAATAAATTATTAGTTCTATTTTTGAAGTGTTAGAAATATAGTCTTTAAAGATATACATTTCTTTCAACTTTTATCCAGTATCTATATACAAAAAAGAAAATAGTATGGTTGCAAGATAAAAAAACTTTTTTTCGAATGTAATATAACTACAGCATCTTTTCTAATAGAAAATAGCATTTTAAAATTCTGTAATTACTTCTCTGATTATATAAATACTTTCTGATTCTAATTGACAAAAATGACTAGTACTTTTTTTAAGTATTATTTACCATTAAATGAATTTTACTATAGAAAATAAATTTTTCACATTCTTTGATGCATTTTTATTTTGAAAATATACTAACTTTTTATATATAAAAACAACATATCTAATAATTAATCAAAATAGAATGGTGGCAAATCAAATTACTTTTTTTCAATTTAACTTAAATTTCTGCTAATAACTACTGTGTGTGATTAATAATAGTCCCTCTTCTTCTCATAATTACTATCAGTGTTGATTTTAATCGGAAAAGTATAATAAATTTTTTAGTAATATATACAGCTTTAAGAGTACTCATACATACAACTAAAATATAAGAAGAATTTGATAAAATTAACCAATTACTTGCAAAATTATTTAGATGATTACTTCCTATAATAAACATAAAACTCTGTGCATATTTACGATGTATTAACGATATTCTAATGCAATCTGAAATACCAATTGCAAAAGTAATATCTAGTATAACTTGACAATTAATACCTGTATTTTTTACAACTTTAATTTCTTTACTAACACGTATAAAAATATCTGCTTTTTAAACGTATTACTTTTTCTTTTGTTACGATAAAAAATCAATTATTAAGTCATTTTATCCTAATCAATATTTTTTAAACTAGCACGTTTTCGAACACATATACATTTTATATCAAAATGAATTAAATATAAAACATCTTCAGAAAATAAATAATCATACAAAATTAAATCTGCTAGCTATTATATCTGTAATTCTATTAAAGTTAATCAATCACTATCTACTCGTCTAGTATCTACTAAAATCATTTCACTCGTTAATAAAGCATTGTTACACATATTTCCTATAAAAATATTGATTGTTTACTCTATTTTTCTATTAAGAATATGATTAACGAAAATACTCTTGAATAATTTTTTCTAAAAGCGTTGTTTTCTAAAAAATCAGAAAAATATTTTAATTTTTGATTTCTATTCATCTGTAATATTAGTAAGATTACCTAATTTAATTAGCAAGATTACTTCAATCTTTTCACGTAAAAACGTAATAATACACGATCAATACTTCTAGAAAAAATAGTGACAATTATAGAAGAACGATTAATAATAGAAGAAAAAATGAAAAGAACATGTTAATGTATTATTAACTATATTTACTAATAAACAACGTACATGATATTTTTTGAATATATATTCATATAATTTGATATTATCAGCAGCTGAAATTATTAAAAATATTTTTTTAAAAAAAGGTGAAATTTTTTAGAGAGCTAATTTATTTTTTTAAGATAAAAGAAATTTTTACTTCTTAATATAATTCTATAGCAATAACATTAGTTTAGTTTTAACACGAAGTAGGAATTTAGTTTAATTAAAAACTATTTCTCTAGTACTAATAACTAAAATGTTTTTAAATTTTACATCTACAACATAGGTAGATAATTCATAGTGATTTGATTTTAAAAATATAACATTCGTTAATAAAACAATAATTTAAAATTTTAAAAAACAATTTCATAATATAATTATAAATCTAATATTAAAATAGTACATAAAATGTTTTAAAAATTACAAAACTCTATAATATTAAAGAATATTATAAAAAATTACTCCATAAGTGACATATTAAAAATATTAATAAATATTCTATATGATATCAATAAAATTTCAAAAAAAATATACATATTTTATATAAATGCATATGATATATATCATAAAAAATTTATTACACTAAAAGAAGAAAACAATTATTCCTTGCAATTAAATCATTTCAAAAAATAAATAATTTGTCATATATACAATATATAATTGTAAAAAATTATATACTTATTTTAAAAAAAATTTTGTTCATTATCGTGAATATATAATTTAATTTTTATGTAAAAAGCATTCACATTTTCATTCGAGAAAATAAATTTCTTCTTCTGACATACCAAGAATATTTTTTGTAGTAGTATATATATTTTCTATAGATAAATATCTACTTGTAGATAAAAAAATGAATATATAAATTGTTTTTTTAAATAATTTTTTATGTTAGTATCATGCTAATCTAATTTTGTTAACATTTTAAACGTTCTCTTTTGAATAAAAAAATATGATAATAAATTCTTACTTTTTGAATGATTATAATCTAACACAGTAAACCATATTTGTACTAATAATATATTCAAAAAAAATGCCTAATCTCTACTTTAGTAGTATGATTATAAAAATTAACTCCCTTTATATCTTTTTTCATAATTTTCCATATTGTGCTTCCTGTCATACTGGAAAGATTCTTGTTCTAAAAACTTTTAAAATTTAATTAAGTTTATTAGTTAATCTATCAATAAAATTATATGTTTTAGAAAATAAATAACTTGTATTAATCAACACTACAGGAATGTTAAATTTTTTATTT
Organism: Buchnera aphidicola (Microlophium carnosum); assembly: GCA_011752475.1. Classification (NCBI taxonomy): domain Bacteria; kingdom Pseudomonadati; phylum Pseudomonadota; class Gammaproteobacteria; order Enterobacterales; family Erwiniaceae; genus Buchnera; species Buchnera aphidicola. The sequence goes on from CP048747.1 coordinate 463,586, forward strand.
AGTTATAAGGTGTATCAATACTATTAGTTCAATACAAACATGAAATGACATGATTTATTATATATACGGTAAATTTTTTAATTCCCAAGAAATACGATTTTCTGCAGAAAAATTTGATAACGGAAAATTAGATTTAAATAATATCTTATTTTTTTAAAATTTATTAAATTAATATTCTTAATATAAAATATAGATGTCATCTTTTCTCTATATTAATTCTAAAAATCATAAATAGGATTAATGATTACTTTAATAAAAATTCTTCTAATAACAAAATCTCTAAAAATCTTTCTATTTTTTCGTTGATTAAAATAAGTATTAAATAAAATATTTTCAATTATTAATATTTCTTTTTTAGTAATATTTTCTTTATAAATTTTTAGTATTCGATTTCTTATTCAATGTTTTCCAATATAGAAGTTATATCAACTAATAAATTTATCCGTTAAACTAATTTTGGACAATAAAGATCTTACAAAACTATTAGAGGAATCTAGAAATATACGAAATTATTATCTCTTGTTCTATACTGTATTTTAATGCCATATTTTTTAATTAAGTCATAAAAAAAATAGCATATATCTTATTCAGATATTGCTAAAAGAAAAGTAAGAAATGAAATATACACACTATAAAAATTTTACTTAAATTACTAATTTTACTCATTAATCTATATGATAAAACTTTTTTTTATTTGATTCTTATTAGTTTTATATACTTCAGAAACAAGTATATTTTAATTAGATGTCATTATAAAGTTACCATCATAAATATTTTCTGTTTTTAATCAACCAGATTAAAAAATTTTCTATTATTATCATGCATACGTCTATTTTCAATAAATAATGTTAAATTACAATTATTATTTATATTTTTAATCAAGTCGAATTTATCTCTTTTTCTGATAAAATCAGAATAGTAAATCAGTTTAGAATTAAAATTTGATTATTTTTAGGTTTCTTTTGTAAAAAAAATCTAAACTCACATTATTTATAATACATCTAGTTTTAGAATTTGTACAATCACTTCAGTTTCGCTAGTTTTTTTGAGTTATTACTATGATTTTAGCAATAAATAATATTTTTTCCACAGGAAAATAAACTATTTCTGTTGAAGAAATATCCATGTATTTATATTTCTATAAATAAAAAATAACTTTTCACTAATTAACATATTAAAACTAATAATTTTTTTTATTTTTTATGATAACAATAAAATTTATATCATTAGTATATAAACATACGTCATTATATAATGAAATAACTAATTTTTTTAAATTATTTAAATAAATATGTTTTCTTAATATAGGTTCTTTTTCTATTGTCATATTTTTTTTGATCTAGCTAAATTTCTACATATTCTTTCGTATGTGGTAATAAACAGTTTGAAATTTTTTGCATACATTCATCATCTTTTTTATGAATGGAAGATACTAGTAAGATGTGCCATATGCAAAGTACATGTCTATTTACACCATTATCAGTAGCTAATGAATTTAATCCTATATCATACAACATTATATATAGATCTTTTATTTTTTTTAAATCCCATAGAATTGAGAAGTTTAACAGTTAGTTAAACAAATAGTTCTATATAACGTGTATTTACTAGAAAAATCATCAATTTAAATTATTTTTGTATATTTCTAACCTTCCCTGGTAATCGATAACAAAGAATATTGTATAATATGGTTCTAGTTTTGATTTATTTTTTGTAATACGTAAGTCAGAATCATCTTTCTGATATATACCATAAAATCGAACAAGTGAAAAATTATCTCTACTAAAACTGTTAGTAATCTCATTTTTTCAATTATTAAACATTGAACTACGAAGACAATTGCTATTTTTAATATGTTCTGAATTAGTTATTTTTTTAAAACGATTGTACTATAGTTTTTGCATTAATATACATTTCTTTGATAACGTTTATTTAAACGAAGATTCTTTAAAAATTCATAAGAATTTTCAATATTCAATTTATTATTTTCACTAATAATATCTAACAATGCTTTTTCAACATCTTTTGCCATTTTATAAGCATTTCCACAGACATATATTTGAGCTCCTTCTTCTATCCAAGACCAAATTTCTTTTCCATTTTCTCTTATTCTATCTTGTATATATACTTTATGCTCTTGATCTTGTGACCAAGCTAAATGCATATTAGTAATTAGACCTTTTTTTATGTATTGCTGCCATTCTGTTTGATATAAAAAATCTTCAGTAAAATTAGGATTCCCAAAAAAAATCCAATTTTTTCCTTTAGAGTTATCATTATCTCTTTGCTGCATAAAAGAACGAAATGGAGCAATTCCTGTTCCTGAACCAATCATTATTATCGGAATATTTTGATTAATAGGTAGTCGAAAATTATTATTGGTTTCAATAAAAATTTTTATTATAGAATTTGATTTTAAAGATTGTGCAAGATAACCAGAAGCCCCTCCTGAATATGAACAACCAGAAATTAACTTTTGTACCACTCCAACTGTAATATGCACTTCATCGTGAATTGCTGCTTGCGAAGAAGAGATAGAATATAATCTAGGTGTTAATGGACAAAGTAAACTAATTAATTGTTCAGAAGATAATTTTGATGGATAATCAGTTATCATTTTAATTAAAGGCGTATGAATAATATATTGTTGTAAATCAGCATCATGAGATGCAATATTTTTTAAAATTGTATTTTTTGTAAAATTTGCATAATTTTTAACAATATTTTTAGTATTAGTTGTTAATTCAAAATTATTTTGTAAAGCATCAAAAATCGTAATAATATTATTTTTAATTTTAATTTTATCAAATGTTTTTATAGAAAGTAATTCTAATATATTTTTTATTAGATTAGTGTTATTTTTATACCAAATACCAATGGCATCACCAGGTACATAATTAATATTTAAATTACTAATATCAATTTCAATATGATGAACATCTTTTATAGAATTACGACCAGTAATTTTTTGATTGGTTAAAACAACAGCTGTAGCAGGATTTTTTTTGGTATAATAAGATGTTGAAAGTATAGATTTCGCTGCTTTTTTTAAATATGAGAAACTAGGTTGTAAAATCATTTCTTTATTGTTAATATTTTTTAATAAGTTTCGAGAGCATTTATTATAATTATTTTCACATTCAATATCAGAATCACATCGATTTAATAAAGAATTGCTTCCTAATTCTTTAAATCTTTTAGAAAAATTTTTCCCTTCCTGACAAAATAAATTACAGGATATATCTCTTAATACAAAAATACTATAATATAAATTATTTAAATTAGGAGAATTTCTTGACATAATAAAGTTATATAAAGATAATGCTTCTTCTGGAATCTCACTTTTACCTTGAGTTAAAATAATTAAAATTAATATTTTTTCGTCTTTGATGTTGTGGAATTTATAATCAATCGCATTAAGCAAACGATTTTTTCTATTGTTTTTATTAAAATATTCATGAAGACGTTCGGATAATGACTTTACGTTGCCAGTTTGAGCAGCAGAAATGATGCTAATAATTTGATCGTTATCATTTAATTCATTTTTTTTAAGAGATTTTGCATTAGATGTTTGATTTGCAATTTTCCAAAAATCACCTGACAGACAAGCATTTTGAATATTAGTACAAGTACTTTTAAGTTGTTTTAAATTATTTAGTTGTTCTGGACTTAATGGAAGTAAAAGATCAAACATATTTTGATTTTTCATCGTACTAAATATCCAAATTTTATTACATTAACAACTTTATATTATCAATAGAATATAATTTACAGAAAATATGAATTTTCAGCTACTAGTCTAATGATAAAAAAAATTTTATGTAAAATTCTTTATTTTTAAAATGTCGAATAAATCATTAATATAATATATTGAGTGAAAAGACACTGTTATCAAAATATTACATGTTTTCTAATTCTTTTAATTTTATTTTTGCGTTTTCTATAACATTATTTGGCAATCCAGATAATGCAGCGACTGATATACCATAACTGTGTTTTGATATACCATTTTTGATTTTATACAAAAAAGCTATATGTAAATTACTTTCAATAGCAGTAAAATGAAAATTTTTTACAAATTTTTCTATCAATTCTAACTTGGTTAATTCAAAAAAATGTGTAGATAATAGTGTCATAGATTTATTTTTATTTATTAAATATCTAGAACATGACCAAGCTAAAGATAAACCCTCATTAGTTGAAGTTCCCCTTCCTAATTCATCAATTAAAACTAAACTATTAGCTGTTGCATTATGAAGAATATTAGATATTTCTGTCATTTCCATCATAAAAGTTGAACATCCATTACTTAAATCATCTGCAGAACCAATTCTCGTAAAAATCTTATCAACTGAACCAATTAAAGCATATCTAGCAGGAACAAAACTACCTATCCAAGCCATTATTACAATAAGAGCAATTTGACGCATATAAGTGCTTTTTCCTCCCATATTTGGTCCTGTTATAATAAGCATTCTCTGCTTTTTTGATAAAACAACAGAATTGCTTATAAATGGAGTCTTTAAAAGACATTCAATAACTGGATGACGACTATCTAACAAAGAAACACCATATTTTTTACTCATAATAGGGCATACATAATTTAAAGATATAGCACGTTCAGATAGATTTACTAATACATCTAATTCTGATAATGCTAGCGCACTATTCTGTAATTTTTCTAAAAAAGGTTCTATCATGTCAAAAATTTCTGCATATAATTTTCTTTCTAAAAATAAAGATTGAATTTCTGAATTTAAAACCTTTTCTTCGTATTCTTTTAGTAAAGGAATGCTATAACGTTCTGTATTTTTTAATGTTTGTATTCTTATATAATATTTCGGAACTAAATGAATATGACGTTTACTGACTTGAATATAATAACCAATAATTTTATTAAATCTGATTTTGAATGATTCAATCATTACTTTTTTTTTTTCTTTTTGTTCAAATTTTTTAATGTATTCTTTAGAATTTATTTTAATAGATCGCAATTCATCTAGTTGAACATTATAACATGCAGCGATCACATCTCCATCTCGAATAGATGCAGATGGCTTGGAACTAATTGCTTTTTTCAATAAAAATAAAATTTCCTTGAAATATCCAATAGATACACGTATTTTTTGTATGTGTTTTAATTTTATTTTTTTTAATATTAAATGTAAATTCGGTAAAATTTCTAGCGTAGAACGCATTCGTACAAGATCATAAGGTGAAGCAGTACGTAAAGATAAACGAGAATAAATTCTTTCTAAATCATGAACTTGACGAAGAATAGGTTGCAATTCTTTATAAAAAACTTGCAAAATCTTAACACTTTTATGACGATTTCTAACTACATTAAAATTTTTTAATGGCGAGTTTAACCAACGATTTAACAACCTACTACCCATAGATGTCACTGTTTTATTTAATATTGAAGATAAGGTATTTTTTCTTTCTCCTGAAATATTTTGATTAATTTCTAGATTTTTACGTGTACTAACATCCATCAAAATATTATCTTCTATATAATTATATTTTAAGTAACGAATATTAGGTAAAACAGTCATATGCATTAATTTAACATATTGAAGTAAACAACCAGCAGCACGTATTACAAAATTATCTTTTTCTATACCAAATCCATTTAAACTGTAAGTATTAAATTGCAAGTTAAGCAACTTATATGATATGTCTAAATCAAACTCTAATAATGAACGTTTGCGAATACATGTTCTATTTTCAATTAAAAACATATCTGAAAAATTTTCTGGATAGAGTATTTCTTTAGGATTTGTGCGTTCAATTTCTGAAAGCAAATCATTAACATGAAAAATTTTAGAAACACCAAAAAAACCTAAAGAAACATCTAAAATAGAATATCCAAATTTATTATCTTCTTTCCAAATAGCAGCTATAAAATTATCTTCATGTTCTTCAAGAAACGCTTCATCTGTAATAGTTCCAGGAGTAATGACACGAACTACTTTACGAGAAATCAATTTATTTTTATGATTGTTTTCTTTGTCTTGATTACATATTGCAATAGATTCACCTAATTTTATAAGTTTTGATAAATAATATTCTGATTTATCGCATGGAACTCCAGCCATAGGTATACTTTTCTCGTTTGAATATCCTTTTCTTGTTAAAGTAATTTTTAATAATTCAGAAATACGTTCAGCATCTTTATAAAATAACTCATAAAAATCACCCATTTGATAAAAAAGTAACATATCAGGATATTGTGACTTTAAAGATAAATATTGCTTGATCATTGGAGTATGACTATCAAGATTAGTATTAACATTTATTTTTTTTTTCATAATATGCAATTTATATTTCTCTGTTTATAATCAATCAATGATATTAAAAGATATACTATATATAATAGTTTTAAGCTTACGTATTATATTATTTTAAAGATTACTTGTATTCTTTAAAAGATTAATAACAAAAAATAAATAATAAATAAATAGGTGATTAAAATGAAAAAAATATTAATTATGTTATGGATTCTAATGACATCTTGTAATGTTTGTGCTTATGAATTTAATAATGGAAAAGAATATACTACAAAACATAAAATTATATCTGATATCCCTAATGTAATAGAATTTTTTTCATTTTTTTGTCCATATTGTTATGAGTTTGAAAAAACACATAATACAAGATATTTAATAAAAAATAATATCCAAAAAAATATAAATATTCAAAGATATCATGTAAATTTTTTAGGAGGAAAAATAAGTTATATTTTAACAAAATCTTGGATAATAGCACAGAAAATTGGAATTGAAAAAAAAATTACTCTTCCTATCTTCAAAGGTATTCAAGAAACTCATACGATCAATAATATTAACAATATAAAAAAAATATTTAAAAAAGAAGCAGGAGTTAGTGAAAATAAATTTAATAGTTTCTGGAATAGTTTAACACTGAAAATATTAGTTCAAAAACAAAAAAAAGATATTCAAAAAGTTGGTTTAGAACATATCCCAATAATGCTTATTAACGGAAAATATATAATTGATTATTCAAAAATAGAAGACATGTTTAAAGATAGTTTTTCTCAAAAATATATTAAGTTAATTCAATTTTTGATAAATAAAAAATAAAATATTTAAATATTTTTACACAACAAAAATATCTATACACATAGAAGAGAAAATATGAATCACATAAAAAACAACCCTGTTATTATAGTAGATGGAAATTTATATTTATATTCATCTTATTATGCATTTTACGACTTTAAAAATACTTTAGGAGAACAATGCGGGGCAATATATGGAATGTTAAAAATGATAGATAATATTTTAAAAAAATATACAAATTCGAAAAAAATTATCATAATATTTGATTCATCTCAGAAAACATTTAGAAAAAAACTATTTAAAGAATACAAAAAAAATAGATCACCTATGCCCGATTCACTATATATACAAATCGAACCTCTTTTTAAAATATTAAAAAAAATTGGCATTAAAATATTAACTATTCCAGGAATAGAAGCAGATGATATTATTGGTAGTATATCTCATAAATTAGAAGCAATAGGAGACAAAATATTAATTATAAGTCATGATAAAGACATGCTTCAACTCGTAACAAAAAATATTAACATATTTAATAAAAAAGATAATTGTATTATTACACCAGAAACAATAAAAGAAAAATATGGTATTAAACCTAAGGAATTTATTGATTTTTTAGCTTTAATAGGAGATGTGTCTGATAATATTCCAGGAGTACCTAGAGTGGGAACTAAAACTGCATTATTTTTACTAAATACATTTTCTAATATTAAAAATATTTACAATAATATTGAAGAAATAAAATTTTTACCATTTCGAAACGCCAAAAATATTGCAATTCAACTAAAAAATAATAAAGAAATGGCTTTTCTTTCATATAAATTAGCAGCAATAAAATTAGATATTCCAATTAATATGAATTTAAAAGAAATAATTTTAAATCAATATTGTTCTAAAAATACATTTAAAATCTTTAACAAAGATATTTTTAAATCAAAAATAAATAAAAAAATTTTATAATTATTATAATAATAATAATTTATTTATTATATAGACATCATTATTTATTTAAAATAATATATTCGTTATACCAATGATTTATAATTGATTTCAATTTTTTAATGCCAATCTTTTTATAAGATGAAAATAACATGATTTCAAAAGAATCTAAAAAACAATTTAATTTTTTATATACCATATTAACTTGAATATTTTGCTGACTTGTTGTCATTTTATCACATTTAGTTAATAACACTAATATAGAGACGTTTTTATGCAAAGCTATATCAATAATTTTTTGATCAAGTTTTTTTAGTGGATATCTAATATCCATTAAGAATATAAAACTTTTTATTTGGTTTCGTTTTTCTAAATAATTATACACTATTTTTTGCCATTTTTTTCTAATAAATAAAGGCGCTTTTGTATAACCATATCCAGGCAGATCAACTATTCTCAGACCTGAAACTATTTCAAAAAAATTAATTAATTGAGTTCTTCCAGGAGTTTTACTAAAACGAGCTAATTTTTTTTGATTAGTTAATGCATTAATAGCACTAGATTTTCCTGAATTAGAGTAACCAACAAATGCAATTTCAATACCATCTTGAATTTCTATATCAGTTATTTTTGAATAACTTTTTAAAAAACTTGTTTTATTGTAATCTAATGAGTTCAAAATTTCATCCTAGTTGTTAAAATGTACAAATACTGTCTTAAAAAAATTTTATATAGAATTTTTATTACCACTTCTCTGATGTATAAAAAAAGATTTTTTACACATACTTATAAAATTTATACGTAAATACTATTTCCTCAACACTGAATCTTATCTTTTCATTCTATCTAAAACTAGTCTGTAATACATCTATTGATTACTGCTTTAAAAGGAAAAAAAATGCATCACAGTATAAGAAATATTGCCATTATAGCACATGTTGATCACGGGAAAACTACATTACTTGACAAATTATTACAGCAATCAGGAACATTTCAAGAACATGAAGAAAAAACTGAAAGAATCATGGATTCTAATGATTTAGAAAAAGAACGAGGCATTACAATTTTATCTAAAAATACTTCTATAAAATGGAAAAATTATAAAATAAATATAGTAGATACTCCTGGACATGCTGATTTTGGTGGTGAAGTAGAACGTGTAATGTCCATGGTAGATTCAGTTCTTCTAGTAGTAGATGCTTTAGATGGACCAATGCCACAAACACGATTTGTTACTAAAAAAGCATTTAAATACGGTTTAAATCCTATTGTTATTATCAATAAAATTGATAGAATTAATTCTCGTCCTGACTGGGTAGTAGATCAAGTGTTCGATCTTTTTGTTAATCTTGATGCAAATGATCAACAACTTGATTTTCCTATTATTTATACATCTGCTATTCTTGGTACTTCAGGAACAGATCATCTAAAAATGAAGGATAATATGATTCCATTATATGAATCTATTATTAAATATGCTCCAGCTCCTAATGTTAATCCTGAGCAAAAATTTCAAATGCAAGTTTCCCAACTTGATTATAATAATTACCTAGGAGTTATAGGAGTTGGTCGTATTAAACAAGGATCTATTAAACCCAACGATCAAGTAACTATTATTGATAGTTATGGAAAATATCGTAATGGAAAAGTAAATAAAGTTTTAAATTATTTTGGATTGAAAAGAATTGAAATAAATCAAGGAAATGCAGGAGATATAATTGCTATCACAGGTCTTAATGAACTAAAAATTTCTGATACAATTTGCCATCCAGATAATTTACAATCTCTACCAGCATTAAGTATAGATGAACCTACAGTAAATATGTTTTTTTCAGTGAATACTTCTCCTTTTTCAGGAAAAGAAGGAAAATATATTACATCTCGTCAAATTTTAGAACGGTTAAAAAAAGAAACTATGCATAATGTTGCTCTACAAATCAAAGAAACAAAAGATGCAAATATTTTTTCCGTTTCCGGACGCGGTGAACTACATTTATCTATATTAATTGAAAATATGCGTCGTGAAGGATTTGAATTAGAAGTTTCTCGTCCAAAAATTATTTTTCGTAACATTGATGGAATTAAAAAAGAACCGTTTGAAAATGTAACTTTAGATATTGAAGAAAAGCACCAGGGCAGTATTATGCAGTTTATAGGTATAAGAAAAGGTGAATTAAAAAATATGATTATGGATTCAAAGGGAAGAGTACGACTTGAGTATATATTATCCAGCAGAGCGTTAATTGGTTTTCGTACAGAATTTATGAGTATAACTTCTGGAACAGGACTTTGTTATTCATCTTTTAGTCACTATGATAAACTTCAAAATAACAATATTGGACAAAGAAAAAACGGAGTTTTAATATCTAATAGCATGGGTATGGCAGTGGGTTTTTCTCTATTTAATTTACAAGAAAGAGGAAAGTTGTTTATAGGACATGGTGCTCAAGTATATGAAGGACAAATAATAGGACTTCACAATCGATCTAATGATTTAACAGTTAATTGTTTGACTGGAAAAAAATTAACTAATATGAGAGCGTCTGGAACAGATGAAGCAATAGTTTTAACAACTGCTATTAATTTAACATTAGAAGACGCGATAGGATTTATCAATGATGATGAACTTGTAGAAATTACGCCTAAATCTATACGATTACGTAAATTTTATTTAAAAGAAAGTGAAAGAAAAAGAGCTAATCGCAATAAAAATACCTAACATTATATGATTAATTATATAATTCTATTTGTTCAATAGAATTATATAATATTATTTATTTAAATCATTGAATTTTTTTCTATCATTAACGTTTTAATAAATTAGAAATTAATAAATTGTATTTATTTTTTTGATGCAATACACATAAATGTTCAGCAGTAATAATTGTTGCTAAATCATTCACTGCTTGTTTAAAGTCATCATTAATAATCAGGTAATCATATTCTGAATAATGTTGCATTTCATCTACTGCTTTTTCCATTCTATTTGCAATAACTACATCACTATCTTGACCTCTTTCTCTTAATCTTTTATGTAATATATCTTTAGATGGTGGTAATAAAAAAATACTTTTTGATCCTGGAATTTTATATTTAACTTGCTTCGCTCCTTGCCAATCGATATCAAGAAAAACATCAATACCAGAAAATAACATTTTTTCGATAGATCGACGCGAAGTTCCATAATAATTACTAAAAACTTTAGCGTATTCTAAAAAAGAATCTTGTTTAATCATAATTTGAAATTCTTTTTTTGATATAAAATAATAATGTTTTCCATGCAATTCACCAGGTCGTATAATTCTAGTAGTATGAGAAATAGATACTTGAACATTATACAAATTTTTTGATTTTAACAATCCTTGAATTAAACTTGATTTTCCTGTTCCACTTGGAGCTGAAATAATAAAAAGAATACCTTGAGACATGATATTTTTAAAGATAGTTCCGGCTAAAATTTTATAAAAAATAAATATTTTTTTCTTAATAAAATAAAAAATGTATTTTTTAAAATGTAAAATATATAAAAAAAAAAATAACTCCTATATCACTATCTAATTTTTTATTAAAAAAATATTTTTGAATCCATATATTCTGAATAAATTATTTACATCTATAGGTTTTCGTAAAACTACTTGTATATAAATATCTTCATATTTAACATGAACTATAGATAATAAGATACCAATCTTATACCATTTTTTATCTATCTGAGTTTCAATAAATGAACCTATTTTAGGAAAAATACTTCCTGTTCCTGATAACAAACATAAAAAATGTTTATTGATTTTTTTAAAAAATATTCGTGCTATTGTTTCTTGTCCATAATAACATCCTTTTTTAAAACTTATAGCTTTAAGCTTATCTAAATTAATTGCTTGCGGTGTAAATCTTTTAGAACATATTTTATCAATAATAGGAAATCCTGATTCCATATTTAACAACAACCATTGTTTACTATTATTAAAAAATATATTTGTATTAATTTTTTTTTTAAAGATTAAAAAGTCGGAAACAGATAAAACCAATAAAAATCGTTCTGATGGTTCTGCATACCACAATATAGTTTTATTGTTTTCATGAATTACTGGGCAATTCTTATCTGGTATTTTAATAAAAAAATTCAATAAAAATAATTTAACATTTAATCCTGCAAATCCTACTAAACAAACGTTGTTTAATTCATAAATTTTTATTTTTGAAAAGACAGAATACTTTTGAATTTCTTGAATTTGAATCTTAGAAACACTTTTCCGTTGAATATAACCATAACCTTTTTCATAATGAAACAAACGCATAGTACTTAATACTTTCCCATTAAAATTACAGTATGCACAAAGTGTATGATGAGTCTTAGATAATAAATTTATATCGATAGTCAATTGACTTTGAAGATATTTTTTACTATCCACTCCTTCTACATAAGTTAGAGACCATTCTTCGAGTAATATCATTGTTAATGATAATTCATTTGAAGGATAGATAAGATTTTGTAATGAGATCAATGATGACATTATTTTTATTCCCAAAAATATATTTAATATAAAGGATATAAAATCAAAATAAATACATCTATTCAATTAAATAGCTATAATGAAAGAATGTAATTTTTAAAAAATACATTTAAAAAGTTAAAAAATTTTTTAATTCAATTTACACTAACAGAAGAAATATAAAGCTATGTTAGAAACAAATATTATAACTAACAAAATTAAAAACTGTAAAAAACGTATACAAGATCTTAAGAGGTATCTTTGACTATAACAAAAAAGAAGCTCGTCTTTCAGAAATTAATTTAGAATTATTGTCACCTGAAACATGGAAGAACCAGATATCCATTAAAAAACTAAATAAAGAAAAATATTTATTAGGTTCTATAATTCAAAATATTAATAAAATAGAACAAGATATCAAAGAAGTAATTATTTTTTTAGAATTAGCAGTGGAAACAGAAGATAACATAGTACTAGAAGAATCTTCTATAGAAATACAAAAAATAGAAAAAAAAATAAAAAAAATTGAGTTTTATCGTATGTTTTCAAAAAAAAATGACAACTGTAATTGTTATGTTGATATACAATCTGGTTCAGGAGGGACAGAAGCTCAAGATTGGTCTAAAATGTTACTAAGAATGTATTTAAGATGGGCCGACAAAAAAGGATTTCAAACAGAAATTATTCACGAATCTATTGGAGAAATAGTCGGAATTAAATCCTCTACTATTAAAGTCGTCGGAGATTATGCTTTCGGATGGCTAAGAACTGAAACAGGAATACATCGTTTAATTAGAAAAAGTCCCTTTGATTCTGGGAAAAGACGCCATACTTCTTTTAGTTCAGTTTTTATATATCCAGATATAGATGATACAATTCATATAAACATTAATCCTTCTGATCTAAGAATTGATGTTTACAGAGCTTCTGGAGCTGGAGGTCAACATGTAAATAGAACTGAATCAGCTGTTCGTATTACTCATTTGCCTACAAGTATCGTCACTCAATGTCAAAGTAATCGTTCTCAACATAAGAATAAAGAAGAAGCAATGAAACAAATGAAATCAAAAATATATGAAATGAAAATAAGGAAAAAACAACAAGAAAAACAAAAAATTGAAAACAATAAATCAGATATCACCTGGGGTAATCAAATACGATCATATATATTAGATAACTCAAAAATTAAAGATCTTCGTACTGGTGTTGAAAAAAATCATGTTCAATCTGTTTTAGATGGTGATTTAGATGATTTTATTGAACAAAGTTTAATCATTGGGTTGTAAGGGATTCAAATGTCAGAAGTAAAAAAAAGCAATAATTGTAAAAATGATATTAGTGATAATGAAATAAAAAGAAGAGAAGAAAAATTTGTTAATATGAAAAAAACAGGATTTTCTTTCCCAAATAATTTTAAAAGAAATACTACTTCAAAAAAAATTCATCAAAAATACCAAACGAAAGACGGTAATAAACTACAAGAATCAAAAATTAAAGTTTCTATTGCCGGTCGTATGATACAAAGACGCATTATGGGAAAAGCTTCTTTTTTTACACTGCAAGATATGGAAGGAAGAATACAAATTTATATAAACGAAAAAAACATATCACCTGAATTCTATAAAGATCACTTTAAAAAATGGGATATTGGAGATATTTTAGGTGTGGTTGGCACACTATTTAAAACTAAAACAGGAGAACTATCTGTTTATTGCCAAAATGTTCAAATACTGAATAAATCATTAAAACCTTTACCAGATAAATTTCATGGTTTATCTAATCAAGAAATACGTTATCGAAAAAGATACCTCGACTTAATTAGCAATAATAAATTGTATTATACCTTTAAACAACGTTCTAATATTATTATGGCAATTCGAAATTTTATGATAGAAAACGATTTTTTAGAAGTCGAAACTCCAATGTTACAAAGTATTCCTGGAGGAGCTAATGCTCGTCCTTTCGTTACTTATCATAATGAAATTGATGCTAAAATGTATTTAAGAATAGCTCCTGAATTATATTTAAAAAAATTAATCATTGGTGGTTTCGAACGTATTTTTGAACTTAATAGAAATTTTCGTAATGAGGGAGTGTCAGCTCGTCATAATCCAGAATTTACTATGATGGAAGCATATGTTGCATATTCTAACTATGAAGATATGATGATCTTAATAGAAAATCTTTTTAAGAACATTACTACATTACTTTTCAAAAAAAATGAAATTACATTTCATGGAAATAATTTTGATTTTAGCAAACCATTTCATAAGTTAACTATGAAAAATGCAATTCTTCAATTTCATCCAACAATTACATTATCTGATTTAAACGATTTTGACAAAATAAAAAAATTTGCAAAATCCATAGGTATAAAAGTAGAAAAAAAATGGGGAAATGGTCAAATAGAAAATGAAATTTTTGAGAAAACAGTAGAAAAAAAATTAATCCAACCAACTTTTATCACTCAATATCCAGTAGAAGTTTCTCCATTAGCGAGACGTAATGATGTTAATTCGAATACAACTGATAGATTTGAACTTTTTATTGCTGGATATGAAATAGGAAATGGATTTTCAGAACTCAATGATGTAGAAGATCAAAAAATACGATTTTTAAATCAAATTAAAAAAGCAGATAAAGAAGATAATAAAAATATATTTTATGATCAAGACTATATAGAAGCATTAAAATATGGTTTACCACCAACATCAGGATTTGGAATTGGAATAGATCGTTTAATTATGATATTAACAAATCAAATTAGCATTCGTGATGTAATTTTATTTCCAACACTTCGTTCTTTTAAAAAATAATTTTCATGGATTAAAAATTTATCTTTTAAAATATAAAAAGTTTAATAAAAATGAGACGAGATATAAAATGCCAACACCTCTCAATAATACTGAAAATAATCTTAATATAAAAACAATTAAAGATTTAATAAGAAAATATCAACCTCCATTTTGGGTTTATGACTCCGAGATTATTTATAAAAAAATTAAATTACTAGAAAAATTTGATGTTATTAGATTTGCTCAAAAATCTTGTTCAAATATTCATATATTACGGATGATGAAAAATAAAAATATAAAAATCGATGCGGTTTCATTAGGTGAAATTGAAAGAGCTTTATCATCTGGATTTGCACCAAATACAAATGAAATAGTCTTTACCGCAGATATTTTAGATCAAGAAACTTTATTTAAGGTAGTCGATTGTAAAATACCAGTCAATGCCGGATCTTTAGATATGTTAACACAATTAGGAAAAATTTCACCAGGTCATCATGTGTGGTTAAGAATTAACCCAAGATTTGGATATGGACACAGCAAAAAAACTAATACTGGAGGAGAAAATAGCAAACATGGCCTTTGGGAGCCTGAACTAGCAATACCAATTATAAAAAAATATAAATTAAAATTAATAGGATTACATATGCATATAGGTTCAGGAGTAAACTATTCCCATTTAAAAAAAGTTTGTGAATCCATGACTAAATATGTTTTTCAATTAAATCAAAAGATATCGTCTATTTCTGTTGGCGGAGGATTACCTATACCTTATAAATTTAATGATGAACCCATCGATATAAAAAAATACTTTATGTTATGGAATATAGCAAGAAACAAAATATCTGAATTTTTAAAAGAAAAAATTCAATTAGAAATTGAACCTGGAAGATTTCTAGTTGCAGAATCAGGTATTTTAATTTCAAGAGTATGGGCTACAAAAAAAATGGGTAACAATAACTTTGTTTTAGTAGATGTTGGGTTTAATGATTTAATGAGGCCAACTATGTACGGAAGCTATCATCATATATCTATTGTTGCTGGAGATGATAGAATCATTGACGAAAAAGAAACCACTAATACTGTTGTTGCAGGTCCTCTATGTGAATCAGGAGATATTTTTACGCAAAAAGAAGGAGGAACTGTTCAATCTAGAAAATTGCCAATCATAAAAATAGGAGATTATTTGATTTTTCATGATACAGGAGCTTATGGCTCTACAATGTCATCTAATTATAATACAAGACCACTTATTCCGGAAATATTATTAAAAAATAATAATTCTATTGTTATTCGCAGACGTCAGACAATTGAAGATATATTAAACTTAGAAAAATAATATTTTTTTAATAATTCATTATCATTAAAATATTTTTTAATAAAGGAATATTATATAATATATGTACATCTTTTTTCCTAACTTAAACCCTATAATTTTTACTATTGGTCCAATCTCTGCTCGTTGGTATGGTTTTATGTATCTTGTTAGTTTTATATTTGCAATGTGGTATGGAAAAAAAAATAGTATTAAAAATAAGAAAAAATGGTATGAAAAAAATATCGAGATATTATTATATGCTGTTTTTTTAGGATCATGTATTGGAGGAAGAATAGGATATATTGTTTTTTATAATTTTACATATTTTTCTCAAAATATACTTTCGATATTTCATATATGGGAAGGAGGCATGTCATTTCATGGAGGATTAATAGGAGCTATTATTGTTATGCTATATTTTTCCTTAAAATATAAAAAAAAAATGTTAGAAATATCTGATTTTATAACTCCATTAGTACCTTTTGGATTAGGTGCTGGAAGATTGGGAAATTTCATTAATAGTGAACTATGGGGACGTGTATCACCACACTTTTCATATGCAATGATTTTTCCTAACTCTCAATATCAAGATTTAGAAATGATAAAAAAGTCTCCTCAATTACAATCATTATTAGAAAAATATGGAGCATTACCACGTCATCCTTCCCAATTATACGAATTTTTTTTAGAAGGTATTCTTTTATTTTTTATAATTTATTTTTTTTCAAAAAAAAATAGACCAATAGGTAGTATTAGTAGTTTATTTTTAATTTGTTATGGAATATTTAGAATATTTATAGAGTTTTTTAGAGAACCGGATCCTCAAATAGGACTATTGCAAAACATAATCACCATGGGACAAATATTATCGATCCCAATGATTATTGCTGGTTTAATTATTATGTACAAGTCTTCCTGTAAAAATAAATTATGAGGAATTATGAAACAATACATTAAATTAATTAAAAAAATAATTAAGATCGGAAATCCAAAAGAAGATCGTACAGGAACAGGAACTTTATCTATTTTTGGTTATAATATGAGATTTGATTTAAGAAAAGGTTTCCCACTTCTTACAACAAAAAAATGTCATACCCCATCTATTATTCATGAATTATTATGGTTTTTAAAAGGAGATACTAATATTGACTATCTTAATAAAAATAAAATATCAATTTGGAATAATTGGGCAGATAAATCTGGAGATGTTGGTCCAATATATGGAAGGCAATGGAGAAGTTGGAGCACATTAGAAGGAAAGAAAATCGATCAAATAAAGAATATATTAATACAGTTAAAAAAAACTCCTAACTCCCGTAGAATGTTAGTTTCTAGTTGGAATGTTGGAGATATAGATAAAATGAGATTACCTCCTTGTCATGTTCTTTTTCAATTTTATGTTTATAAAAATATACTCAGTTGTCAACTGTATCAACGTTCTTGTGATGTATTTCTTGGACTACCTTTTAATATAGCCAGTTATTCAATACTTATACATATGATAGCACAACAATGTAATTTAAAAATTGGAGAATTTTTATGGACAGGAGGTGATGTTCACTTATACAACAATCATATTAAATTAGCACAAAAACAAATATTAAGAACACCTCGAAAACTACCAGAATTAATAATTCTTAACAAACCTCAGTCATTATTTCAATATTCTTTTCAAGATTTTAAAATTGTTGGATATGATCCTTACCCTTCTATTAAAGGAAAAATATCTATATAAAATAAACAATTTTATATTAGAAATAATATCTTTACGAATCAATTTGGATTAATTTTAACTAATATATGAAATATATATACATAAAAACTTGGGGCTGTCAAATGAATGAATATGATTCATCTCTAATAGCCACATTATTACAAAAAAATAAATACTTGCTGACTAACTCAGTAGAAAACGCTGATATTTTAATATTAAATACTTGTTCGATAAGAGAGAAAGCTCAAGAAAAAGTTTTTCATCAACTTGGAAGATGGAAAAAAATAAAAAATAAAAACTCAAAAATTATCATTGCTGTAGGAGGATGTGTAGCGACTCAAGAAGGTGAGGAAATTTTTAAAAGAGCAAATTACGTAGACATCATATTTGGAACTCAAACTTTACACAAACTACCAAAAATGATTTCTGAAGTAGAAAAAAAACGAAAATTATCTATTGATATTAGTTTCCCTAAATTAGAAAAATTCAAATATTCTTTAGAACCCAAAAAAACAGGATATACAGCAGATATTTCTATTATGGAAGGATGTAATAAATACTGTTCATTTTGTGTAGTACCATATACAAGAGGCAGTGAAATTAGTCGTCCATGTGATGATGTTTTATTTGAAATATCAATGTTAGCGAAGCAAGGAGTGAGAGAAATTAATTTATTAGGGCAAAACGTCAATGCATATCAAGGTCCAACTTTTAATGGAAAAATTTGTTATTTCTCAGAATTAATAAGATTGGTTGCAGAAATAGATGGTATTGATAGAATTCGTTTTACTACTAGCAACCCACTTGAATTTACAGATGATATTATTGAAGTATACCAAGACACACCAAAACTAGTTAGTTTTCTGCATCTTCCTGTTCAAAGTGGTTCTAATAAAATTCTTAATTTAATGAAGCGTTCATATACAGTAGAAGATTATGAATCTATTATTAAAAAACTAATTATTGCTAGACCCAATATTCAAATTAGTTCTGATTTCATTGTAGGATTTCCTGGAGAGTCTGAAATAGATTTTCAAGAAACCATGAACCTTATAAAAAATATTAATTTCGATATGAGCTTTAGTTTTATATACTCTACCCGACCTGGAACACCTGCATCCAAAATAAAAGATGATCTTGATATAAAAGAAAAAAAAAGACGTTTATATCTTTTACAAGATCGTATAAATATACAAACTATGTTATGGAGTAGAAAAATGTTTGGAAGCACACAATCTATTTTAGTAGAAGGTGTATCTAGTAAAAATATTATGAATTTGTATGGGAGAACAGAAAATAATAGAATTGTTACTTTTAAAGGTTCCTATCAAATGATTGGACAATTTGTTAATGTAAAAATTAAACGAGTGCATACACATTCATTAAAAGGTGAATTATTGTAAAAATAATTCAGTTCAGAACTATGGAAAACATTATTATAAACCTTCAGATTTGTTGCAAAAGCAATAAAAATATACCAAAAAAATTACATTTTAAGAAATGGATAAAAAAAGTTTTATACAAAAAAAAAACATTAATATAATAACGATACGTATCGTAGACGAATTAGAAATTCAAAAACTAAATTTTACTTATAGAAGACAAAATAAACCAACGAATATTTTATCATTTTCTTTCAATAAATTTATTACAACTAATCATAAATTATTAGGAGACTTAGTTTTATGTAAAAACATCATAGAGAAAGAATCTTTAAAATATAATAAATTACTAGAATCACACTGGGCTCATATTACAATACATGGCACACTACATTTATTAGGATATGATCATAAAAATACTCAAGAAACAGATATTATGGAGAAAATTGAAAATAAAATGATGTTATCTTTAAATTATAAAAAACCATATTGTTTAAAAAATTAGTAATCTTTTATAAAAAATATTTTAACTGAAGCGTTTCTACAATAGAATAGTAGAACATATTTCAAAATAGACAACTTAATACCATGAGTGATAAGCATCCGCAAAACTGTGATAAAATAAATAAAAAAGGATTTTTTTCTATTTTATTAAATCAAATTTTTCATGATGAACCTAAAAATAGAGAAGAATTATTAGTATTAATTCGAGATTCAGAGCAAAATGAACTAATTGATCAAGATACTTGCGATATGTTAGAAGGAGTGATGCATATTGTCAAAAAGAGAATAAAAGACATTATGATCCCACGAACACAAATGATAACATTAAAGTTAAATTACAATCTAAATAAATGTCTGGATATTATTATTGAATCTGCACATTCTCGTTTTCCAGTGATGAGTAGTGATAATAATTATGTTGAAGGATTTTTAATCGCTAAAGATTTATTACCATTTATGAAAAATTCAAAAAATATTTTTTTCATAAAAAATATATTACGACCAGCTGTTGTAGTTCCAGAAAGTAAATATGTAGATAGAATGCTAAAAGAATTTCGTTCAAAAAGAAATCACATGGCAATAGTTATAGATGAATTTGGAGCTGTTTCAGGTCTCGTAACCATAGAAGATATACTTGAATTAATTGTTGGAGAAATTGAAGATGAATATGATGATGAAGAAACATTAAATATTAGAAAATTACAAAAATGCACATTTTCTGTTAGAGCTCTTACAGAAATAAAAGAATTCAACGAAACCTTTAATACTAATTTTAGTGATAAAGAAGTAGATACTATAGGAGGTTTAGTTATGAAAGAATTTGGTCGTTTACCAAGTCGCGGTGATAGCATAAATATCGATGGTTATTCTTTTAAAATTTCTACAACAGATAGTAGAAAAGTTATACAAATACATGTAACTATTCCAGAAAACAAAATACCAGATCTAATAGAATCACAATAAATACTAATTTTTTATTTAAAATAGAAAAATAACATTGTTTTCTTAATTGAAACTAAAAGTATTATATTTATCAAATACTTCTTTCAGAGAAAAATATGGAAAAAGAATATTCACCAAAAAAAATAGAACTGTATGTACAAGAATATTGGAAAAACAATAAAACTTTTGAAGTAAAAGAAGATTGCAAAAAAGAAAAATATTATTGTCTTCCGATGCTCCCATATCCTTCTGGCAAACTACATATGGGTCATGTTAGAAATTATACTATTAGCGATGTGATTGCTAGATATCAAAGAATGCTAGGAAAAAACGTTTTACAGCCAATGGGTTGGGACGCTTTTGGATTACCTGCTGAAGAAGCAGCTATAAAAAATAATACTACCCCCTTTTCTTGGACAAAGAAAAATATAAAGTATATGAAAAAACAACTTCAATCCCTAGGTTTTAGTTATGATTGGAGTCGTGAAATAACTACATGTAATCCAGAATATTATCACTGGGAACAGTGGTTTTTTACTAAGTTGTATGAAAAAAAACTAGTATATAAAAAAAATAGTTTAGTGAATTGGTGTTCTTATGAGAAAACAGTTTTAGCTAATGAACAAGTTATTGATGGATGTTGTTGGAGATGTCAGAATAAAATCACGATAAAAAAAATTCCGCAATGGTTTATAAAAATAAGAAATTATGCTGAGTCCTTATATCAAGATCTAAAGAAACTAACTCACTGGCCTGAAAATGTGAAAAATATGCAACGAAATTGGATTGGACGAATAAAAGGATTTCAGCTTACACTAAATATTTTTGATACTTGTCAACAATTAAAGGTATTTATTAATAGATTAGACCTGATAATGGGTGTGACATATATTTCAATATCTACTTGTCATCCATTATGCGTAAATTTATCTAAAAAAAATGAGATTATTAAAGAATTTATAAAAAAATATAAATACATCTCACAAGAAGAACTTAAACATGTTAAGTATTTAGGGATTAATACAAATCTATTTGTGATTCATCCACTCACAGAAAAAAAAATACCAATTTGGATTGCAAATTTTACTATAAAAGAATATGGCGTAAATGCCATGTTATCTATTCCTGGACATAATGAAAATGATTGGAATTTTGCAATTAAAAATAATATAAAAATTAAATATGTTATTTTACATCCTAATGATCAAGAATTCAATTCACACAATTCTTTTATAGACATTAAAGGAACATTATTCAATTCTAAAGAATTCAATGGATTAAACTCTGAAGATAGTAGTAAAAAAATAAAAAAAATACTATGTCAAAAAAAAATATTAAAAGAAAAAATTAATTATAAACTACAAGACTGGTGTGTATCAAGACAACGCTATTGGGGTACTCCTATTCCAATGGCAAAATTAAAAAATGGAGAAATTATATCTATACCAGAAGATGAACTACCTGTAATTTTACCAAAAATTCAAAACAATATAAATTCATTACATAAACCTATTGATCCTACTTCTAATTGGGCAAAAATTATTATTAATAGTAAAAACGCTATTCGAGAAACAGATACTTTTGATACTTTCATGGAATCATCTTGGTATTATGCAAGATATACCTGTCCACATTTTAATACAGGTATGATTGATTCAGTAGCATCAAAATATTGGCTTCCTGTTGATCAATATATTGGTGGAGTAGAACATGCAATTATGCATTTGATGTATTTTAGATTCTATCATAAATTACTACGTGATTTTAAATTAGTTGATTCTGATGAACCTGTAAAAAATTTACTATGTCAAGGTATGGTTCTTGCTGAGGCTTTTTATGCAATTGATAGCAATTTTAAACGTACTTGGTTTCATTCATCGTCAGTCTTAATAAAACGTAATTCAAAAGGAGACATTATTAAATCATATAACAAACAAGGGAAAGAACTAGTTTATGCTGGAATGATTAAAATGTCTAAATCAAAAAATAATGGAATTGAACCGGAATTAATCATTCAACGTTATGGAGCTGATACAATTCGTTTATTTATCATGTTTGCAGCCCCTGTAGAATCTTCTCTAGAATGGAAAGAATCTGGTGTTAAGGGAGTATATCGTTTTTTAAAAAAACTTTGGAATCTAATATTAAATTATATTAATGTACAAAAAACACACAAAAAAATGAACTTTGATTTTTTAAATGATCAGCAAAGTGAATTGCGTTACCAGTTACATAAAACGATCGCTAAAGTATCTGATGACATCAGTCGTCGAAAAACATTTAATACTGCTATTGCAACAATTATGGAATTAGTAAACAAACTAGTACAAGCACCAATACAAGAAGAAAAAGATAAATCTATTATGCGAGAATCTTTAGTCTGTATAATTAAAATGCTCTACCCATTTACACCTCATTTTTGTTTTTTTGTTTGGAACTATTTTAACGAAAACACACCTATTGATAATGAACAATGGCCTATCTTTCAAGAAAATATTCTATTAAAAAAATATAATGTAATTGTTGCTCAAATTAATGGGAAGACACGTTGTACTATAAAAATATCTAATAATTTAACTCAAGAAGAAATATTTTTACATGTTCAAAATGAACCAATAATAAAAAAACACTTAAAAAATATTGATGTAAAAAAAATAATATATATTCCAAGAAAAATAATAAATTTTGTAATATAAAATTAAAAATACATTTCTAAAAAATAGCAATATAACTTATATGAACAATATAACACCAGATAAATTAAAAAAACAATTAATGCAAAAATTAGAATCTTTTTATATTTTTTTAGGAGAAGATACTTTTTTGTTAGAAAGAAATCAAGATTTAGTATTAAATTTTGCATATAAAAAAGGATTTTCAAAAAAAGTGATAATGAATATAGAAAAAGATACAGATTATAAAAAGATTATTTTATTTTGCAAAACTAAAAATTTATTCTTTAAAAAAACTACTTTAGTCGTTAACTTTCTAATTAAAAAATTAAATATGATTGCAAATGAATATATTTATCAAATATTTTCTTTATTTAATCCAGATATTTTAATGATATTAAAATTTAATCATTTATCTCATTTTTTTAAAAAAAATAAATTATTCTATACATTTAAAAAATGTAATATAGTTTCTTGTTTTACACCATATAATTTACATTTTATTAATTGGATTACATATGAAATGCAAGAAAAAAATATAGAAATGGAAGAAAAAGCATTTTTTTTATTATGCAAATATTATGAAGGAAACACTTTATTTATATATAAAATTTTAGATATATTATCAATAACATGGCCTAATACTTGCATCTCAGCAGAAAAAATAAAAAACGTTATTATTAATTTTTTTGATTTATCTCCATTGCATTGGATTAATTCTATATTTCAGAGACAAATAGAAAAATCTATTTACATATTAAATGTTTTTTGTAAAAAACAATACAATCCTCTCATTTTAGTACGTTATTTACAAACAGATTTATTAAAATTAATTTATATAAAACGTGAAAAAAAAATAAGTATGCATATATTATTAGAAAAAAATAATGTTTGGAGTACAAGATATAAATTTTTTATAAATGCTTTTAAAAAAATAAACAATAGTAGTTTGTTAAAAGCAATTCAAATTCTTGTAAAAATAGAAATAAACATCAAAAAAAAATATAATAATGATGTTTGGAATCAACTACAAGAATTAACTTTAATACTATGCAACTAATATTCTTTATATCAAAAAAAAATGAAAAAATTACATGGAATTTTTGGTGGAAATTTTGATCCTATTCATTATGGGCATATTTATTCAGCTGAAAAATTAGCAAAAGAAATATCCATAGAAAAAATAATATTTTTACCAAATAACTATCCTCCTCATCGAAAAAAAAGTAAAACATCGATAATAGATAAAATAAAAATGATTAAACTTGCTACTCATAACAATCCTTTATTTCAAGTAAGTTATCTAGAAACAAAAAAAAATCATTTTTTTTATACTGTAGATACACTAAAACAAATTAGAGAAGATACAAGTTATGTAAGGCCTTTATGTTTTATAATAGGAGAAGATAACTTACAAAAGTTTCATCTCTGGAAAGATTGGAAAAAAATATTATTGTATTCTCATTTATTAGTGTGTCCTAGAAAACATAATAATAATCACAACCATGAATTGAAAACATGGATTAATTCCAATACTGTATATGATTGTAATTTGTTACATCAGAAATCATTTGGATTAATTTTTTTCGCAAATATACCTCTTATGGATATCTCTTCAAGTAAAATAAGAAAAAATTATTCTATGGGAAAAAGTTCTTATACACTCTTGCCATCTATTGTAAATAATTATATTTTATTAAAAAAATTATACTATAATAATTAACAATATCTTAATTCTTTTTTGTTATTTTTTATCATACTAAAAAAATAATCTGAAATATATACAATCAAAAAATGAAGAAAAAAAATATTATATTGAATCTAATTGGACTTCGATGTCCAGAACCGATTATGATGATAAGAAAAACTATTCGTAATATGAAAAAAAATGAAAAAATATTAGTTTTATCAGACGATCCTACTACTAAAAGAGACATTCCAAACTTTTGTTATTTTATGGAACATAAATTATTAACACACGAAATCACAGTTAAGCCTTATCGTTATTTATTAAAAAAAGGATTATAATCTCTTTAAAGATGTTGAAAATTTTTTTTATGATCATAATATATTTAATATATACACTTAAAATTTTATATATAAAAATATAGTGTATATATTAAAAAAAAACTATTATAGTAATAGAAAAAAATATTATACATTAATTAATATATTTAACATTCTTCTTAAAGGTTCTGCAGCACCCCATAAAAGTTGATCTCCAACAGTAAAAGCTGATAAATATTTTTTACCTATATTTAATTTTCTTAAACGACCTATTGGTATATTTAATGTGTTAGTTACGGCAGATGGAGTTAGTTTTAATAATGTATCTCGTATATTATTTGGAATAACATCAACCCATTGATTATGCTGTTCAATAATTGCTTCAATATTTTTTAAAGATAAATCTTTTTTTAATTTAATAACAAATGATTGGCTATGACAACGAAGTGAACCTATTCGTACACATATACCATCAATTAAAATTTTATTTTTATTTTCTAAAATTTTATTAGTTTCAGCTTGACCTTTCCATTCTTCTCGGCTTTGACCATTACTCATTTCTATGTCAATCCAAGGTATCAAACTTCCAGCTAACGGTACAGAAAAATTTTTTATAGGAAAATCAAAACTACGAGACATTTGAGTCACTTTATGTTCAATACTTAAAATTGGAAGAGAACTGTTTAATAAATCTTTTTCTACAACGTTATATAACTTGCCCATCTGATTTAATAACTCTATCATATGACGCGAACCTGCTCCCGATGCTGCTTGATAAGTAGATACAGAAATCCATTCAATTAGTTCTTTTGCAAATAAACCTCCCAAAGACATTAACATTAAGCTAATAGTACAGTTTCCCCCTATAAAAGATTTAATTCCTTTATTTATAGCATGTTGTATCAAATTATAATTAACTGGATCTAATATAATAACAGAGTCGCTTTGCATTCGTAAATTAGAAGCTGCATCTATCCAATAACCTTTCCAACCATTTTTTCGTAATTTTGGATAAACCTCTTCAGTATAAGAACCTCCTTGACATGTAATTATAATATTCATTTCTTTTAATACATCAATATTATAAGCATCTTCTAAAACATTATGTGATATATTATGTAAAATAGAACTAGTTTGACCAGACTGAGACGTTGAGAAAAATACAGGTTTTATTTTTAAAAAATCATTTTCTTCTTGCATTCGTTTTAATAAGACTGATCCAACCATTCCACGCCAACCAACTAAACCTACAATTTTCATCATTAATCAATACGCGGATAATTTACATTAACAACAATATTTATCACAATTAATAATAAAGTAGCTAAAGTAAATGTTTTCCGGCTCCTAAAAATAATTAACAAAAGAATATTAATAATAAAGTTTATATAAGAAAAATATATACTTTATACAGAAACAAGAGAATTTTAATAAAAAATTAAAATAGAAAATTCTATTTTAATATTAAATATACTATAAAATCATAATTTTCTATTAGAAAAAATATTTTATATTAAAAAATAGCATGACTTTAAAAGGATACAATAGATTAAAATGACTGAAATTATCTCTACAACCATATTACTAGTGCTAATTATGGATCCTTTAGGAAATCTTCCAATATTCATGACAATATTAAAGCATTTAGAAGCTAAAAGACGAAGAATTGTAGTTATACGTGAAATGATTATAGCATTAATTGTTATGCTATTATTCTTATTTGTTGGTGAAAAGATACTAATTATTCTTAATTTAAAAACTGAAACTGTGTCAATATCTGGCGGTGTTATTTTATTTTTAATTGCTATTAAAATGATCTTTCCTTCTGAAGATAATAATAATGAAGTAGTTTCTTCATGTGAAGAACCTTTTTTAGTTCCTCTAGCTATTCCGCTGGTAGCAGGACCATCTTTATTAGCAACATTGATGTTGCTATCACATCAATATTTACATCATATGTTTTATTTAGTGGGATCCTTGCTAATTGCATGGTGCTTGACAGTTATAATATTATTATCATCTGGTTTGTTTTTAAAATTGTTTGGTTCCAAAGGTGTCAATGCTTTAGAACGTCTTATGGGTTTAGTTTTAATTATGCTTTCTACTCAAATGTTTCTAGATGGAATTAGAGCATGGTTTAAAAATTAGATATATTATTTTTTAAGAACCTGTTATTAGTAAAATAACAGGATAAAATAAGTTTTTTAAAAAATAAAAAATTGAAAAGAATACATTATAAATAAGAAACGATAAAAAGGTACTATTATGACTTTTAAAAAAATGACTGAGATAAATATAACTAACAAAAGAGTGTTAATAAGAAGTGATTTAAATGTTCCTATAGAAAATGGAGTTATTCAATCTGACGCTAGAATACTAGCTGCTCTTCCAACTATTGAACTAGCAATTAAAAAAAATGCAAAAGTAATTATTATGTCTCATTTAGGAAGACCAAAAGAAGGACATTATATAAAAGAATATTCTTTATTACCTATATTTAAATATTTTAAAAAGAAACTTAGTAACATAAAAATATATTTTTCCGATAATTTTTTAGATGGTATTCAACTTAATTCAGGAGAAATAGCAATTTTAGAAAATACTCGTTTTAATAGAGGTGAATTAAATAATAGTGACAAATTATCTAAAAAATATTCCGATCTTTGCGATATATTTGTAATGGATGCATTTGGAAGTGCACATAGAATGCAATCATCTACTTATGGAGTTGGAAAATTTGTTAAAACTGCTTGTGCTGGACTTCTTTTAATAAATGAAATAAATGCTTTAAAAAAAGCATTAAAAAAACCAAAACGTCCAGTAGTAGCTATAGTTGGAGGTGCAAAAGTATCAACTAAATTTAATGTATTAAAAAAATTATCTAAGATCGCAGACACCATAATAGTTGGTGGGGGAATAGCTAATACCTTTTTAGCTATTGATCATAAAATAGGAAAATCATTGCATGAACCAGATTTTATATTTGAAGCTAAAAAATTACGTGATAAATACAATATTATTGTACCAATTGATTCTCGTGTCGGAAAAAACTTTTGCAAAGATGAAATATCTGTAATTAAGTTACCCAACAATATTAAAGAAAATGAAGAGATTATGGACTTTGGTGATAACACTATTGAAAAAATTATTAATATACTTAAAAAATCTAAAACAATTATTTGGAATGGACCAGTTGGAGTATTTGAGTTTCCAAATTTTCGAAAAGGAACTGAAATGATTGCAAAAACAATTGCACATAGTAATGCGTTTTCTATAGCAGGAGGAGGAGATACACTATCTGTTATTGACATGTTTAATATAAAAGATAATATTTCTTATATTTCTACTGGAGGAGGAGCTTTTTTAGAGTTTATAGAAGGAGTAAAACTACCTGCAATACATATGTTAGAAGAAAATTTTAAAAAGATAAATTAAATAATTAATAGGAAAAAAATTGAATATTTTAAATGTTATTAAACCAGGTGTTATGAACGGTGATGAAGCACGAATAGTGTTCGAATTAGCCAAAAAAAAAGAATTCGCAATACCAGCGATTAATTGCATAGGAACTGATTCTATCAATACTGTTTTAGAAACTGCTGCTAGAGTAAAATCTCCAGTTATTATACAGTTTTCTCATGGTGGTGCTTCTTTTATTGCAGGTTATAAAAATAGATTTTCAATGCATCAAGAACAAGCAATACTGGGTTCTATATCTGGCGCTCAACATGTACATTTAATGGCAAAACACTATAACATTCCAGTAATACTTCACACTGATCATTGCCCAAAACAAACATTATCATGGATTGACGGATTATTAGAAGCAGGAAAAAAATATTATCATGATAATAATAGACCTCTTTTTACTTCTCATATGATCGATCTCTCAAAAGAAAGTTTGCAAGAAAACATTTTTATTTCTACACAATATTTAAAAAAAATGAAAAATATTAACATGATGTTAGAAATAGAACTAGGATGTACAGGAGGAGAAGAAGATGGTATTGATAATACTAAAATAGATAAAAAATTACTTTACACACAGCCTCAAGATGTAAATTATGCTTATGAAGAATTAAATAAAATTAGTAAAAATTTTAGTATTGCTGCTTCGTTTGGTAATATACATGGTGTGTATCAATCTGGAAACATTGATCTTAGACCGATTATTTTAAAAAATTCACAAGAATTTGTAAGTACTAAACACAATTTAGAAAAGAATCCATTAAATTTAGTATTTCACGGAGGTTCAGGTTCACATTTGAAAGAAATTAATGAATCAATTAAATACGGCATTGTTAAAATGAATATTGATACTGATATACAATGGGCGGCATGGAAAGGTGTATTAAATTTTTATAAAAAAAATAAAGAATTTTTACAAAATCAATTAGGAAATAAACACAATCAACATCAACCTAATAAAAAATATTATGATCCAAGAACATGGATAAGAAATTCACAAGAATCTATGTCAACTAGATTAGAAAAATCATTTAAAGAATTAAACGCTTTTAATCTTTTATAATCACTTATATAAAACATTTTAATTTTATTCCGGGGAATAAATAAAAATATTCTCCGAAAAATAACTTTATTGAAATATATACTATATATTAAAATAAATCATTAAAATTTTTTAATTGCTAAAATAAAATATACAGAGATCACGATGGATGAATTAAATGTAGTAAATGATATCAATCATGCAGGAAATTGGTTGATAGGTAATCAAGAATTATTACTTGGATATATAGTAAATCTGACATCTGCTATTATTATTTTAGTTGCTGGAATGTTTATATCTAAAATTATATCAAATGGAGTTAATCAAGTATTAATTACTCGTAATATTGATGCTACTATTGCTGGTTTTCTTTCTGCATTAATGCGATATATTATTATTACTTTTACACTGATTGCTGCATTAGGTCGAATTGGAGTACAAACAACATCAGTAATTGCTATATTAGGAGCAGCTGGTATGGCTATAGGTTTAGCTTTACAAGGATCTTTATCTAATTTTGCAGCAGGTGTATTATTAGTTACACTTAGACCATTAAAAACTGGAGAATATGTCAATTTAGGAAATGTTTCAGGAACTGTATTAAACATTCATATTTTTTATACAACACTTCGTACTTTAGACGGAAAAATTGTAGTAGTACCAAATAATAAAATCATTTCTGGTAATATTATTAATTACTCAAGAGAACCTATACGTCGTAATGAGTTTATTATAAGTGTATCTTACAATAGCGATATTGATTTAGTGATAAAAATATTACGAACAGTAATAGAAAAAGAAGAAAGAGTAATCAAAGATAAAGATATTATTGTTGGTCTTAGTGAATTAGCCCCATCTTCTTTAAATTTTATAGTTCGCTGTTGGAGTAAGAATAACGATTTAAATTCAGTATACTGGGATTTAATGGCTAAATTTAAAAAAGCACTAGATAAAAATAATATTAATGTTCCCTATCCTCAACTAGATGTACATTTTTATAAAAAAAATTAAAATAATATAACAATTAAAAGAATAAAATTTTAAAAAATGATTTGTTTAAAAAAAGGTTTCTATGTTTATAGTTTATAAATCAAATTCACTAGATATTCTATTATTAAAAGCTTGTAATATTATTACAGCAAAACCTCTGTCTAATATTTTTGAAAAAGAGGTTTTTGTTTATGATGGTAAAACACTATTTCAATACTTAAATATATTTTTTGCAGAAAAAATAGGTATTTCTGCTAATTTTCAATTATATCATCCTCACGATTTTATATGGAGATTATTCCAAATAATATTATCTAAAAAAGATTTAAAAAACATATTTACTCATTCCATGATGGTTTGGAAAATCATGAATGTTCTAGATAATGAAAAATTTCTTGAAAATTATAAAAAAAAAGAAGATGAAATTAAAAAATTTAAATTTTCATTTTTAATGGCAAATATATTTGAACAATATATTTTTTATCGTCCTAATTGGATCAACGAATGGGAAACAAAAAAAAATGCATCCATAATTGATCAAACCGAAGCATGGCAAAGAAAATTATGGATGGAAATAATGTATAATACAAGAACAATGAAGCAATCTATATATCATTTTGCAAAGTTATTTGACAATGTTCAAAAACTAATTAAAGAAAAAAAAATAAAAAAAAAATATTTACCTAAACGTTGTTTTGTTATTTCTTCTTTTTCATTAAATCCTTCATATATAAAATTTTTTAAAGATATAAGTATATATATTAATGTTTATTTTTTATATGTTACACCTTGTAAAAACAATATATTTCATTTAATACATAATAATATAATATGTTTAGATAAAAAAATAGAAAAAAAAAATGTATTAAGTCATTCACTAATGATGTTATGGGGACAATACGAAAAAATTTATTCTTTATATGTTCTTAAATCTAAAAAAGTTAAAATAATTAATTGTTTCAAAAAAAATAAAAATAACAATCTACTAAATAACATTCAAAATGATTTGTTAGATAGTAATAAATTCAAAACTACAAAAAGATTTTTACAGTTAACAGACAATTCAATTTCTATACATATTTGTTTGAATAAAAAAAATGAAATTGAAATACTATATGAAAAGTTATTAGTATTTTTTCATGAAAATTCATCTCTAAAACCTAGTGATATAGTTGTCACTTCTTTTTCACTTAATAGTTACATTTTATTTATTAATGCAATATTTAAATCAGTAGATAAAAAAAAGAACATTCCTTTTTTTATTTCGCAAAAATTTCCTAAAAATACACGAATAATATTATCTGTTTTTAAAAAAATATTAAATTTATCAAATAGTCGTTTCGAAAACGAAGAAATATTAGAATTATTAGAAATTCCTGAAATAGCAAAGAAATTTAATTTTTCAAAGGAAGAAATAAAAATTTTATATAGTTGGATAGAAGAAGCAAATATTTGTTGGGCTATTGATTGTAAACATAAAGATTATTTGTCATTTCCTAAAAACAAACAAAATACTTGGTTTTACGGAATAGAAAAATTACTTCTTAGTTACGCAATGAATGATACAGAAACAATTTGGAATAATATTTTATCATGTAGCTTAATTAATGGTTCTAGATCAGAACTCATAGGAAAATTAATTATATTTATAAAAACACTCGAAAAATGGCAAAGAAAATTATCAAAATCACAATATCTTGAATATTGGCATTCACTATCTACAACATTAATGAGCGATTTTTTTTACCCCAGCAAAAAAATAGAAAAAATCATGCAAATTATTCAAAAAAAATGGATAAAAATGATGAATGATAATTTATCATCTAATTATTCAAAGAAAATTTCAATTAATATACTAAAAAAAAATTTTTTTTATAAAAATGATTATACTAACAACAAAAAATTTCTTCCCGGTGTAGTGAATTTTTGTCATCCTGATTCTGTATGTTATATTCCATTTAAAATCATATGTATCATTGGAGCTGATCACTCAAGTATTCCAAAAATTAATTATTTAGATAATTTTAATTTATTGATAAAATATCCATTAATTGGAGATGTTAACATCTATCAAAAATATTGTTATTTATTTGCTCAAAGTATATCTTGCGCTGAAAAAAAATTGCATATTAGTTACATTGGATATTCTGATAAAGATGAAAGCAAAAGGTATCCTTCAGTTTTAGTTGATCAATTATTAAATTATATAGCGTTTAATTTTTGTTTTATAGGAGATGAGAATTTAAATTTAGAAAATAATGCTAAAAAAATAATTAAAAATTTATGTACACAATATAACAAACAATATTTTTATGAAAAAAAAAATATAAATTTCTTTAAAAAAGACCAATTACAAAATACATATCACAATCTTGAGAAAAATATATATGATAAAAATTTATTAAAAAAACAAAGTTATATTCAAATTAATTTAAAAGATTTAATAAATTTTTGGAAAAATCCAATACGTTATTTTTTTAATTTCAATTTAAAAATACGATTTAATACAGAAAAAAAAGAAATAAAACACACAGAACCTTTCTCAGTACATCCACTAGATGCTTTTAAAATAAAAACAGTTTTATTAAATAAAATTATACATAATCAAGAAATAACAGAATTTTTTCAATATCATATGCTGTCTGGAAAACTACCTTATCATTTTTTTGGAAAAATATTTTGGAATAAAAGTATCAAAGATATGACGTTAATAGCAAAAGAAGTCATGAAATATAGAGTTTTAACAGAAGAAAGAAAAATTAATTTAAAAATAGAAAAATATCAAATCAATGGTATTTTATGTGAAATACAAAATACAGGATTACTACGTTGGAAACCAACTATAATCAACTATAGCGATCGTATTTCTTTATGGTTAGAACATTTAATTTACTCTGTTTTAGTCGGTTGCAAAGATAGTAGAATAATAGGTTATAAATGTCATACTTGGTCTTTTTCTTCTTTAAATACTGATATAGCATATACTTATCTCTTACAATATATAAGAGGATATATAAAAGGTATAAAAACACCTTTATTTTTAATAAAATCAGGTGCATCATGGCTTGATCAAGTCTATGACAAAAAAAATAATTGTATTAAAAAGGACTATCATACAAACAGAAAAGGACATAAAAAATTATTAGAAACGTGGATAGGAAATTCGTATATGAAAGCAGAACAAAAAGATTTCTATATTAAACAAACAATTACCACATTAAATACAAATACTATAAAAAAAATTTGCGAAATATCTGAAAAATGGTTAACACCGATATTAAAATATAAAAAAATAAACAAAAAATAACAAAATGAATATTACTAATATAAAAGAAAAACTTAATACATTTAAAATACTTCTTAGTGGAATAAACTTAATAGAAGCTTCTGCAGGAACAGGAAAAACTTTTACAATTGTACTATTATATTTACGCTTATTATTAGGTCTAGAAAAAAAAAAAAATATACAAAAAAACTCTTAGTACATGAAATACTAGTTGTTACTTTTACTAATGCAGCAAAAGAAGAATTATACATGCGAATTAAAAATGGAATTCAAAGTCTATATTTAATTTGTATCAATCAAAAAAAAGCAGAACCTCCTTTTAATGTTTTTCTAAGAGAAATAAACGATATAGATGAAGCTATTGATATTCTTAAAAAAGCAAAAAATGATATAAACAACGCTTGTATTTATACAATACATGGATTTTGTCAACATATATTACAATCACATACTTTTTATCTGAATTATAATTTTGAAGATACAATAATTGATAATGAAGATGATTTATATTTACAAGCTACACAAGATTTCTGGAGACGATCTTTTTATAATTTACCAGAAGATATTATTAATATTATTTATCAAGATTATAAAAATCCAGAGTATTTTTTAAAAAAAATAAAACCGTTTTTTCATATAAAATCAACTAATTTTTCTCAAAATTTTTTAAGTAATAAAAAATTAATTACATTTCATCAAGAAAATATAAAAAAAATAATTTCTTTTAAAGAAATATGGTTGATGTATTACAAAACAATACAAGAAGAAATTAATAGTTTTAAAATAAATAAAAAAATATATAGTAATTTTAATATCGTTAAATGGATTAATAGTATTACAATATGGGCAAAATCTAAAACTAAAGATTATACAATTCCTGTTCCATTAAAATATTTCACACAAAAAAATATAAAAAACAATACAGTCAATAATGTTTGTTCAAAATACATTCTTTTTATGGAAACTGAAAAAATATTAAAACAAAACTTTTCATTAAAAAATATTGTTATAATATATGCTATAAAAAAAATTAATCAATACTTGCTAAAAGAAAAGAAAAAAAAATCACTACTAGGATTCAATGACTTATTAAATATTCTTTTAAAAGAAATAAAAAAAGAACAATCTCTTAGAATTTTAATAAGAAAACAATACCCCGCAGTATTTATTGATGAATTTCAAGATACTGATATTCAACAGTATAAAATATTCGATATTTTATATAAAAACCATCATAAAACAGTATTATTTCTTATTGGAGATCCAAAACAAGCAATATATAGTTTTAGAGGAGCAGATATTTTTTCTTATTTATATGCAAAATCTAAAGTAAAAAAATACTATTACCTCGATACTAATTGGCGTGCTTCAATAAATATGTGTAAAAGTATTAATTATTTATTTTCTCAATATCAACATCCATTTATTTTTAAAAATATTCCATTTATACCTACAACACCTTCTTGTAATAATTCAAAAATGAAATTTACAATTAATAATATCCCTCAGATTCCAATAAAATTTTTTTTACAAGAAAAAGAAGAAGTATATATAGATGATTATCAAATTTGGATTTCTAAACAGTGTGCAAATGAAATTAGTTTTTGGTTAACTTGTGCACAAACAGGAAAAGCTAAAATTACAACTAAAAATGGAGAAAAAATTCTAGAAGCTAACGATATTGCTGTATTAGTTAGAAATAAAAAAGAAGCCGATATCATTCAAACAGAATTGCAAAAACATAATATAGTTTCAATATACTCATCCAATAAAAGTAGTGTATTTCAAACTTTTGATGCCCAAGAATTACTATGGATATTAGAATCTATTCTAGAACCTGATAATGAAAAATTGTTACAACAATCCATTTCTACACATATTTTAAAAAATATATTATCTGTAATAAAAAAAAAATCAACAAATGAAAATTCATATTGTATAATAGAGAAATTATATAAATATCATGATATATGGAAAAAAATAGGAATTTTCCATATGATTACAAATATGATATTAGAGTACCAAATCAACTCTAATATTATAGAAATAAATACAAATTATTTAAAAAATTTAAATTTTTTACACATAGCAGAATTATTAGAAGAACAATTTCAATTATTTCATAAAAAAACATCTTTAATTCGATGGTTTAAAAAAAAAATATTACAAAACAAACAGCCTTTACATAATGAATATATTAGACATTTTAATGATTCTCAATCAGTAAAAATTGTTACCATACATAAGTCAAAAGGATTAGAATATCCCATTGTTTGGATACCTTTTAGTATAGATTTTAAAAAATCACTATTACCTATTTATCATGATAAAAGTAATTTCAAAGTATTTTTTGATACAGAGAACAGTAAGGAAAGTTTAAAAATAGCAGATGAAGAAAGATTATCAGAAGACATACGTTTTTTATATGTTGCACTGACAAGATCAATTCTTTATTGTAGTATTGGGATAGCATGTTTAACAAAAAAAATAATAAAAAATAAAAATCATAGTGATATCCACGAAAGTAGTTTAGGATACACTATACAAAATAGACAATCTATGAACTATAAAAATTTACTTAATAAATTGAAAAACATTCAGCTAAATACTTTTATAGAAGTAAAACATAATACAGATTATGTTAAACTTCCTATAATAAAACACGTCATTTATTTAATATGTAAAAAAAAATCTTTAGAAAAAAATCTCCAAAAAAATTGGAATATAACCAGTTTCACCCAATTAAAAAAAGAAAATAAAAAAGAAACTTTCTCAGAAAAATTATTAGTCAAAAATAAAGAACAAAATAATAAATCTTTAACAATATATAACTTTCCCAAAGGGGAAAATACTGGATCAATGATTCATGAAATATTAAAAAATTTACATATCTTAAATAAAAAAAAATATAATTGGTTTTCCAAGATTTTACAAAAATATAATATTCCAATAAAATGGACTGCAATATTGGTTTCTTGGATAAAAAGTATTATCAACACATCAATAGGGGATAAAAAAATTTTTTTATCAAAAATACACGAAAGTTTATGTGTAAAAGAATTTGAATTTTTTTTACCTATAAAAAATACGTTATACAGCACACAGTTAAATGAAATTATTCAATCTATTGATCCTATATCAATGAATTCTCCAAAATTATTTTTTAATCCAGTCAAGGGAATTTTAACAGGATTTATTGATTTAGTTTTTTTTTGGCAAAAAAAATATTATATATTAGATTACAAGTCTAATTGGTTAGGTAAAAACAATAGTTTTTATTCTACAATACATATAAAAAATGAAATAATTAACAAAAGATATGATTTGCAATATCAAATATACACTATAGCTGTGCATAAATATTTACAAAACAAAATAAAAAATTATAATTATAAAAATGATTTTGGTGGTGTTTTTTATTTTTTTTTACGCGCTATCGAACAAGATAAAACAAATAATGGAATTTTTCATACTATTCCAGATTATTTATTAATAGAAAAAACAATTACTTTGATTTCATGAACAATATGATTATGCTATTAAAACAAGCTGTAAAATTTAAAATTATACGTCCAATTGATTTTTATTTCTCTCAATTTATTACACAAAAAAATACTATTATAATGTTAGTTGCAGCTTGTATAAGTTATGAAAGTAGCCAAGGTCATATCTTTTTACCTATTCAATATTTTGAAAAAAATTGTTTTTTTTCTAGTTTAAATGAAAAATTTATAAAAAAAATACTGTTTTTTTTAGAAAAAAAAATAGATTGGTCAGCAGAATTATTAAAACATAAATCCATTGGAAACGGTAAGCTTCCTACACCTTTAGTCTTATACAAAAACAAAATATATCTTTATAAAATGTGGAAAGCTAAAAACAACATTTTTAACTATTTATATACAAAAAATAAAAAAAATAGAATTAATCAAGAGAAATGTTCTAAAATATTAAATAATTTATTTCCTCAACACAATATAAATTTTCAAAAAATAGCAGTGGCACTAACTTTAATAAATCGTATAAGTTTTATTACCGGTGGTCCTGGAACGGGAAAAACTACTATTATATTAAAAATAATAATTGCATTAATTAAAAGTTCAAAAAAAGTAATAAAAATTCAGTTATCTGCTCCAACAGGAAAAGCAACAACACGTTTAAATGAAATTATAAAAAATAATATCTTTGACTTATACTTATCTGAACAAGAAAAGCATTCTCTTCCATCTAGAGCAATAACTATACATCAGTTATTAGGAATTCAAAAAATATCACAAAATAGTTTTTTTAATAAAAATCACTTGTTAGATTTAGATATTTTAATTATCGATGAAATATCAATGGTAGATATTTTAATGATGGAAAAAATATTATTTTCAGTTTCAAGCAATACTAAATTAATTTTTATAGGTGATTCTAATCAATTACGTCCAATAGAATCTAGTTCTATTCTTAAAAAAATTTGTTCTTATGCTAATGATGGATATAGCTTACAAACCGTAATTAATATTGAAAAACTTACACAATATAAATTGTCAAAAAATACAAATACAAAAAAAACAAACTTTATTAGTGACAGCATATGTGTTTTAAAAAAAAATTATAGATTTAATAAAAGCTCAGGAATTTATATATTATCACATGCAATTTGTAATAAAAAAATCAAAATTATTGAAAGTTTATTTAATAATTTAATAAAAAATGTTTCTTTTTATGAAAATAATTCTGTTAAAAAATATGAAAAAATGATTCAAAATATTTCTTTAAACTATAAAAATTTTTGGGATAAAGTATACCAAAAAGCCACAATGAAAGAAATTATAGAATCTTTTAAAGATTATCAAACGTTATGTGTATTACATGATGGTTTATTTGGTGTAAATGTTTTAAATAAAAAATTAGAAGGAAATATGTACAAAAAAAATATAATAAAATATTTTTATATAAATGGACAAGAATGGTATATAGGAAAACCTATCATGATTACTAATAACAATAAATATTTAGACATATTTAATGGAGAAATAGGTATTACCAATATTAACAAAAATGGCATCTTACAAGTGTCTTTTTTGAAACAAAATAATATAGTAAACAATATCCCTGTCACAATTTTAAGAAAATACAAAACTGCTTGGGCTATCACTGTTCATAAATCGCAAGGTTCAGAATTTATAAATACTTCTTTAATATTACCAAATTCTCATTTAAATATTTTAAATAAAGATATTTTATATACCGGTGTAACAAGATCTCGGAAAATGCTTAGCATTTTTTCAGAAAAAGAAGTTTTTATAAAAACTTTTTTAAAAAATACTAATAATATAACAGTTTAAAAAAGAATAATTCATTTTTTATAAAAATATATACTTATATTGCATCAAGCATTAAAATTTTTGCACAACGTTGATAATTATACATTTTCTTTTTACTTTCAGGAAGCATTTCAATGTTCACAAGAACAAATCCTCTCTCTTGAAACCAATGAATACTCTGAGTTGTTAATACAAAAATTCTTTCTAAATGCATTTCTTTAGCACGTATTTTAATTATTTTTAATAATAAATCTCCACGAGCAGAATTACGATAATCAGGATGAACAGCTAAGCACGCCATTTCTCCTATTTTTTCTGCTAAAAAAGGATATAATGCTACACAAGCAATAGTTAAATTATCATATTCAATAATAGTAAATTTATCTACTTCTATTTCTAGTTGTTCTCTTGATCTACGTACTAAAATTCCTTCATTTTCTAAAGGACGAATTAATTCTAAAATTCCTCCAATATCATTAATACTAGCTCGTTTTATTTTTTCTGCTGATTCCATAACTATCTGGGTGCCAATTCCATTACGAGAAAATAATTCTTGCAATAGTGCTCCATTTTTATGATAACTGATCAAATGACTACGATTTACTCCACTTTTGCAAGCTTTTATTGCTCCTCTTAAAAAACGAATAGTTGAAGAAATATAATCACCTTTTTTTTCTAATTTTTTAATTCTGTATTTTATTTCATTAGGCAATAATTCCGAAATGACTTTACCTTTATGATTAATCACTCCTTGATTACTACAAAAACCTATCATTTTTTCTGCTTTTAATTCAATACTAATTTGAGTTGCTATTTCTTCAGAAGTTAAGTTAAAGCTTTCTCCAGTTACAGAAACAGCTACTGGACCAATTAATACTATAGCTCTATTCCTTAATTGATAATCAATTGCATTTTTATCAATCCTTCTAATTTTACCACTATGACAATAATCTATACCATCATCTACACCTAATGGTTGCGCAATAATAAAATTACCACTGACTACATTAATATTTGCTCCTTGAAGAGGAGTGTTCGTTACACTCATAGATAGACGAGCTGTAATGTCAAGTTGTAACCTTCCTGCTGCTTGTTTGACTTGCTCCAAAGAAGCTAAATCAGTAATTCGTATGTATTTATGATATGTGATGTTAATATTTTTTTCTTTTAAACTAGTATTAATTTGAGGACAAGAACCATATACAACTACTAAACGAATACCTAAACTATGTAACAATCCTATATCATTAATAATACCAGAAAAATTTCCATATTTAATTGCTTCGCCACTTAATATTATGACAAATGTTTTACCTCGATGAGCATTAATATAAGGGATGCTGTGACGAAAACCCTGAACTAATTCAGTATTGCGTTCTTTCATAACAATCCTCTTGCATTTTTACTGCAATCTATATATTATTTTTTATTAGTTAATTAATGTTTTATATCTCAGAATAGATTAAAGTATTGGAAGGTTTTTTTCAAAAGATGGGATTAAGTAAAAATTTTTAAATGTAAAATTACATTTAAAATTGGTTGCGGGAGCTGGATTTGAACCAACGACCTTCGGGTTATGAGCCCGACGAGCTACCAAACTGCTCCACCCCGCGCTTGTATTAAATTACATAATACACTTGTATATAAAAAAATGCAATAATTTTTATAAGTTAAATTCTTATTTAAAAATATTTTATAAATTAATAAATTTCAATATAAAAAAAATGAAAATAATCACAATAATATTTTTTAGTTTATCTCTTTTATTTATAAAATCATATGCATCTGTACAAATCAATCAAGGACAACAGTATGAAAAAAAACTAATACAAAATTTTACAAAAATACAAAAAATAAATATTGATGAAAAAATAATTAATTCACAATTATTTCTTATGCAAATAAAAAATATAAAAAAATATTCCCCATCTTTATATTTAAAAAATGAATCTGTTTACAAGGCAACTTTAAATTGGTTAAAAAATAACGCTAATATTAATGAACTTAATAAGTTTGGAATTGATTTGTTTCAAATGAAAGGTACAGATAACTATGGAAATGTTAAAATAAGTGGATACTATACTCCAATAATACAAGCTAGAAAAATTAAAACAGATGCTTTTAGATATCCAATATATTCAATGCCTGATTGTTTTAATAAAAACGCACCTTTACCAAAAAGAAAAGATATATATAATGGAGCTTTAGATAAAAAATATATTTTAGCTTATAGTAATTCCCTAATAGATAATTTTATTATGGAAATTCAAGGAAGTGCATTTATAGATTATGGAGATAATAAACAATTAACTTTTTTTAGCTATGCGGGGAAAAATAGATGGCCTTATAAAGCAATTGGACAAGTTTTAATAAATCGAGGTGACATACAAAAAAAAAATATGTCGATGCAAGCGATTAAAAACTGGTTTACAAAACACACACAAGAAGAAATACAAAAATTACTTGAAGAAAATCAATCTTTTGTGTTCTTTAAAGAAACAAAAAAAACGCAAGTATATGGTGCAAGTGCCGTTCCATTAGTCAGCCAAACATCAGTAGCAGCAGATAGTTCCATAATAAAAAAAGGAAGTGTAATTTTATTAAAAATACCATTACTTGATAAAAATGGTATTTTTATTAATAAATATGAAATGCGTCTAGTAGTTGCATTAGATGTAGGAGGTGCAATTAAAAATCAACATTTTGATATATACGAAGGAATTGGTAAAAAAGCTTCTATATTAGCAGGATTTTATAATCACTACGGATATGCTTGGATCTTAAATAATAAATAATTTATCATATTAATTCTAATAACAAGTAAGTATACAAAGATGAATACAATACAATCAGGAATTACAGCTAAAAATGCATCTATTGCTATAATTATTTCTCGATTCAATCAATTTATTAATCATAATTTATTATTAGGAGCATTAGATACATTACAAAGAATAGGTCAAGTCAACGAAAATAATATTTTAAAAGTATATGTTCCTGGAACATATGAAATACCCACTGTCGCAAGTTATATTGCAAGTTCTGCTAAATGTGATGCTATTATTGCTATAGGGACAATTATAAAAGGAGAAACTGATCATTTTAAATATATTTCTCATGATACTAGTAGCAGTCTTTCCAAAATCAGCACTAAATATTTTTTACCTATCACATTAGGAATACTAACAACAAAAAATATTGAGCAATCAATTGAAAGATCTGGAACAAAAATGGGAAATAAGGGTTCTGAAGCTGCTTTAGCTGCATTAGAAATGATTAATATTATGAAAAAACTAAAAAAAGCACTATAATATTAAATATTTTTTATTTAATATCTATTTTAAAATTTAACTATAAACAATGAAATATAATGAATTTGAAATTATATCCCAATTTTTTAAACGCAAACAAAAAAAAGATTATAATGAAATTAGGGGAATTGGAGATGATAGTGCTTTAGTAACAATACCAAAAAATAATGTTCTTGCAATCAGTACTGATACATTAGTCGAAAAGACTCATTTTTTAAAGAATATATCTCCTGAAGATTTAGCATATAAAACAGTAGCAGTAAATTTAAGTGATCTTGCTGCGATGGGTGCCAAACCAAAATGGACGACATTGTCTCTTACAATGCCCAAATCCGATAGTCTGTGGTTAGAAAAATTTAGCAACAGTTTATTTGATATATTAAATAAATATAATATACGATTAATTGGTGGTGATACCAACTGTGGTCCATTGAGCATTACTTTAAGTATTTATGGATTACTAGAAAAACATACTGCATTGCTAAGAAGTAATGCTAATATAGGAGATTTAATTTATGTGACTGGAACTCTTGGAGAAAGTGCTGCTGGTTTATTTTTACTTAAAAAAAAAATTTTTATAAAAAATGCAAATATACGAAATTATCTAATCAAAAAGCATCTCCATCCTATTCCTAGGGTTTTTGAAGGACTGTCTCTTAGAAAAATTGCTAACTCAGCTATTGATATATCAGATGGATTAATTTCTGACTTAGGTCATATATTAAACAGTAGCAAACGAGGAGCAAATATAAATTTAAATCAAATCCCTATTTCGAAAATTTTAATTAATAATTTTCAACGTCAAAATTGTTTAGATTGGGCATTAAATGGAGGAGAAGATTATGAATTATGTTTTACTATTTCAAAAAAAAATGTTAAAAGACTAAATCAAATTAGACAAAAATTTCTAGTTAATTGTACATGTATTGGTCACATTACATCTATAGAAAAAGGATTTAATTTATTT
The DNA here is from genome assembly GCA_011752475.1 of Buchnera aphidicola (Microlophium carnosum). Lineage (NCBI taxonomy): Bacteria > Pseudomonadati > Pseudomonadota > Gammaproteobacteria > Enterobacterales > Erwiniaceae > Buchnera > Buchnera aphidicola. The sequence continues at coordinate 507,810 of CP048747.1, forward strand.
CATAATAAAAAGAAAATTGTTTTTCAAAAAAAAGGTTTCAATCATTTTAATTGAAAAAATTTTATAAAAAATATAAAAAATATGCTGGTTAAAAATGAATGATATATTTTATATGAATAGAGCAATAGAACTGAGTAAGTTAGGCGAATTTACTACAGCACCTAATCCCAACGTAGGTTGTGTAATTGTCAAAAATAATATTATTGTTGGCGAAGGATGGCATAAACAAATAGGAAAAAATCATGCAGAAATTAACGCGTTAATTATGGCTGGAGATAAAGCAAAAGGAGGAACAGCTTACATAACACTGGAACCGTGTAATTATTTTGGTAAAACACCTCCATGCTGTAATGCACTAATTACAGCGGGTATAAATCGTGTTATAATTTCTAATATAGATCCCAACCCTAAAGTTTCTGGAAATGGTGTTTTGTATTTAAAAAAACACGGAATTTCTGTAAAAATAGGTTTGTTATCACAAGAATCAAAAAAATATAACAAAGGGTTTTTTAAAAGAATGAAGACTGGTTTTCCATGAATACAGCTTAAACTAGGTGTTTCAATAGATGGAAGAGTTGCCGTAAAAAATGGTGACAGCAAATGGATTACTTCAACATATGCGCGTCAAGACGTTCAAAAATTTCGAGCAAAAAGTTCAGTAATTCTCACTAGTAGCTCTACTATTTTAAGTGATAATCCTTCTTTAAATGTACGTTATCAAGAATTTGATAAAAAAACATTATCTATTTTTCCTCAAAAAATATTTCAACATCCAACAAGAGTAATTATAGATAGTAAAAATCGTGTTCAACCATCACATAAAATTATGAAAACAAAAGGGAAAATTTGGTTAATACGATTAAAATCTGATAAAAATATATGGCCGAAAAATACAACACAAATTATAGAAAAAGAACATAATAAAAAAATTGATATATTTTCTCTTTTAAAATTTTTAGGAAAGTCAGAAATTAATAATGTATGGATAGAAGCAGGCAGTACTTTATCAGGATTTTTATTAAATTCGTTTTTAATAGATGAATTAATTATATATATGGCACCTAAAATACTTGGACACGAAGCTAGACCATTATGTATGATTGATAACATATTAAAAATATCGCATTCTCTTCAATTCAAATTTCAAGATATTTGTCGTATAGGACCTGATATAAGATTGATATTATCTTCTAAAAGATATAACACTGACATATAAAAAACAAGAGAAATTTTATTTATGAAGCCATCTTCTCGAAGAAAAGCACGCGTATGTGCCTTACAAATGTTGTATTCTTGGGAAATATCTCATAACAATATTAAAGAAAGTGCTATTCAGTTTTTAAAAGAAAAAAATAAAACAAATATTGATATTGTATATTTTTACGATTTAATTATCGGAATTACATGTGACTGTGAAAATATAGATAATTTAATGAAACCTTATTTATTTAGATCGCTAAGAGAATTAGGTCATATTGAAAAAGCCATTCTTAGAATTTCGTTCTATGAATTACATAAAAGAAATGATATACCTTATAAAGTATCTATTAATGAAGGTATTGAACTAGCTAAATTATTTGGTTCTCAAGATAGTCATAAATTTATAAATGGAGTTTTAGACAAAGCCGTATTTAAAATGGGATACAATAAAAAAGTTATTCTTACATAAGTATTTGATAAAAACATTGTTTGCATTATATGATTCTATCTAACATTTTCTATGTTATTTTGTTAACCAATAAAATATTTGTTTATAAATACCTTCTTCATCTAATTGATAATCGTGTCTAATTTCTTCCTGAGTACCTTGTGGAATAAAGATATCCGGTAATCCAATATTTAAAACTGGTAAACAAATTTTATTTATCATAATAAATTCATTGACAGCACTGCCTGCTCCACCAGAAATTACACCTTCTTCAAGAGTAATAAAAAATTTATGTTTAGAAGATAATTTTAAAATCATACTATTGTCTAAAGGTTTAACAAAACGCATATCAACTAGCGTTGCATTCAGATTATCTGCTGCAAAAAAAGCATTTTTTAACAAAGTTCCAAAATTTAAAATAGCTATTTTTTTACCTAGTCTTTTCATTGTAGATTTTCCCAATGGGATACTATTCATAGGCATTAATAATGCACCAACACCGTATCCTTTAGGATATCTAACCACACTAGGTCCTTTAGTATACATATAACCAGTATAAAGCATTTGACGACATTCATCTTCATTACTAGGTGTCATAATAACAATTCCAGGAATACATCTTAAATAAGCAAGATCAAAAATTCCTTGATGAGTTTGTCCATCATTCCCAACAATACCCCCTCTATCAACAGCAAATAAAACAGATAGTTTTTGCAATGCTACATCATGAATGAGTTGATCATAAGCTCGTTGTAAGAAAGTAGAATAAATAGAAACTACTGGCTTATAACCACTGATTGCAAGACCAGCAGCAAAAGTCACTGCATGTTGTTCGGCAATAGCAACATCAAAATATTGATTGGGAAAAAGACGAGAAAATTTCTTCATTCCAGAACCCTCACACATTGCGGGTGTAACAGCCATCAATTTTTTATCAAATGCAGCTATTTCGCAAAGCCAAGAACCAAAAACATCTGAATAACTAATAGATTTTGACTTTAATGAATCATATGAAGATATTGAATGCCATTTAATAGGATCTAATTCAGCTGGAAGATAACCCTTTCCTTTTTTAGTTACAAGATGTAATAAATAAGTGCCTTTTTTATTTTTTATATCTTTTAATATATTAATAATAGAAAAAATATTATGTCCATCAAATGGACCAAAATATTCAAATCCTAAATTAGAAAAAATAGAGTTGAAATATATACAATCATTTTCAATTTTTTTATTGTTCCTAAAAAATTTCTGATAATATGTGTATATTTTTTTTTTATTTGTCTCAGTATATTTAAAATTTCTTAAAATTTTTAAATGACTATTTAAGACTCCCACATTTTTTGAAATAGACATTTGATTATCATTGAGTATAACTAATAAATTAGATTTCATTGCTCCAGCATGATTCATAGCTTCAAATGCCATACCTGCAGTTATAGCACCGTCACCAATAATACAAATAGTTTGTCTATTTCTACCTTCTTTTTCAGCTGCAATAGACATTCCTAAACCTGCAGAAATCGAAGTAGAAGAATGACCAACACTTAAAGTATCGTATTTACTTTCTTCTCGACAAGGAAATGAATGTAATCCATTTTTTTTTCTAATACTATTCATTCTTTCGCGTCGTCCCGTTAATATTTTATGAGGGTACGCCTGATGTCCTGTATCCCATAATAAATTATCAAAAGGAGTATTATAAACATAATGAAGTGCTACAGTAATTTCAACTACACCTAATCCAGAAGCAAAATGTCCTTTAGAAACAGTAACCACATCTAATAGATATTCGCGTAGTTCAAAACATAATTGTGGTAACTGTTCGATAGGCAACAGACGTAAATTTTCTACTGAATTAGCAAAAGATAAAATTGGATATTTTTTAAAATTAAAATTCATTAGATGCTCATTATTCAATTTATTCAATACGTTTAATTATAAATTTTGTTAATTTTTCTAATGTATAAGTATTAATTTTTTTTTTTTTAAACTATCTAATGCAAACAATGATTTTTGATATAATTCTTTTATTTTTTCTCTTGATTTATCTAAACCTATTATAGCTAGATAGGTATTTTTTTTAATTATTTTATTATCTCGTATTTTTATACTATCTTTTTTAAAATCCAAAATATCATCTTGAATTTGAAATGCTAAACCAATAGTAATCGAAAATAAATCTAATATTGATAATACAGATTTAGAAAAATTATTAGAAGATAAATATACTAAACGTATGGCAGAACGTATTAAAAAAGCAGTTTTATAAAAATTAATAGATTCTAATTCAGATAGATTCATTTCTTTTTTTTCTGCTTCTAAATCTAATTCTTGACCTATGCACATTCCAGATGAACCAATAGAATTAGATAATTCAGAAATCATTTTTACACGTTTTAAATTAGAAACATTTGGCATAAAGCTTTTTGATAAAACATTAAATGCAAGACTTTGTAAAGCATCACCAGCTAACAAAGCAGTACTTTCACCATATTTTACATGGCAAGAAATTTTTCCTCTTCTAAAATGATCATTATCCATACAAGGCAAATCATCGTGTATTAGAGAATATGAATGTATACATTCAATAGAAGTAGATATGACATCTAATGTAATTAGATTTACTTTTAAAACCTCCCCAGTAATATATACTAAAAATGAACGTAATCTTTTACTTCCTGAACATACACTATACTTCATTGCTTTTAAAAGATTTGATTTTTGGAAAGGTAACTGGTTTAATGTATAAAATAATTTTTTATTTATACGACATTTATATATTTTATACAGATGAAGAAAATTCATATTCAAACACCTAAAAAAAGTAATAATTTAATTCTTAATTAAAAAGAAGATTATTATAATAAATATCTATTATTTATTAAATTTGATTATACTATAAATAGAATTTACTTCTTACAAAAAACACTAAAAATTAACCATAATATAATAATAGATATTTCAAATAAAAAAATTTCTGAAACATTTAAAAAACTATAAAGCCATCCACTAAAAATACCCCCAAAAAAAATACCTAAAAACTGGCTAGTAGAATAAATACTCATTATACTACCTTTATAATTATTTAATGGTTGTTTACTAAGATGAGAAGGAAGAAAAACTTCAAGAAAATTAAAAGATAAAAAAAATATCTGCAAAGCAATTATTAGAAATAATAAATAATTTTGTGCTTTTAGAAAAATTATTTCTGCAAAAAAAATAAATAAAATACAAATTTCAATAATATTTTCCAAAACATGTTTACATTTACAATAAAATATAAATAAGAATAAAATAAAAAAGGAAAGTAACATAGCACCTAAATATATTTTCCAATGCTGATTTAAAGAACATCCAGATATTTCTAATTGATTGGGAATAACCATAAAATTAATCATTAATAAAAAATGCAAAAAAAAGATACCTAAATAAGATCTAAAAAAAATTTTATTTGAGATAAATTTTAATACTTTAATATATGAATAACACGTATGATTTTGTTGTAATATGTTTATATTTAAAACAGGAATAGCATAATAAACTATTGTTATACAAATGATAGATAAAAATGCAGATATCCAAAAAATCGAAAAAAATCCAAACAATTGAACAATTATAGGACCAGAAACTATAGCAATTAAAAAAGAAATAGCAAAACTAACACCTATAGCAGCAATAGATTTAACACGATTTTTCTCTCGAATTAAATCAGATAACAAAGCCATACATACACCAGATATAGCTCCTGAACCTTGTAAAAACCTACCAATTATCAATCCCCAAATTGAATGAATATCCGCTGATATAATATTCCCGATAAAAAACATAAAAAGACCTAATATAATTATTTTTTTTCGACCAAATTTATCAGATAACATTCCGAATGGAATTTGAAAAATTACTTGAGCAAAACCATATATTCCCATTGATAAACCAATTAAAAATTTATTTCCTCCATCTAAAAGTATTCCATATTTGCTTAAAATAGGAAGAATCATAAACATTCCTAACATACGTAATAAAAAAATCGCACAAAAACTTAATGTAACTTGTAATTCTAAAAAGTTCATTTGATAATTCTCTATATTTAATGTAATATTTTTTTAAAATTTATCCCAATTCAGCTTATATTTATTAAAAAATATGAAAACTAATAATAAAGTATTATACGAATATGAAAAAATCGAAAAAGATTCAGAAGGATATTTAAAAAAAACTAAAGATTGGAATATAATATTAGCAGAAGAAATCGCAAAAAAAGAAAATATTGATTTAAATTCTGATCACTGGAAAGTAATAATGTTTGTGCGAAAATTTTATTTTAAATTTCATGTAACACCATCAATAAGGATGTTAATTCAAAGCATTAAAAAAGAAATGGGAAAATCTAAAAGTAATAGCATTTATTTATTTAAACTTTTTCCTAAAGGGCCAGCTCAACAAGCCAGCAAAATTGCTGGAATACCTAAACCAGTCAAATGTTTATAAATAAATGAATGAGAATATTTTAAAATAAAATATCTATAGATATTAAAAAATTAAATATAAAAATGACTAGGATTGAATAATAAAATAGTTTACTTGCATTGTTTTTATCGTGATTGTTTTTAATAGTCGGATAAGATAAAAACAACCAATAAAAATTTATAATGGAAGAAAAACATAAAAAATTATAACTTAAATAACCTAAAAAAGTTAATAATGAACTAAAAAAAATAAAACTAATAATATAAAAAAAAATATGTTTTTTTGTTATAGAAATACCCTTTACTACAGAAAAAACAGGAATTTCAGCTTTTTTGTAATCTTCAATTCTCATAATTGAAATAGCATAAAAATGAGACATTTGCCAAAATATTAAAATAATGAATAATAAGATAGAACATATATCAATAGCATTAGACACGGCTGTATAACCGATAATAGATGGCGTAGAACCTGAAAAACTTCCAATAAAAGTTGAATAAATCGATCTTCTTTTAAAAAATAAAGAATATAAGACAACATAAATAAAAAATCCAAAAATTGATAAAATCATTGATAAAAAATTTACTAAAAAAATTAATATAGAGATACCTAAAACACCTAAAAAAACAGCAAAAATAAAAACAGATAAAAAAGAAAGTAATTGTTTTGATAATACTCGATTGCTTGTTCGATTCATTTTTTTATCTATATCATGATCAATTAAATTATTAAAAACACAAGCAGAAGCAATTACCAAAGATGTTCCTAAAATTGTATATGTAAATAAAAAAACATCAAAAGTAGAATTTCTAGATGCAAATAAAAAACCACCTATAATTAAAGTGGCATTCCCAAGAATAATACCAGGCTTAATAATTTCTAAATAATGTTTAAATATATACATAATATATCTTCGATTAAATTTTACATTATATGATGATTTAAGTTAAACATAATCCATATAGAACCGAATACTACAATAAATATTATTATAATTACAAATAATAAAGTTATAAGATTCCATCTAGCTTCTGCAGAAAAATTTAAATGTAAAAAATACACAAAATGAATAACAATTTGACTAATAGCACATAATAAAAAAATAATATAATTAATATTACTACAAAAAATTTTTTGCATTGCTAATATAAATGGAACAATAGTTAATATTGTAGAAAATATAAAACCTACAAAATAAGATTTTATTTCTTTATTTATATTTGATTCAATAACATTACGCATCAAATAGCTCCATTTAAATAAACAAAAGTAAAAATACAAATCCATATAATGTCTAAAAAATGCCAAAAAACGCTCAGACATAAAATTCTAACGCGAACAGAATGAGTCAAACCTAGTCTTTTAATTTGATAAATAATAGACATTATTAAAATTAAACCAAAAAAAATATGGATTCCATGAGTAGCAATAAGAGTAAAAAAAATAGAAAAAAATGCATTTTTATCAGGACCAAAGTCTTTTATTATCAATTCATAAAACTCATAAATTTCCATAAACAAAAAAACAAAACCTAGAAAAAAAGTTATCATTAAGAATGAATATATCATTTTGATATATTTCTGGTTCATTGCAAAAACAATAAAACCACACGATAAAGAACTTAATAATAATAAAAATGTTTCTAATAAAACAGATGGTAAATTAAAAATCTTATTGCTAATTAAATCAATTGATATATTTGAAGAAATTACAGCATAAACAGCAAAAAGCACTGCAAACATAATGCAGTCACTCATTAAATATATCCATAAACCAAATAATTTGTTTGATTCTAATTTTTTATCATGAACTCTTAAATTAATATTTAATGTTGTATGATTTATTTTATTTTCTATCATTATAAACCTACTTTTCGAATATTTTTCCAGTATTGACTCTCAATTTTTTTTATTTCTTTTGAAGATATAATGTACTCATTATCTTCATTAAGACTTTTAATAACTAAACTAGCAATAATGGAAAAAAAAGATACAATACACAACCAGGTAATATGCCAAACTGCTGAAAAACCGAATAATAATGAAAAAAAACTGATTAGGACACCTAATCCTGTATTTTTAGGCATATGAATTTCATCGTAATTAAAATTACTCATTGTGTTTCTGTAATCTTCTTTTCTTTTGTTTTCCCAGAAATGATCTCTATCTTTAACTACAGGAATAATAGCAAAATTATATGATGGAGCAGGTGACGAAGTAGACCATTCTAAAGTTCTACCATCCCAAGGATCACCAGTTAAATCTAAATTATATTGACGTTCTCTCACTGAGACAAAAAATTGAATAATTTGACATATAATTCCTATTCCAATAAAAAATGCCCCAATAGCAGCAATACATAATAATACATGAAATTCAGAATCAATATTCTGACTTAAACGACGAGTCATACCCATTAATCCTAAGAAATACAAAGGAATAAAAGCAAGAAAAAATCCTATAATCCAAAACCAAAAAGCACGTTTTCCCCAAATTTCATTTAAAATAAATCCAAATAATTTAGGAAACCAATAACTAATCCCAGCAAAACAACCAAAAACAACTCCACCGATGATTACATTGTGAAAATGTGCAACTAAAAATAAACTATTATGTAAAATAAAATCAGCTGGAGGAACCGATAACAGTACACCAGTCATTCCACCAATAGAAAATGTGACTAAAAAACCTAAAGTCCATAACATAGAGGAATGCATATATACACGACCTTGATACATTGTAAATAACCAATTAAAAATTTTTACGCCAGTAGGAATTGCTATAATCATAGTAGTAATTCCAAAAAAAGCATTGATATCTGCACCTGCTCCCATAGTAAAAAAATGATGAAGCCATACAATAAAAGATAAAATTGTAATAGATAGTGTAGCCCATACTAAAGATACATAGCCAAATAATCGTTTTTTAGAAAAAGTGGCTACTATTTCTGAAAACACACCAAAAACTGGCAATACTAAAATATACACTTCTGGATGACCCCAAATCCATATTAAATTAACATACATCATTGCATTGCCGCCTAAATCATTAGTAAAAAAATGAAAATTAAAATAACGATCTAAGGTCAGCAATACAAGAGTAACAGTTAAAACTGGAAAAGAAATAACTATGAGAATATTAGTACAAAAAGAGGTCCAGGTAAAAACTGGCATTTTAAAAAAAGACATACCTGGTGCTCGCATTTTCAAAATTGTTACTAAAAAATTAATTCCTGTTAGCGTTGTTCCAATTCCAGCGATTTGTAAACTCCAAATCCAATAATCAACTCCTACACCTGAACTATATTTTATACCAGATAATGGAGGATAAGCTAACCAACCTGTTTGGGCAAATTCTCCTATTCCCAAAGATAAAGTCAGTAATAAAGAACTACTCACATTCAACCAAAAACTCAAGTTATTAAGAAATGGAAAAGCTACATCACGAGCTCCAATTTGCAACGGAACTACCAAATTCATTAGACCAATTACAAGAGGCATAGCTACAAAAAAAATCATTATCACACCATGAGCTGTAAATATTTGATCATAATGATGTGGAGGTAAAAATCCTTTAAAACCTGCTGATGAAATCACCTGTTGAGTACGCATTAATATTGCATCAACAAAACCACGAAATAGCATCACAAATGCAAGTATTCCATACATGATAGATATTTTTTTATGATCAACTGTAGTAAACCATTCAGACCATAGATATTGCCATTTTTTATAATAAGTAATAGTTGCCGTAACACATAATCCTATTAAAATAATAGCAGAATAGGTAACCATGATAATTGGTTCATGATATGGTATAACGTCAAAAGTCAATTTTCCAAACATTATTCTATTTCTCCATCTTAGAATATTTCTTTCCAATTTTATGAACAATATTTTTATCTAATACTTTGAAATTTTTTATAGAATATTGATTTATAATTTGATCAAATAAATGTTTTTTGACATTAGAAAAATATTCTATAGAATATTTTTCATTTGGAATAGATATTGTATTAAAAACTTTTATTGTATTCAATTGTACAGGTGAGTCTTTTATCTTTTTTATCCACTCTATAAAAGTAGAATTTTTTGAAACAGAGATAACAGTGAATTTCATATTAGAAAAACCTTTACCACTATAATTAGATGATATACCTTTATATTGACCTTTTTCATTAGCAATTAAATTTAATTTTGTCGTCATGCCAGGCATAGCATATATTTGACTGCCTAACGATGGAATAAAAAAAGCATTCATAACAGAATTTGAAGTAATTCGAAAAACTATAGGTCTGTCAATAGGAAACATAATTTCATTAATAGTCGCAATATTATAATCTGGATAAATAAACAACCATTTCCAGTCTAATGCCACCGCATCTATTTTAATAGGTTTATTAAAAGAAACTATAGGTTTTTTTGGTTCTAATTTATGACTATAATTCCAAGATAAAAACGCTAAAACAGAAACTATTACAATCGGAATAGTCCACACTACTATCTCTATTTTTTTTGAATCAGACCAATCAGGATTATATATCTGATTTTTATTAGTTGAACGATACTTAAAAGAAAAATATATAGTCATAAAAATTACGGGAATAATAATAAATAACATCATTATAAAAGATATTAGTATCAATGAACTTTCTTCTATAGCAATTTTCCCATGAGGAGTTAATAATAAACTATTACACCCATTTAAAAAAAAGAATACTAAGGTTAACGATAATATTTTAAAAAAATTATTATAATTTAAACATGTCATTCAAAAACCTCAAAATAATATAATTATTTATTAAAAATATTTTTAAAAAATATCATTTTTGTTCAAAATTTTTGTATAAAAATTATTGTTTATTAGAAAGTAATAATTTGTGAAATAATTGAATTATTTTTTAAAAATTGATAAAATTTAAAATTAAAAAAATTTTTTAAAAATGCATTTTTTAAAAAATATAATATAATTATAATACTGTTTATATAGTATAAAAGTATTTTATAATTTTTTTATTAATGAATAGGACATAATATCAATAAATGACTCTAGAAAAAATAAAAAAATATTTAATATCTAAAATGAATATAAATTTTATTGAAATTTATGATGACAGCTCGTTTCATAATTATTCAGAAACAGGTCTTACACATTTAAGAATAATTATTATTAGCAATGATTTTATTAAGCAAAAATTAATCATTAGACACCGCATGATTTTTTCAATATTATCAGAAATAATCAAAAAAAAAATATACTCATTAACACTAAATACTTACACTTTAAATGAATGGAGCAATAAAAAATTTAAAAAAAGTAATCATGCTAAGTGTTTCAAAAGAAAATAATATTTTATCAGTTTGCTAAAAAAATTTTGCAAAATAGCTATATAATTTTTTAAAAATTTATATTTAAAAATATAAAAATAACTTGTCTTAAAAGAAAAATTTTTAAAAATATAATATAATAAAACATCTAAAATATACTGATAAAAGTAATCGTTTGAGGTAATAAGATGAAATTTTTTATGGAAAAAAATAAAGATGCAGGTCATCGTGTTACAATTAATATTCCAAAAACTACAGTTAACAACTCTCTTCTTAGAGAATTCACTAAAATTAGTAAAACTACTAACATTAATGGATTTAGAAAAGGTAAAACTCCTATTAAAGTCATAAAAGAAAAATATGGAAATTCTGTTTATTATGATATATTTAAACAACTAATGCAAAAATTTTTTTATGAATTTATAAATAAAGAAAAAATAAAACTTATTGGATCTCCAAAATTTTACATGCATCAAAATGAAGATAATAAAAAAGAACATTTTGAATATTCGGTGATTTATGAAATTTATCCAGAATTTCAAATAAAAAATATAAAAAAAATACAAGTAAAAAAAGTAAATGTAAAAATAACCGATCAAGATATTAAAAAAAATATAGAAAAATATAATACAAAAAAAAATATTTGGAATACAGTTAATAAAGCCATTAAATCTCATGATCGTGTGACAATCAATTATTGTATTTATGAAAAACATAAAAAAATAAACAAATTTAATATAGAAAAAATTAGCTTTATTGTATCTCAAAATACACTCATACCTCAATTAAATTATAAAATAATTAATCACTTTTTGAATGATATTATTTTTTTTAAAATCAAAGTTCATCAATTTCATCCAGAAAAAGAACTACAAAACAAAGATATAACATTTAAAATAAAAATTATTAAAATTGAAAAAAAACAAGAAATAGAACTAGAAAACAATAGCAAACAAGATTTTATAGAAAAAAAAATCACACAAAAACATTACCAAACAATAAAAAATAATCTTCATTCTCAAATCAATATCATAACTGAAAAATATTTAGAAGATCAAATCATACAAAAAATAATTGAAAAAAATATTATCCTAATACCTCCACTTTTATTTGAAGAAGAAATAAAAATTTTATCTCAACAATACAAAAAAAAATATAAAGAAGAAAAATCTAATATTTTAGAAAAAAAATATCATTTAGATCTGAGTTCACAAGTTAAAAAAAAATTATATTCTCAAATGATAATAGAAAAAATTATTTCTGATAATCAATTCTTAGCCAATGAAAATAATATACAAAAATTAATTCAAGAAATATCTTTGAGTTATAAAAGACCAATAGAAATTATTAATTTATATAATCAAAATAAAAATCTAAAAAACGCGATAAAAGATATAGAATTAAAAAATCAAGCCATGCTTTTTTTAAAAAAAAGTATTCAAATAGAAAAAAAATATTGGACTTTTGAAGAATTTATAAATTATAACTGGACAAATTATAAGGTATGAATTCTATAATTAATTATATTATTATAATATAATTTTTTCACTTTATTAATCTTTGGTGTAATTATTAAATAATTTAACAAGAAAATTATCAAAAGAATAATGATAATTATTTAAGATATTCAATTTTTTCAGGAATAAAAAATGTTATATAATAATAAACACTCATACGCAACGTTAATTCCAATGGTTGTAGAAGAACATTCTAGAGGAGAACGTTCATATGATATATATTCAAGATTATTAAAAGAACGAATAATTTTTATGATAGGGACTATTGAAGATAATATGGCTAATAATATTGTAGCTCAAATATTATTTTTAGAAGCTGAAAATCCAGAAAAAGATATATTTTTATATATTAATTCTCCAGGAGGAATTATTACATCAGGTATGTCTATTTATGACACCATGAAGTTTGTTAAACCAGAAATCAGTACTATTTGTATGGGTCAAGCATGCTCAATGGCTGCTTTATTATTAACATCTGGGACAAAAGGAAAAAGATTTTGTTTGCCTAATTCAAAAGTTATGATTCATCAGCCATTAGGTGGATACCAAGGACAGGCTTCAGATATTGCAATTCATGCTAGAGAAATAATGGAAATGAAAAAAAAACTAAATAAATTAATGTCATTTCACACTGGTCAATCTATAAAAAGAATAAATAAAGATACAGAACGAGATTGTTTTTTATCAGCAGATGAATCTATTAAATACGGACTAATCGATTCCATTTTAACTCAGCGTCAATAAAAACATTAAATCAATCCATTTTATTTTAAAATATTTAATGAAAATATATAGAATCTATTTACTCAAAAATATAAAATATGTAAAAAAAAGAGGTTAAGCATGACAGATAAGAGTAAAGAAAATTCTAAAAAGCTACTTTGTTGTTCTTTTTGTGGAAAAAGTCAAAAAGAAGTAAAAAAGTTAATAGCCGGACCAACAGTACACATATGTGATGAATGTGTTAAATTATGTAATAATATTCTTATTGAAGAAACCCTAAAAAATAAAATAAATAATACTGAAAATAAAATAAATTATTTACCCACACCATATGAAATAAAAAAACATCTTGATAATTATGTAATTGGACAAGATCATACAAAAAAAATTCTATCTGTTGCAGTTTATAATCATTACAAACGTCTCCATAATTTTAATGAAAATATAGATTCAGTTGAATTAGGTAAAAGCAATATTTTATTAATAGGACCAACAGGTAGCGGGAAAACATTACTAGCACAAACATTAGCTAAACTCCTAGATGTTCCATTCACTATTGCAGATGCCACAACTTTAACCGAAGCTGGATATGTAGGAGAAGATGTTGAGAATGTAATACAAAAATTGTTACAAAAATGTAAATACAACGTAAAAAAAGCGGAATTAGGTATTGTTTATATAGATGAAATAGATAAAATAGCAAGAAAATCTGATAATCCTTCTATTACTAGAGATGTATCTGGAGAAGGAGTGCAACAAGCTCTATTGAAGTTAATTGAAGGAACATTAGCTTCTATTCCTCCTCAAGGAGGACGAAAACATCCACAACAAGAATTTTTACAAGTAAATACTTCAAATATTTTATTTATATGTGCTGGGGCATTTTCAGAATTATCTAAAATAATCTCTAAAAGAATTAATACAGGAACAGAAATAGGTTTTAACGCTAATGTTAAAGAAAAACAACAAAAAATATCAGAAGACTTTTTACTGAAACAAGTAGAACCTGAAGACTTAATGAAATTTGGATTAATTCCAGAGTTTATTAGTCGATTACCAATAATAACTATATTAAATAAATTAACTGAAGATGCATTAGTTAACATATTATGTAAGCCTAAAAACGCTTTAATTAAACAATATCAAATATTATTCGAATTAGAAAAAGTGCAATTAGAATTTAGTACAGAATCTATTTTAGCTATTGCACGAAAAGCCATGAATAAAAAAACAGGTGCTAGAGGACTACGTTCTATTATTGAAGGTATACTACTCAATATAATGTATGAATTACCATCTGTAAAAAACATAGAAAAAGTATTAATTAATGAATCTGTTGTAAATACTAATTCGTTACCAAAAATAATATATGGAAAGAACAAATCAAAAAAAGCATCAGGTGCATAAAAAAAACATCCGATGATCTAAAAAATAAAAGTAATTGTCTTTTATTTTGTCAAACGCTTAGCATTAAACGTCAAGCGACCATTCTGATATACTTGGCTGATTATAGGTGTAACTGCATGTTGTATTATATCTGCAGTTTTTAAATATTATAAATATCGGGAAATTCAACTAAGAGAGAGCTCTATGAATTCTGAGCGTTCTGAACGCATTAAAATCCCTGTCTTACCACTGAGAGATGTAGTTATATATCCTCATATGGTAATTCCATTATTTGTAGGTCGTAAAAAATCAATTAAATGTATTGAAACTTCTATGAATAATGACAAAAAAATTATGTTAATTGCACAAAAAGAAGCATCTAAAGATGAACCTACTACAAATGATTTATTTAATATAGGAACTATTAGTTCAATTTTACAAATGTTAAAATTACCAGATGGAACAGTAAAGGTATTAATAGAAGGTTTACAACGTGCTTATATTAAAAATTTAACAAATAATGGGCAATATTTCATTGCAGAAGTAGAATTAATTATTTCTCCTATTATTATAGATAAAGAACAAGAAGTGTTAATTCGTACAACAATTAATCAGTTTGAATCTTACATTAAACTTAATAAAAAAATTCCATCAGAAATATTAAATACTCTTAATAATATTCACAATTCAGAAAAACTAGCAGATACTATTGCTGCTCATATGCCATTAAAATTAAATGATAAACAATCAGTTTTAGAAATACGTAACATAAATGAAAGATTAGAGTTTTTAATGGCTATTATGGAAACTGAAATAGATTTATTACAAGTTGAAAAAAGAATTAGAAACCGTGTAAAAAAGCAAATGGAAAAAAGTCAAAGAGAATATTATTTAAATGAACAAATAAAAGCTATACAAAAAGAACTTGGTGATATGGATGAAATTCCAGATGAAAATAAAATATTAAAACGTAAAATTAAAGCATCACGAATGCCAAAAGAAGCAAAAGAAAAAACAGAATCAGAACTTCAAAAATTAAAGATGATGTCACCTATGTCAGCAGAAGCAACTGTAGTGCGCAGTTATATTGACTGGATGATACAAGTACCTTGGTATATTAGGACAAAAATAAAAAAAGATATTAAAAAAGCCAAAAAAATTCTTGATATTGACCATTTTGGTCTCGAAAAAGTAAAAGATAGAATATTGGAATATTTAGCAGTACAAAGCCGAAAAAACAAAATAAAAGGACCGATTTTATGTTTAATTGGACCTCCTGGTGTAGGAAAAACATCATTAGGAAAATCTATTGCGAGATCTACAGGTAGAAAATATGTAAGAATGGCTTTAGGAGGAATTAGAGATGAAGCAGAAATTAGAGGTCATAGACGTACATATATAGGTTCTATGCCTGGCAAACTAATTCAAAAAATGGCAAAAGCAAAAGTTAAAAATCCTTTATTTCTACTAGATGAAATTGATAAAATGTCTCACGACATAAGAGTAGATCCAGCATCTGCTTTATTAGAAGTATTAGATCCAGAACAAAATGTCACTTTTAATGATCATTATCTAGAAGTAGATTATGATCTTTCAGATGTGATGTTTGTTGCGACATCAAATTCTATGAATATACCTGCACCATTACTTGATCGTATGGAAATTATTCGTCTTTCTGGTTACACTGAAAATGAAAAACTAAATATAGCTAAACGATATCTATACCCAAAACAAATAGAAAGAAATGCACTAAAAGAAGACGAACTCACAATTACTGATTGTGCAATAACTAGTATTATTCACTACTACACTCGTGAAGCAGGTGTTCGCAGTTTAGAACGTGAAATTTCTAAAATATGTCGAAAAGTAGTAAAAAATTTACTGTTAGATAAATCTTTAAAACATGTTGAAATAAATAAAAAAAACCTAAAAAAGTTTTTAGGAATAAAACGTTTTGACTATGGAAAAATTAACAGTACTA
The DNA here is from genome assembly GCA_011752475.1 of Buchnera aphidicola (Microlophium carnosum). Classification (NCBI taxonomy): domain Bacteria; kingdom Pseudomonadati; phylum Pseudomonadota; class Gammaproteobacteria; order Enterobacterales; family Erwiniaceae; genus Buchnera; species Buchnera aphidicola. The sequence continues at coordinate 524,861 of CP048747.1, forward strand.
ATCAAATTGGAGAAGTAATTGGATTAGCATGGACTGAAGTAGGTGGAGAATTGCTTACCATTGAAACGGCATGTGTAATAGGGAAAGGAAAACTTACATATACAGGTTCTTTAGGCGAAGTTATGCAAGAATCTATTCAAGCAGCATTAACTGTGGTTCGTTCTCAAGCTGATAAATTAGGAATTAATAAAAACTTTCATGAAAAACATGATATCCATGTTCATGTTCCTGAGGGTGCAACGCCAAAAGATGGACCAAGTGCAGGTGTAGCAATGTGTACAGCTATAGTCTCATCTTTAACAAAGAATCCTGTTAAATCCAATATTGCAATGACAGGAGAGATTACTTTACATGGACAAGTTCTACCAATTGGAGGATTGAAAGAAAAACTATTAGCAGCACATCGTGGAGGAATTAAAACAGTATTAATACCCTATGAAAATAAACGTAATCTAGAAGAAATACCTCAAAATATTATTGAAGGATTACAGATATATCCAGTGAAAAAAATTGAAGAAGTTTTAAACTTAGCATTAGAACATGCTCCTTATGTTTTAATACGTAAAAATAATATTTTATAAATAAAGTCAAATTTGGCTGACAAATAATTGTCAGCCTTTAGATTTAGATATGATAATAAAAATATTTTTAACTCTAATTAATATTAAAAATTTCTAGGATCGTCATATTATGACAAAATATTTAAAATCACGATTAAATCGTATTATAGTTAAGTGCATTTTAGGAATAATTATTTTATCTTTAATATTGAGTACTATGAATAGCTATGTAAATAAAGATTCAGAAAAATATATAGCAACAGTCAATGGTGAAAAAATTAGTTTTAATATTTTTAAAAAAATGTATTTTGTTGAAAGAGAAAAACAAAAAAAAATACTAGGAAAAAATTTTTTGAAATTTAGTCTCAATAAAAAATTTACAAAGGACACTTACAATTATGTTTTATCTCAACTAATTAATAATGTTCTTTTAGAACAATACGTAAAAAAAATACATTTACAAGTAAATGATAATGAAATAAAAAAAATTATATTAAGTTCTCCTATATTTCAGAAAAATAACAGATTTAATAAAGAAAAATATTTTCATTATCTTACATCTATGAATTTAACTAATGATCAATATATAAATATTATTAAGAAAAAAATAAATACCAAAAATTTAATACATACTATTGCTAATAGTAATTTTATTTTAGAAAATGAAGAAAAAAATATTATAAAACTACTATCTCAAAAAAGAATCATTAAAAAATCCATTATTAAAACAAATTCTATAATTGACAAACAAAATATAACTGATGTAGAAGCGCAGAATTACTTCTATAAAAATAAAGATAATTTTTATATTCCAGAACAATTTAAAATTAGTTTTATTCAATTTAAAGTGGATACATTCAAAACAAATTGTAAAAATGAAGAAATTTATGAGTGGTATTTAAAAAATATTAAACAATACTCAACAAAAGAAAAAAGAAAATATAGTATTATTCAAATAAAAAATAAAAATGAAGCATTATCGATATTATCTCAATTACACAATACACCAAAAGATTTTTCAAACATAGCTAAGAAAAAATCAACAGATCCTATTTCATCAAAAAAAGGTGGAGATATTGGATGGATATCAATCGACCTTATACCAAATGAAATTAAAAACGCTAATCTGAATCAAAAAAATCAAATATCTAATGTTGTTCCATTTCGAAACGAATTTTTAATTATTAAATTAAATGAAATTGAAGTTGGAAAACCAAAAAAAATATATGAAGTATTTGATATAATTAAAAAAGAAATACAAAATAAAAAATCATTAAATCTATATAATAAGTTAAAAAATGAAATATCTAATAATCTTAAAACCAATCCAGATAAAATTACATTAATTCTGCAGAAAAGTAATATAGCTACTCAAGAAACTGATTGGTTTGATAAAAAATCTATTCCTAAAATATTAAATATCCCTATTTTAACAAAAGTAATTTTTAATAAAGAATTATTTAAAAATAATACAACAAAACCACGTTTACATTTAATTAATTTAAAAAATCATCAATCTTTTTTAATTAAAATTAAAGATTTTAGACATAAAAAAATGCAAAACTTTGAAGATGTTAAAATAAATATTATAAAAAAATTAAAATTTATAAAAGCAATTAAAGAAACAAGACAAAAATCCGAAAAAATTGTTGATGAATTAAAAAAAGAAAGAACAAATTTATTTCACAAATCAAATCTTTATTTTACTGATCCTGAAATTATATCTCGTTATGATCAAAATCCTATTACATCAATAGTGTTTTCTTTGCCTCATCCACAAGAAGGAAAAAAAATATATACTTTATATCAAGATAAAAATAAAGATTTTATAATTATATCACTTGAAAAAGTTTATAATACAAATTTTTCTCAAAGAGAAAAAAATGTTATTATTGAATATCTAGAAAAAAATAATACTGAAATAATTTTTAATTCTATTCTTAAAGATATTCGTGAAAAATCAATAATTACATACGAAAAAATAGAAAAAATATAAACTACACTGAAAACAGTTATTAAAAATAAATATATTGTTTATAAATATAAATAACTTTATAAAAAAATTATAACTTAATTGAAAAGATATATAAAATTAATTATAATATTTTTTATATTTATTTTAATGCCTGCATAATAAAAATAACAATTTATTTTTTGTTAATCAATTTTTTTATTTCGAAAAAAGATATAAGTTTGACGTATAAAGCAATCTTTTTTCATGAAATTCTAATATAAGAAATAACTTGCCTTATTTAAAATAATATCAATATCATATTCTATTAGTCTAATAAAATCCATATTTCTGAGTTACTTAAATTAATTAAAGATGTTTTGATGTTAATGCTATTATTAACATCTCATTTCAATAATATTATTGAATTGTTTGAAAAATTTATTTCTACTATTTTTATAATCAAGAAAGAGAAGTTTTCTCTATACCAAAAACTACTAAATTTATTCTTTTATATTAAACTATCTAAAAAATAAATTTGACAAATAAAATATTCAAAAATAAAAATATGATTAAAAAAAATTAGTACATAACGATTATCAATTAATATATTATTTTTTTAAGATACTAACTATTGAATATTAAACATATAGGATTATATAATTTTTTATTTATAATTTTTTAAGTGCAAAAAAGAAAAATTTATTTCGTATGTATATAATTAATCACAATCAACATTGATACAATACATTTCTCTATCATGAGAGTAATATATTAAATAAGTTGTTCAACTTCATCTATGATTTAAAAATAATAAAAGTTTCTCGTTTTTTATAAGTTACACTTTTTAAGTGTGATATTTTTATATAGAAAAAACAACATTTAATTTTAACTAAAAATCAATAAAAATGTTATCAAGAAATTCATTTTTATATTAAAAAATAAAAGTATTTTTTATGTTTATCAAAAATACTTTATTCTCAAAAACACATTTATAATATTTAAAAACTAGGATTTCTTTGTGAAATTGTTTAATCAATTAAGATGGTTTTTTATACGAGAATGGAAGAGGTATTTAGGAGCAATTTTCTTATTAATAATAATTGCTGCTTTACAATTATTACCTCCTAAAATAGTAGGTGTTTTAATAGACTCAATTATAAAAAAAAACATGGATAGTTTGCAAATATTGCCATATATTTCAATTATTCTTGTGGTGGCTGTAATTGTATATATATTACGTTATTTGTGGAGAATATTACTATTTGGTGCTTCTTATCAATTAGCTACAGAACTTCGAGTAAAGTTTTATTCTTATCTGAGTCAACAAAGTCAAATATTTTTTTTAAAAAACAGGACCGGAGATTTAATAGCAAGAGCAACAAACGATGTTGATCGTGTAGTTTTTGCTGCAGGAGAAGGTGTTCTAACACTTGTTGATTCATTAGTTATGGGTTGTTCTGTTTTAATAGTAATGAGTACTCAAATTAGTTTTAAATTAACAATCATTTCTTTAATACCTATGCCAATAATGGCTATATTAATAAAAAAATATGGAAAAGAATTACATGAAACTTTTCGTCATGCTCAAATTGCTTTTTCTCTATTAAATAATCAAACGCAAGAAATGTTGACAAGTATTCGAATGATCAGGGCTTTTGGATTAGAAAAAAATCAATCAAATAAATTTAATTTTATTGTAACTAATACAGGAAAAAAAAACATGGAAGTAGCTAAAATCGACGCGCGTTTTGATCCAGTAATTTATTTATCAGTAGCTTTTTCTAATTTATTAGCTATTATGGGCGGAGGATGGTTAGTATGGAATAATCAGATTACCATAGGACAACTAACTAGCTTTATAATGTATCTTGGATTAATGATTTGGCCGATGTTAGCACTTGCATGGATGTTTAATATAGTTGAAAGAGGTAGTGCAGCTTGGGATAGAATTCATTCTATTATAAATAAACAATTATACATTCAAGATGGAAATAAAACGATTCCACTATCTCCTGGAATATTAAGTATCAATATTAATAAATTTTGTTATCCAAATAATCAAACACCATCTTTAAAAAATATAAATATTCTTTTAAAACCAGGACATACTCTAGGCATTTGTGGGCCCACAGGATCTGGTAAAAGTACTTTATTAAAACTGATTCAACGACAATTTAATTTTAATAAAGAAGAAATAGTTTATCATTCTTCATCATTATTAGAATTAAAAATTGATGATTGGAGAAGTCGAATCGCAGTTGTCAATCAAACTTCTTTTTTATTTTCCGAAAGTATAGCTAATAATATTTCTTTAGGGAAAATTAATGCATCTCAAAAAGAAATTGAAAAAGCAGCAAAACTAGCTGATGTACATAAAGATATTCTCTATTTACCAGAAAGATATGACACTCAAGTAGGAGAACGTGGTGTAATGCTATCTGGTGGTCAAAAACAACGAATTTGTATAGCACGTGCATTATTATTAAATGCAGAAATATTAATATTAGATGATGCACTCTCTGCTGTTGATGCTCAAACTGAAAACAATATCTTAAACAACATTAAAAAATGGAAAGAAAAAGGACATTCATTAATCATTACAGCACATCGTCTATCTGCATTAATTAATTCAGATGAAATTATAGTTATAAAAAATGGTTCTATTATACAGAGAGGTAATCATTTGAAATTAATTCAAGAAGACAATTGGTATAAATCTATGTTCTCTTATCAACAATTAGAAGTAGAACTTGAGGATGACTAAAAAACAGGTGAAAAATTTATACTATGGATCATTTAATTGAGTTTTGGCCAATTTTAAAACGTTTGCTAATTTATGTAAAACCTTATAAAAAAAAATTAATTTTAGCATTTATTTTACTTTTAAGTGGATCGATATCAGAAGTTTTAGGACCAGTTTTAATAAGTTATTTTATTAATAATATTTTATCTAAACACCAATTAGATTTATTAATAATATTTATTATTATTATATCATTCATATTATTGCAAATATCATCAGTTTGCCTAAATTATTTTCAAAGTATTTTATTTAATAAAATAGCAGTAGAAAGCACTAATAAATTACGACAAGATGTTATGTATGCTGCATTAAGACAACCTATTAGTAAATTTGATTCTCAACCTATTGGACAAATGATTTCAAAGGTGACAAACGATACTGAAGCAGTTAAAGAATTATATGATACAGTTGGACCTACTCTATTTCGCAGTATAATGTTAATTTTTATTATATTATTCGCAATGTTTACTCTTGAATGGCATATGGCAATTATAGCTTTATTTATTTTACCATTAATGATTACAGTAATGTTAGTTTATCAGTATTATAGTACTCCACTTTTACGAAAAGTAAGATACTACTTAGCTGATATTAATAACAAATTTAATGAAACTATTAATGGAATGAATGTCATTCAACAATTTCGTCAGCAAAGTAGATTTGAAAAAAAAATAAAAAACAGTAGTCATTTACATTATATGTCACGTATGAAAATATTGAGATTAGATGGTTTTTTATTAAGACCACTACTTAGTTTGTTATCAGCCGTAGTATTATGTAACTTTATATTCTTGTTTAGTTTTTTTCCGATTAAAGCATTTGAGGTAGGTATATTATATGCATTTATTACCTATCTTGGACGACTTAACGAACCCTTAATTGCTATAACTATTCAACAATCAACATTGCAACAATCTATTGTTGCAGGAGAAAGAATATTTTCACTTATAGATTCACCAAAACAAAAATATGGAAAAAATAAAAATTCATTAAACAGTGGAAAAATAAATATTAAAAATATTAGTTTTAAGTATAAAAATTGTAAAAACAATATACTGGAGGATATTAATATTAATATTCTCTCTAAAAGTTTTGTTGCATTTGTAGGACATACTGGAAGTGGAAAAAGCACTTTAGCAAGTTTATTAATGGGATACTATCCTATACAAAATGGAAAAATATATTTAGATAATCAATCTCTTGATTCAATAAGTCATTATGTCTTAAGAAAAAATGTATTAATGGTACAGCAAGAACCAATAGTTCTTTCAGATACTATTTTTTATAATATTACACTAGGAAGAAAAATATCTGAAGAACAAGTTTGGAAAATATTAGATACAGTTCATCTTTCATACATAGTGAAATCTATGCCAAATGGTATCTATTCTCTATTAGGGGAAGAAGGTAATAATTTATCTGTCGGTCAAAAGCAATTGCTAGCGATTGCTAGAATACTAGTTTCATATCCTAAAGTTCTTATATTAGATGAAGCTACTGCTAATATTGATTCTGAAACAGAACAACTAATTCAAAAAGCATTATTGTCAATACGAAAAAAATGTACATTAATAGTAATCGCTCATAGACTTTCGACAATTATTGAAGCAGATCTCATTGTAGTCTTAAAAAAAGGAAAAGTTATTGAACTAGGCACGCATCAGCAATTATTAAATAAAAAAAATTGTTATTGGAAAATGCAAAAATTTCAATTATCTAAGTTGTAAAGAGTTTCTGTTAGCTGTATCAGAACACCTGTATTAATTTGATATGGCTGCTTTCTTCCGAATCTGACCAGGTATTCAATATAACAGTGTTTGGAGCTAACAGAAAACTCTATTATATATTTTGTATAGAAAAATTAAATTAAGGTTTTATTGTATATATCAAATATGAAATTTACAACTAATATTTACATTTAAATTATATATTATAAAAAATTTTTATAAAATAAGTAAGAATACTTTCATAATACAATGAATATTGATAGCATAATAGTCTTTTAATGAAATATATAACATTTATATGAACTATCAAATATTAGCACGAAAATGGCGTCCGCAATCTTTTAAAGATATAGTTGGTCAAAAACACATTGTAACTGCTATATCTAATGGGTTCTCTCTTGGTCGTATTCATCATGCATGGTTATTATCTGGTACAAGAGGAATTGGAAAAACTACAATTGCTCGATTACTTGCTAAAAGTTTAAATTGTCAAAATGGCATTTCATCAAATCCTTGTCGAAAATGTATAATTTGTGAAGAAATAGAAAAAGGATTATGTCTAGATGTACTTGAAATAGATGGAGCTTCTCGTACCAAAGTAGAAGATATGCGAGAAATTTTAGATAACGTTTACTATGCTCCTAATAAAAGCCGTTTTAAAGTATATATAATTGATGAAGTTCATATGCTTTCTCGTCATAGTTTTAATGCACTGCTTAAAACACTTGAAGAACCTCCTGCGCATATTAAATTTATTTTAGCAACGACAGATATAGAACGAATTCCTAAGACTATTATCTCTCGTTGTTTGTATTTTAAATTACAGATAATTTCTGAAGAAAAGATTTTTAACTTTTTAAAACATGTTCTAATAAAAGAATCAATTAATACTGATGAATATTCTTTACAAAAAATCTCTCATCATGCTAAAGGAAGCATACGAGATGCACTTAATTTACTAGAACATGCTATCTATCTCGGAAACGGTCACGTCTATATAAAAAATATAACAGAAATGTTAGGTATTCCATCTAAAAAATATTCTTTTTTATTAACTGATGCAGTTTTAAAAAAAGATTCAAAAAAAACAATGTTATTGTTAAATAAAATAAGCAGTATAGGAGTAGAATGGGAAGAAGTTTTAATAGAAATGTTACGTTTTTTATATCATATTTCTATATCGCAAACTTTTCCGATATCATACGAAACATGTTTTACAAAAACATATAGGCATCAGATTCAAAAAATATCTAAAAATATCAGTAAAAAACATGTTCAGTTATGTTATCAAATACTATTAAATGGAAGAAAAGAACTACAGTTTGCTCCAAATCAAAAAATAGGAGTGGAAATGTCTTTATTACGTGCAATGACTATAATAGAAAAAAATGAATGAATACAAAAAATTTAGTATTAAAAAATAAAAATGAACTATTTAAAAGTAATAAAAAATAATACTTCTACACAAGAGAATAAATAAAACATCTATCTATATAAAAAAATAAATTTAACATCGCACAAATACAATTATTAGATAGAAACTATAAAAGATAAACAAGTAATAATAAGATTAAAAGAAAAAATTGAAAAAATAGATCTTTGGTATGACAAAATATGCAAATTAAAAAAACTATTAATAGATGTAAAAAAATTAGTAATGCATATTTCCTATAACAATACTTTAAAATGTTAATATATATATGACCGATCAAAAAATATTTAATTTAGAAATATAAATAGATAATTTTCAAAAAAGAACTATATAAAATAACTATAACAAAATTCAATTAATTATAGAAAAAAATAAACTACATACATTGACGCCTTATCAGTAGTTCGCAAAATATACAAAGAAAAAATATTAACAAAGCATTCATTATTAAAAAAAGATCCTAATATTGCAATATTAAAAAAATTTCTTAATATAAAATTGCAAAAAACTAATATTAATCTCATTTAAATATATACTAAAAGTATAAAAAATATTATTTTGAGAAAATTACAAGAGAGGTCAATACATATGTTTACTAAAGGTGGGTTAAGTAATTTGATTAAACAAGCACAGCAAATGCAAGAAAAAATGGCAAAAATACAAGAAGAAATCGCTCAAATGGAGGTAACAGGAGAAGCAGGAGCTGGATTAGTTAAAGTAACTATTAATGGAGCACATAATTGTAGACGTGTCGAAGTAGATCCAAGTTTATTACAAGATGATAAAGATATGCTAGAAGATTTAGCAGCAGCTGCGTTTAATGATGCGACAAGAAGAATATCTGAAGTTCAAAAAAAGAAAATGTCTGCTATATCTACAGGAATGCAGCTTCCGACTGGATTTAATTTACCTATTTAAAATAATATAAAATGAAAAATATCTTATTAATTCATGATTACACATTCATTTAAAATATATATTTTTCTATAAAAATAATTTTATAAATAACTAATTTTATTTTTTTAATAAGTTTCTTTTATTTTTTATTTAAAAAGAGATGACTGTATGAAAACACAAAAAAAAGAAATCTATAATTTTCAATCAGAAGTAAAACAATTATTACATTTAATGATTCATTCACTTTACTCTAATAAAGAAATTTTTTTAAGAGAATTAATATCTAATTCATCAGATGCAATAGATAAATTAAGATTTGAATCTATATCATCACCAGAACTATATGAAAACGATAGCAATCTCAAAATTCAAATATCCATTAATCAAGCACAAAAAACACTAACTATTAGTGATAATGGTATTGGAATGACTAAACAAGATACTATTGAAAATCTTGGTACAATTGCTAAATCAGGAACAAAATCTTTCCTTGAATCTCTAGAAAAAAAACAAGATAAAAAAAATGAATTAATTGGAGAATTTGGAGTTGGTTTTTATTCATCTTTTATTGTATCACGAAAAGTATCGGTTAGAACTAGATATGCTGATTCAAAATCTAATGAAGGAACATTATGGGAATCCTCGGGAGAAGGAGAATATGATATTACAAATATTACAAAAAAAACTCGGGGAACTGAAATTACTCTATTTTTAAAACCAGAAGAAGAAGAATTTTTAGAAATATGGCGTATTAAAAGTATAATTAGCAAATATTCTGATCATATTACTGTTCCAATACATATACAAAATTACGATGAAAAAAATAAAACATATTTTTGGGAACAAATTAATAAAGCTAAAGCATTATGGACACTAAATAAATCTTCTATTACTGATAACGATTATCAAGATTTTTATAAACATCTTACTAATGATCAAAACAATCCACTGATTTGGAGTCATAATCGTGTCGAAGGAAATCAAGAATATATTAGTCTATTATATATTCCTGAAAAAGCAGCTTGGGACATCTGGAATAGAGATAATAAAAATGGTTTAAAATTATATGTAAAACGCGTCTATATTATGGATAATGCGCAAGCTTTTCTTCCTAATTACTTACGTTTCATAAGAGGTTTAATAGATTCTAGTAATTTACCCTTAAATATTTCCCGTGAAATATTGCAGGATAATGCAATAACAGAAAAATTAAGAAAAGCACTAATCAAAAGATCTTTAAGTATGTTAGAAAAATTAGCAAAAAACACTAGTGAAAAGTATCAAATTTTCTGGAATCAATTTGGTCTTGTATTAAAAGAAGGTCCTGCTGAAGATCATGAGAATTTAGAAAAGATTGCTAATTTATTACGTTTTTCATCTATAAAAAATAATAGTTCTGAACAAAACGTTTCTTTAAAAAAATACATATCTAATATGAATGAAAAACAAGAAAAAATATATTATATTACTGCAGATAGTTATTCATCCGCTAAAAATAGTCCTCATTTAGAATTATTTAAAAAAAATAATATTGATGTTTTATTATTATCAGATCGAATCGATGAATGGATGATGAATTATCTTACTGAATTTGAAGGAAAAAAATTCCAATCTATTAGTAAAGAAGATTCATCACTAAACAAAATCACAAAAGAAAAAAAAATAAACAATAGTGACGTTTCAGTAAATATGATTGAATTTTTAAAAACAGTAAAACAAGTACTTGGAAATAAAGTAAAAGATGTAAGATTAACTCATCGATTAACAGAAACTCCCTGTATTTTACTGAGTGATTCTGCTGAAATGACTACACAAATGGCTAAACTTTTTTCTGCAGCAGGACAGTCTGTACCGGAATTAAAATATATTTTTGAAATTAATCCAGAACATATTTTAATAAAAAAAATATGTTTAATTAACAATCAAAATGAACTTAATCAGTGGATTAAATTATTATTAGATCAAGCATTATTAGCTGAAAAAGGAAATTTAGAAAATCCACATAAATTTATTTCAAGAATGAATAAATTACTTGTTAAATAATAAAAAATATGATTACTACTATCATATAGTAGTAATCTTAAAATTAACTTTAAGATGAATAAAAAATTATTATGCGTATTATTTTACTAGGTGCACCTGGTACAGGAAAGGGAACACAAGGAAAATTTATTGCCAAAAAATATCAAATTCCTCAAATATCTACAGGTGATATGCTTCGGGAAACCATTCGTGCAAAAAATAAAATAGGAACAAGTATTCAAAAAATTATAGAAAAAGGTAAATTAGTTTCTGATAAAATTGTATGTGATTTGATAAAAAAAAGAGTGAAAAAAAAAGACTGTATCAATGGTTTTTTATTAGATGGTTTTCCAAGAACTATTGAACAAGCTTTTTACTTATCAAAAAATAAAATAAAAATAGATTATGTATTAGAATTTATAATGCCATATGACTCTATATTAGAACGAATATTAGGTAGACGAATACACATTCAATCAGGACGTATCTATCATGTAAAATTCAATCCTCCAAAAAATAAAGATAAGGATGATCTAACTGGAGAGTCATTAATTATAAGAAAAGATGATAAAGAAGAGAGTGTTAAAAATAGATTAGAAGAATATAAAAAAACAAATCGTTTATTAGTTGAATATTACATAAATGAAAAAAAATTAGGAAAAATAAAATTTTTTCAAATTAATGCCATGAATGTTTTATCATTGATAAAAAAAGAGGTAGAAATGATTTTAAAAAAATGATTTTTGCGTTCTACAGGATTTGAACCTGTGACCTACGGCTTAGAAGGCCGTTGCTCTATCCAACTGAGCTAAGAACGCATAAAATAATTAGATTTAAAATTTAACATTAATATAATATATATGCAACTAAATTACTATTATTATTATATTTTAATATGTTTAATTATACTAACCTATATTATAATAGTATTTTTGTATATAATAACGTAAAAAATAATTGAGTCACTTACCGATGCCAGCAATAATTATCGATGGTAATAAAATAGCAAAACAATTAGAATTAAATATTTTAAACAAAGTAAAAAAACGAAAAAAAGATGGAAAAAAAATACCCGGATTAGCTATGATTTTAGTAGGAACTAATACTCCTTCACAGATCTATGTCAATAAAAAAAAAATAGCATGCAAAAATGTTGGTTTTTTTTCAGAATGTTGGAATTTTCCTGATAATGTTCATGAAATCGAAGTATTAAATCTCATTTCCAAATTAAATAAAAACGAAAATATAGATGGAATTTTGATACAATTACCACTTCCTCAACAAATAAACTATATGAATGTTTTAAGTAGTATTACTCCCGATAAAGATGTAGATGGATTTCATCCATATAACACTGGTTCTTTATGCCAAAGAACCCCAAAATTAAGAGCATGTACCCCTAAGGGTATTATTACAATGTTAAAATATAATAAAATAAAAACTCATGGACTACATGCAGTCATGGTTGGCGCATCGAATATAGTTGGAAGACCGATGAGTCTAGAATTATTATTAGCAGGATGTACAACTACTGTTACACATCGATTTACTAAAAATTTAAAAAATCATGTAAAAAATGCTGATTTATTAATTGTTGCAGTTGGAAAAGCAAACTTTTTAAAAGGAAATTGGATTAAGCGTGGTTCTATAGTTATAGATGTTGGTATTAATAGATTAGAAAATGGGCAAATAGTAGGTGATGTAGACTTTAAAAATGCATATTTAAGAGCATCTTATATCACTCCTGTACCTGGAGGAGTTGGTCCTATGACAGTAGCAACATTATTACAAAATACATTAGAGGCTTGTGAGAATTATCACGATTTTTAAATTTTTTTATTTTTACGCCATATTGTTTTGTCGGGAAGATCTTCTAAGATAACATTTAAAGATATTAATTTTTCTCGTATATTATCTGCTTTTTTCCATAATTTTAACTGTCTTGCAATATTTCTTTTTTCTATTAATAATTCAATCTCTTTTAATTCACATGAATTCAATGTAGTTTTTTCTTGCAAAAAATCTTCTGGATTTTGTAATAAAAAACCTAAATTATTAGCTAAATATTTTAATATAAAAGCAAGTTGATTACTTTTTAATATATCTGTCTTTTTAAAAAAATTAATTTTACGTGCTATTTTTAAAAAAATAGAAAATGCTCTAGGAGTATTAAAATCATCATTCATAGCATCATAAAATTCAAATTCAAATTCAAATTTAACATTTTCTTTGTTATTAACAAAAGGATTAGTATTGCATAATGCTGTATACAAATATTTCAATGCTATGTATGCTTGATCTATTTTTTTTTCACAATAGTAAATAGGATGACGGTAATGTGTTGAAAGAAAAAAATAACGTAAAACTTCAGGATCATAATTTTTTAATATATTTCTTAACAAATGAACATTTCCTAATGACTTAGACATTTTTTGATTATTTATAATAACCATGCCAGTATGCATCCAAAAATTTATTATCGATTTATTATTGAAACACGTAGATTGAGACTTTTCATTTTCATGATGAGGAAAAATAAGATCAGAACCACCTCCATGAATATCTATAGCATTATTAAAAAAAATACTAGTTATCGCACTACACTCAATATGCCAACCAGGACGTCCTCTACCCCATGGAGAATCCCAAGAATATTCCTCTTGATCAGAAATTTTCCAAAGTACAAAATCTATTGGATTTTTTTTCATGTTATTCACAGGAATACGCAATCCAGATTTTAATAAAATTAAAGATTGACGAGATAAAGTACCATAATTGGGATCGCTATCTATAGCAAAGACAATGTCTCCATTTTTATTTTTATATGCATGTTTTTTTTGTATCAACTTCATAATGATTTGAATAATATTAGTAATAAAATCTGTAACACGAGGCTCTTCATCAGGAGGGGAAATTCCTAACAAATTAAAATCTTTATGCATTTCTTTTATCATAGAAGAAGTAAAAGAATGAATATTAGTTTTTTCTTTAGCTGATCTTAGAATAATTTTATCATCGATATCAGTAATATTTCGAATATATTTTACTTCAAAACCAGAAAAACGCAGATAACGAACTAATATATCAAAAAACACAAAAGTACGTCCATGTCCAATATGACAAAAATCATATACAGTAACACCACATACATATAAATTAATTTTATCTTTTATAATAGGTTTAAAAATTTCTTTTTTACCAGTTAGTGTATTAAAAATTTTCAGCATAATTTATATCCTATAAAAATATATTCAGTAAAAAATAATATAAAATATATTATTTTCCATATTGCCAATGTGCTAAACTGAATAAATTATTATTTACAATCCTTTTAAAATTAATTGTAAAATACATGAGAAAAAAATTATGTATTTTAAAAAAAAGAATATTCTTCGTAAAAAAAATAGGGGATTAATAATGAAAACAAAATTACGAGAAATGTTAAAATTCCCTTGTTTTTTTACTTATAAGATTATTGGATTGGCACAGCCTGAACTTATTGATCAAATAATAAAAGTTATTCAAATTCAAATTCCTGGAGATTATACACCTCAAGTAAAATCAAGTAACAGAGGAAATTATCTTTCTGTTTCAATTACAATATGTGCTAAAAATTTTGAACAAATTGAAATTTTATATCATGAAATTAGTAAAATTAATATAGTTCGAATGGTGTTATGAGCAATTTAAAATATATATAAAAATATTTTAAAACAATATAGTACAGCCCTATTAAAGAGCCGTACTATAAAAAACACATTTTTTTACATCAAAAAAATTGAATCATTTTATAAACTAATAACATTAGCAGCAGATGGTCCTTTTGCTCCTTCAGTAATCTCGAATTCAACACTTTGACCTTCTGCTAAAGTTTTAAACCCATTGCTTTGTATAGCTGAAAAATGCACAAATACATCTTTACTTCCATCTTCTGGAGTAATAAAACCAAAACCTTTAGATTCATTGAACCACTTCACATTACCTTTAATCTTGGACATCTATATTACCTTACATAAAAAAATATACTAAATTGAAAAAAGACTAATTAATAATTACTAATGATATTAGAATTTAAAAAAAATAATATAAAATATTTAAATTCTCAATAGATTAACATGTAAATCTATTGTTAGCTAGAAAGTAATTTATTTTTAAAAATAATTTATTTTGAATATAAAAAAACCCGAAAAAAATTTCGGGTTTTTTTATCCTGGATTTGACCTACTCTCGCACGGGGAGGCCCCGTACTACCATTGGCGTTATAGCATTTCACTTCTGAGTTCGGAATGGATTCAGGTGGTTCTACTACACTATTTTTACCAGGAATTTTTAATAATTTTTTATTTTTTAAAATACTTTAAAAAGTAATTAATTCAGTAAAACAAGCTTTTTAATTAAATTTATTTTAAAAACACCTCTGGTGTTGCAAGGTTAAGCCTCTTGGGTCATTAGTACTAGTTAGCTCAACATATCGCTATGCTTACACATCTAGCCTATCAACGTCGTAGTCTTCAACGTCCCTTCAGTAAACATTTCTGTTTCAGGGAAGATTCATCTTGGGGCAAGTTTCGTGCTTATATGCGTTCAGCGCTTATCTTTTCCGCATTTAGCTACCGGGCAATGCCATTGGCATGACAACCCGAACACCAGTGATGCGTCCACTTCGGTCCTCTCGTACTAGAAGCAGCCCCCCTCAATCTTCCAACGCCCACGGCAGATAGGGACCGAACTGTCTCACGACGTTCTAAACCCAGCTCGCGTACCACTTTAAATGGCGAACAGCCATACCCTTGGGACCTGCTTCAGCCCCAGGATGTGATGAGCCGACATCGAGGTGCCAAACACCGCCGTCGATATGAACTCTTGGGCGGTATCAGCCTGTTATCCCCGGAGTACCTTTTATCCGTTGAGCGATGGCCCTTCCATTCAGAACCACCGGATCACTAAGACCTGCTTTCGCACCTGCTCGCGTTATCACGCTCACAGTCAAACTGGCTTATGCCTTTGCACTAACCTCACGATGTCCGACCGTGATTAGCCAATCTTCGTACTCCTCCGTTACTCTTTGGGAGGAGACCGCCCCAGTCAAACTACCCACCAGACACTGTCTCTGTGCCGGATTACGGCACTAGGTTAGAATACCGTATTTTAAAGGGTGGTATTTCAAGTTTGGCTCCGTTAAAACTAGCGTTTTAATTTCATAGCCTCCCACCTATCCTACACATTAAAATTCAAAATTCAGTGTCAAGCTATAGTAAAGGTTCACGGGGTCTTTCCGTCTTGCCGCGGATATACTGCATCTTCACAGCAAATTCAATTTCACTGAGTCCCAGGTGGAGACAGCCTGGCCATCATTACGCCATTCGTGCAGGTCGGAACTTACCCGACAAGGAATTTCGCTACCTTAGGACCGTTATAGTTACGGCCGCCGTTTACCGGGGCTTCAGTTCAGAGCTTTAAGTTTCCTTTGACTCTTTCGATTAACCTTCCGGCACCGGGCAGGCGTCACACCGTATACTTCCACTTTCGTGTTTGCACAGTGCTGTGTTTTTAATAAACAGTTGCAGCCAGCTGGTATCTTCGACTAACTTCAGCTATTAGAGTAAATCTTTTCACTTAATATTAGCGTGCCTTCTCCCGAAGTTACGGCACTATTTTGCCTAGTTCCTTCACCTGGGTTCTCTCAAGCGCCTTAGTATTCTCTACTTAACCACCTGTGTCGGTTTAGGGTACGATTTAATTTTACCTGATGCTTAGAGGCTTTTCTTGGAAGCGTGGTATTAGTTACTTCATCACCTTAATGATTCGTCATCATGCCTCAGATTAAAGATAACCGGATTTGCCTAATTATCATACCTACACATTTAAACCAGGATAACCGTCACCTGGATAACTTAACCTTCTTCGTCCCCACTTCGCAGTAATATTAAGCACAGGAATATTAACCTGTTGTCCATCGACTACGCTTTTCAGCCTCGCCTTAGGGGTCGGCTTACCCTGCCCCGATTAACGTTGGACAGGAAACCTTGGTTTTTCGGCGAGCAGGTTTTTCACCTGCTTTATCGTTACTCATGTCAGCATTCGCACTTCTGATACCTCCAATACATTTTACAATATATCTTCTTTGGCTTACAGAACGCTCCCCTACCCAGCAAAAAAATATATTTTTACTGCCGCAGCTTCGGTGCATAGTTTGAGCCCCGTTATATCTTCCGCGCAGGCCGACTTGACCAGTGAGCTATTACGCTTTCTTTAAATGATGGCTGCTTCTAAGCCAACATCCTGGCTGTTTATGCCTTCCCACATCGTTTCCCACTTAACTATGACTTTGGGACCTTAGCTGGCGGTCTGGGTTGTTTCCCTTTCCACAACGAACGTTAGCACCCGCTGTGTGTCTCCCGTGATAACATTCTACGGTATTCGGAGTTTGCATCGGTTTGGTAAGCCGGGATGGCCCCCTAGTCGAAACAGTGCTCTACCCCCGAAGATGAATTCACGAGGCGCTACCTAAATAGCTTTCGGGGAGAACCAGCTATCTCCCGGTTTGATTGGCCTTTCACCCCTAGCCATAGGTCATCCGCTGATTTTTCAACATCAGTCGGTTCGGTCCTCCAGTTGGTTTTACCCAACCTTCAACCTGCCCGTGGCTAGATCACCGGGTTTCGGGTCTGTACCCTGAAACTTAACGCCTATTTAGGACTCGGTTTCCCTTCGGCTCCCCTATTTGGTTAACCTTGCTACAGAGTACAAGTCGCTGACCCATTATACAAAAGGTACGCAGTCACATTCTTTAAAAAAAAATGCTTCCACTGCTTGTACGTACACGGTTTCAGGTTCTATTTCACTCCCCTCGCCGGGGTTCTTTTCGCCTTTCCCTTACGGTACTAGTTCACTATCGGTCAGTCAGGAGTATTTAGCCTTGGAGGATGGTCCCCCCATATTCAAACAGGATTTCTCGTGTCCCGCTCTACTTTTCGAACTCACAATATAAATTATTTCGTATACAGGGCTATCACCTTGTTTCGCTGAAATTTCCAAATCATTCTACTATGATTTATATTGATTATAGTTCTGGGCTGTTCCCTTTTCGCTCGCCACTACTAGGGGAATCTCGGTTGATTTCTTTTCCTCAAGGTACTTAGATGTTTCAGTTCCCTTGGTTTGCTTTATTAACTTATTTAATTCGGTTAATAATGATGCATAAAATTGCATCGGGTTTCCCCATTCGGATATCGACGGTTATTACGCTTCATATCAGCTTGCCGACGCTTTTCGCAGATTAGCACGTCCTTCTTCGCCTCTGACTGCCAAGGCATTCACCATGTACGCTTATTTGCTTAACCTTACAACCCACAGGTGTTTTTTAAAAAAATAAGTTATATGCTTGTTTTTCCGAATTTTTAAAGAGCTTTTTTTTATTAATTTTAACTTTTATTAAAAAGTTATTTTGAGAATAACACAATAATTTAAATTAGTATATAATATTTTTAAAAATATTTTTATTTATCGTCCCCTAGGGGATTTGAACCCCTGTTGCCGCCGTGAAAGGGCGGTGTCCTAGACCTCTAGACGAAGGGGACCTTTAACGTAAAATTATTTTTTATTTAATATAATATAATACATAATAGTTAATATAATTAATAACAGATCAAAAAAAAAGAGTCAAGTATTTTTTATTATTAATTAATTAAAATATTGAAAAATATACTAAAAAACTTATAGATTAAATAATGTTTTTATTCCTTTTAAAAAAATTATTTTTTTAAAATATCAATAATATAATCTATTTCTGGAAGAACATGATGCCATAAAGAAAAAGAATGAGCAGCTTGAAAAACTAACATCCCTATCCCATCAGAATAAAAATTAGCTCCTATTTCAAGACACCAATCAATAAAAATTGTATTACCTACTTGATAATTCATATCATAAAAACATGTTTTTGAAGAAACTATAGATATAGGAAAAAAATCATCTTTTTTTATAACGGATTTTGATGTTGCATTAATAATCAAATCAAAGTGTTTGATTTTTAATAATTTTTTATTGAATACATATATATTTCCATACTTATTAAATTGTAAAACTAATTTTGCAGCATTTAAATAAGTTCTATTTAAAATAAAAATAGAACATCCAAATGATAAAAGAGGAGAAATAATTCCTTTAGCTGCACCACCTGCACCAATTATTAATATTGAGTATTTTTTTTTTATAAAATTTAATCTTATTAAATCAGATAATAATCCAATACCATCTGTATTATCTCCTAAAATATATTTACCATTTATGTTTTTAAATGTATTAACAGATTGAGCTATTTTTGCTCTTTCAGTTAGTTTATCACAGAAAAAATAAGCTTCTTGTTTAAATGGTGCAGTAATGTTTGCACCCTGACCATCTTGTTCAAAAAAATTACATAAAACAGTACGAAAGCCATCTAATGGAACATGAATAGATTTATAAATATGAAGAATACCTGTTTGTTTCGCAAATAAACTATGAATTTTAGGAGATTTACTATGATTAATAGGATTACCAAATACAGCATAATTAAAATTTTGGTATTTAAACATAGCGAATTAACTTTCCATTAATAATATTAATAATTTTAGAAGGATTCTTTTCGTCACCTATTTTTCCATTTAATAATGGAAAATCTTTACCAAAAAACTTAAATACGTCTTCGGGAGTAAAACATGGCGTCATATTTGAAATATTAGCACTAGTCGATATTAATGCTCCTCCAAAAGCATTACATAGTTTGATTATTTCAAAATGAGCGCTTACACGCACAGCTACAGTATTAAATTTACCGGTTAACCAATAAGGAACATCAGACTTTGCTGGAAGTAAAAAAGTAAAAGGTCCCGGCCAATGAAAAAAAATCTTATTTTTTTGTTTATTTGTTAAATTTTTTTCATTAATGTACATTTTTAGCTGATTAAAATCTGCAGCTACTAATATAAATCCTTTTTCTACACTTCTTTTTTTTAAATTTAATAATTTTTTTACAGCTTTTTTACTAGTAGGATCGCAACCTAACCCAAACATTGATTCTGTAGGATAAGCAATGACATTATCATCATGCAACATTTTTATACAATAAAGTAATGAATTTGAAAAACAATGTTTATCCATGAACATTTTCTCATAATAAAAATTATTACTTTTTTTAATTTTAATTAAAAATGATATTATTTAATGAACGATCTCTTCTGTAAAATTAAATAATAAATTTTCAAGTTTACGATATACTAATTCACATCCAGGCACATTAAACAATACAATTAATACAATCCATTTTAAATCTTCAAGATTCAATTCATTAATTTCTAACTCCATAATTCTTTCGATAATCATTTCACGTGTATCTAATGTCAATATTTCTAACTGTTCTAAAAAAAGTATAAAACCACGGCAATCAACATTGAGTTTAAGAGATTCTTCTTGAGTGTAAATTCGAGTAGAAATCTGTTTCGATAATAAATTAATAGATGAAATAATATTTTTTTTATAACAAGAAAGATTTTTTAACCAACGTAAAGCATTATAAATATCTCGTTTCTGAAAACCTATATCAGACAAATCATTAGTTAGAATATCGTAATCAATAGAAATTTTTGATTCACTATGTACATAATTTTCAAAAAAATATATTAATATATCAAACATTACGTCCTCAATCAAATATTAAAAAAACTTAAATATTTAGTAATACATTCTATATATAATTTCATCATTAGCATTACTAATATATAATATATGAAAAATACTATATTTTAATAGAGATAAATTTTTACTAAAAATATAATAGATTGTTTTGTTGAAAATATAAAAAACAACAATAGCAAACTTTTAATTATAATAAAAAAGTCTATACTAATATAAAATTCTACTATTTTACATCTAAAATATATATGTCTTTGTTAAAAATACTCTATTATCCTGATATACGTTTAAGACTTATCGCTAAACCAGTTAATATAGTTGATAAGAAAATAAAAAAAATTATAAATAATATGATAGATACAATGCATCAAGAAGAAGGAATTGGTTTAGCAGCAACACAAGTAAACATTCAATTACAAATTATAGTCATCAACACAATGGAGCAAGAAAAAAATAATTTAGTGCTTATTAACCCTAAAATTATTAAGAAAGAAGGTAATATTAGTATTGAAGAAGGATGTTTATCAATTCCAGAATATCGTGCTTCTGTACCAAGATATAACTATATAAGAGTCCAATCAATTAATCTTTATGGAGAAAAAATAGAGACAGAAGCAGAATCAATAATGTCTATTTGTATACAACATGAAATAGATCACCTTAAAGGTAAACTATTTATTGATTATTTATCAAAATTTAAAAGAGAGAGAATGCAAAAAAAAATTAATAAATTAACAAAAAAAAGTAATAAAAATAAATTCTTAATTAGGGAATAAAATACATTTGAACAAGTTAAAAATTATTTTTGCTGGAACAGAATATTTTTCTGCAGAACATTTAAACGCACTAATTGTTTCTTCACATGACGTAATTGCAGTAATCACTCAACCAGATCGTTCTTCTGGAAGAGGACAAAAAATTATTTTTTCTCCTGTAAAAATTCTATCTATAAATAATCAAATACCTATTTTTCAGCCTTTAAATTTAAATGATAAAAATTTTCAAAATCAACTATTACAACTTAATGCAGATATAATGATAGTTGTATCCTATGGCAACATAATACCCAAAATAATTCTGACTATGTTTCCAAAAGGCTGTATTAATGTTCATGCTTCATTATTACCTAGATGGAGAGGAGCAACTCCAATTCAATCATCAATTTTATATGGTGATAAAAAAACAGGTATAAGTATCATTAATATGAATGAAAAAATTGACTCTGGTACTATAATACATTCAATAACGTGCAGCATATCATTGAAAGATACTACTAAAAGTTTATCTTTAAAACTAATAAAAATTGGAATAAAAGCATTATTAGAAGTTTTAGAAAAAATTATTTCAAATACAATTATTGCAAAAAAACAAGATGAAAAAAATGTACTTATATCAAAAAAAATACATAAAAAAGATGCTTTGTTGGACTGGAATTTGCAAGCTAAAAAATTAGAACGTTTAATACGAGCATTTAATCCATGGCCTGTATGTTATTTTTTCTTGCAAAAAAAAACTATAAGAGTATGGCAATCATCAGTAATTCCGATAGTACAGTCAAATTTTTCTATAGGAGAAATTATCTGTTCTAATAAAAATGGAATTCAAATAAACACATCTCATCAAATATTAAATATTGAAAAATTACAATTACCTGGAAAAAAAATTATAGATGTTAAAAATGTAATGCTTTCTCAAAAAAATTTATTTAAAATTGGTACTATTGTATAAAAAAATATTAATAAATTTATATATATATCAAAACTATGTATATTAAAAAATAAGCAAACGGTATATCTCCGTTTGCTTGAAAAGCATATTTAATAGATTTTTCTAAAAGAAAAATACAAATGTTATGATTCTACGATTTCTTGTTTTTTATTTTTTTTAACACGATCAACTAATTCGATATAAGCCATTGGAGCTTTATCTCCAGAACGAAATCCACATTTTAAAATACGCGTATAACCACCTAATCTACTAAAAAAAAAAGGTCCTAAATTTTTAAATAATTTTACTACTATTACATTATCACGAATACGAGAAAAAACTAATCTTCTATGTGCAATAGTATCTATTTTAGATAAAGTAATAAGAGGTTCGACAATACGACGTAGTTCTTTTGCTTTAGCTAGAGTAGTTTTTATAACTTCATATGTAAATAACGAACATGCCATATTTTTCAGCATAGCATTAAGATGGGCACTATTACGATTTAATTGACGGCCACTTTTTCGATGACGCATAAATTTATTCCTTCTATTAAGATATTAATATAAAATAAAATATAAATTATTCATCTACAATATTTGATGGTGGCCAATTTTCTAATCTCATACCAAGAGATAGACTTCGAGAAGCTAATATATCTTTAATTTCAGTTAAAGACTTTTTTCCTAAATTAGGAGTTTTTAAAAGTTCTACTTCAGTTCTTTGCACTAAATCACCAATATAATGTATTGCTTCTGCTTTAAGGCAATTAGCAGAACGAACCGTTAGTTCTAAATCATCTACTGGACGTAATAAAATAGGTTCAAATGCAGGTTTTACTTCTTTTATTTCAGGTTCACGAACATCTCTTAAATCTACAAAAGCTTCTAATTGCTCGGCTAAAATAGTAGCAGCTCTTCGAATTGCTTCTTCTGGATCAATCGTTCCATTTGTTTCCATTTCAATAACTAATTTATCTAAATCAGTTCTTTGTTCTACACGTGCAGCTTCTACATTATAAGAAATTCGATCTATAGGACTATAACAAGCATCTACTAATAAACAACCTATTGGTCTTGAATCGTCTTCTAAATGAACTCTTGAAGATGCAGGAATGTAACCTCTTCCACGTTGTACTTTTATTCGCATTTTAATAGAAGCACTATCGTAAGTTAAATGACAAATCATATGTTCTGGTTTAATAATTTCGACATCACCATCATGTATGATATCTGCAGCAGTAACAGAACCAATTCCAGATTTATTCAATGTAAGAAAAGCTTCGTCTTTTCCATATACTTTTACAGATAATCCTTTTAAATTTAACAATATTTCTAAAATATCTTCTTGTACACCCTCTTTAGCACTATATTCATGCAACACTCCATCAATTTCAACTTCAGTTACTGCACATCCTGGCATAGAAGATAGAAGAATTCTACGAAGTGCGTTTCCAAGTGTATGACCAAATCCTCTTTCTAATGGTTCTAAAGTTACTTTAGTATGAGTTGCACTAATTTGCTCGATATCAACTAAACGCGGTTTCAAAAAATCTATAATAGAATTCTGCATATT
Source organism: Buchnera aphidicola (Microlophium carnosum) (assembly GCA_011752475.1). Classification (NCBI taxonomy): domain Bacteria; kingdom Pseudomonadati; phylum Pseudomonadota; class Gammaproteobacteria; order Enterobacterales; family Erwiniaceae; genus Buchnera; species Buchnera aphidicola. The sequence goes on from CP048747.1 coordinate 549,210, forward strand.
ATCCTCTCTTTAATAATTAACTTTATTATTTAGAATAAAGTTCAATAATTAAGTATTCATTAATTTCTGCGGATAAATCAGAACGTTCAGGAAATCTTTTAAAAATACCTTCCATTTTAGTTGGATTAACTTCTAACCAAATTGGTTTTTCTCTTTGTTCAACAAGTTCTAAAGCTGCTTTTATTCGTGATTGATTTTTAGATTTATTTCTAATAGAAATTAGATCATTAGGAGACACTTGATATGAAGCAATATTAACAACTTTATTATTTACCATAATAGATTTATGATTAATTAATTGTCTTGCTTCAGAACGAGTACAACCAAAACCCATACGATAAACTACATTATCTAATCTAGATTCTAGTAACTGTAATAAATTTGCTCCGGTATTGCCTTTTAAACTAGCTGCTAGTTTATAATATATTTTAAATTGTCTTTCTAAAATACCGTATAAACGACGCACTTTTTGTTTTTCACGCAATTGAATCGCATAATCAGATAATCTAGGTTTTCGAATACCATGTTGTCCAGGAGGCTGTTCTAATTTACATTTTGATTCTATTGGACGGAGTCCTGATTTAAGAAATAAATCAGTACCTTCACGTCGACTTAATTTTAATTTCGGGCCTAAATATTTTGCCATGTTGTTCTCCAAGAATCCCTAAAAATCATACTCGACGTTTTTTGGGAGGACGGCAACCATTATGAGGAATCGGTGTCACATCAGTGATATTTGTAATACGAAATCCAGCTGCATTTAAAGCTCGAATTGTAGATTCTCTACCTGGACCTGGACCTTTAACCATCACCTCTAAATTTTTTATACCATAGTCTTTTACTATTTCTGCACAACGTTCGGCGGCAACTTGTGCTGCAAAAGGAGTAGATTTTCGAGAACCTCTAAAACCAGAACCTCCAGAAGTTGCCCAACCTAAAGCATTACCTTGTCTATCAGTAATAGTCACAATGGTGTTGTTAAAAGATGCATGAATATGAGCTATTCCATCTAAAATTTGTTTTTTTACTCGTTTACGCGTACGAACAGATACTGAATTTTTTACCATGATTAATCTTACCTAATTATTTTTTTATTGGTTTTCGAGGACCTTTACAAGTTCTAGCATTAGTTTTAGTTCTTTGTCCATGTACTGGAAGACTTCTACGATGACGCAGACCACGATAACAACTTAGATCAATTAGACGCTTAATATTGAGAGTTCTTTCTCTTCTTAAATCACCTTCAATAACATATTTTGCAACATGTGTTCTTAAAAGGTCAATTTGTTCTTCATTTAAATCTATAATCTTAGAGTATTCAGAAATATTTGTAATAGAACAAATTTCTTTAGAACGTTTTCTACCAATTCCATATATTGCAGTTAATGCAATTAAAGTATGTTTATGTTCAGGAATATTAATACCTGCAATACGTGCCATATTATAAGACCTTATGAATATATTTTACATGTATTTATAAAATTAAAGATAATAATTAATACTAAAAAAATATTTCAATTAATAAAAATTATCAACCCTGACGCTGTTTATGTTTTGGATCATTGCTACAAATAACTCTTACAACATTATTTCTTCTTATTATTTTACAATTTCGACAAAGTATTTTTACAGAAGCTTGTACCTTCATTTTGTACCCTTGAATTTTCTTATATAAAATATTTAGTTTAAATTAGCTTTTTTTAGCATAGATTCATATTGATTAGACATTATCAGTGTTTGAATTTGAGTAATAAAATCCATAATAACTACTACAACAATTAACAATGAAGTCCCACCAAAATAAAAAGGAACATTCATAGCGCTTCGCATAAATTCTGGGATTAAACAAATAAATGTAATATACAAAGAACCAAATAATGTTAATCTTAACATAATTTTATTAATATATTTTGCTGTTTGTTCACCAGGTCTAATTCCTGAAATAAAAGCTCCTGATTTCTTTAAATTATCTGCTGTTTCACGGGGATTAAATACTAAACTTGTATAAAAAAAACAAAAAAATACTATTGCAGATATATATAAAATTAAATATAAGGATTGATTAGGTTGCAAATAAAATGATATGGTTTTTAACCACTCGTTATTTACTTTAAACCAAGATATAATAGTTGGAGGAAATAGAACAATACTAGAAGCAAAAATTGCAGGTATAACACCAGACATATTAATTTTTAAAGGTAAATGAGTACTTTGAGCGGAATAGATACGTCGACCTTGTTGACGCTGTGCATAATGTACAATAATTTTTCTCTGTCCTCTTTCCATAAAGACAACAAGAAAAATCACTAAAAAAATTAATAGTAAAATAAATAAAAACAATGCAAGATGTAAATCCCCTTGTCTAGTTTTTTCAATAGTATTTCCGATAGCTGATGGTAATCCAGCTATAATTCCTATAAAAATAATGATTGAAATACCATTACCAATACCATATTCTGTAATTAATTCCCCTAACCACATTAAAAACATAGTACCCGTTACTAAACTTATAATAGCAATTAAATAAAAACAAAAATCAGTATTTATTATAATTGCATGCATTCCTGTTGTATTAGGAAGTGTAGTAGCAATTCCAATAGACTGCACAAGAGCTAAGACTAAAGTGGCATATCTAGTATACTGATTGATTTTATGGCGTCCAGATTCTCCTTCTTTTTTGATTTCAGATAAAGTGGGATATACTAATGTAAGTAGTTGAATAATAATAGAAGCTGATATATAGGGCATGATTCCTAAAGCAAAAATAGAAGCACGACTTAAAGCACCACCAGAAAACATATTAAACATATCAACAATAGTGCCTTTTTGTTCGTTCAATATTTTAGATAAAATCGTAGTATTAATTCCAGGAATCGGAATAAAAGAACCAATACGAAAAACGATGATAGCTACTATTAGAAAAATAATTCTCTGTTTTAGTTCACTAAAACTTTTTTTATTATTTTTAAAATTTAATCCTAATTTCTTAACCATTATTTACGGCTTATCCTTCCACTTTGCCACCAGAATTTTCAATTGCAGAACGAGCACCTTTAGTAACACGTAAACCTCGAATGATTAAGGATGCTTTTAATTTCCCTGCAAGAATTATCTTGGCATATTTGATATTTTTTTTGATAATATTTTCTTGTTTTAATATATTAAGATCAATAATGTTTGTAGATAAATTTGATAAATCTGATAAACGAACTTCCGTTGTAATATTTTTTTTTCTAGAATTAAAACCAAACTTAGGAAGTCTTCTATATAAAGGCATTTGTCCTCCTTCGAAACCACGACGAATACTACTTCCTGTTCTAGATTTTTGACCTTTATGACCGCGACCAGAAGTTTTTCCAAATCCCGAACCGATACCACGACCTAATCTTTTTTGATTTTGACGCGCTCCGTTTGCTGGAGAAAGAGTATTTAAATGCATATTTTATTCCTCTTGTATTTTTAAAAGATAAGAAATTTTTTTAATCATTCCTTGAATGGATGGTGTATCTTCACGTACAACAGTATGTCCGATATAACGTAATCCAAGTCCAATCAATGTTTTTTTATGCTTAGGCAATCTTCCTATGGCACTTTTTATTTGAGTGATTTTTATATTTTTCATTAAATATAATTTATCCTAATATATCTTTAATACGTTTATTTCTTTTAGCAGCTATCATTTCTGGAGATTTCATGTTAACTAAACCATTCATAGTAGCTCGTACTACATTGATTGGATTAGTAGAACCATAAGTTTTGGCTAACACATTATGTATTCCTGCTACCTCTAAAACTGCACGCATAGCTCCTCCCGCAATAATTCCAGTTCCATCAGAAGCAGGCTTCATAAAAATATTTGACCCAGTATGAGAGCCTTTTAATGAATGTTGTAAAGTTTTATTAACTAACGGTATCGTAATCATGTTACGTCTAGCCTTTTCCATAGCTTTCTGAATAGCTGCAGGGACTTCTCGCGCTTTTCCATAACCAAAACCAACTCGTCCATCTCCATTTCCTACGACAGTTAATGCTGTAAAAGAAAATATACGACCACCTTTAACAGTTTTTGAAACACGATTGACTGTAATTAATTTTTCTTGTAAATCACTATTATTTTTTTTTTCAATATTAGACATTCTGTAATTTTCGCCTTAAAACTTTAGTCCAACTTCACGTGCAGATTCAGCTAAAACTTGTATACGACCATGATATTTAAAACCAGATCGATCAAAAGAAACACGATCTATTCCTTTTGACAAAGCGCGTTCTGCAATAATTTTGCCTATTTTTTCTGCAGCTTCTTTATTTCCTGTATATTTCAAACTGCGATTGATTTTTTTTTCTAACGTTGAAGCAAATGCTAATACTTTCGATTCTGCAGAAGAAATTATTTGAGCATACATATGACGTGAAGTACGATGTACAACTAATCGAATAGCACCTAATTTTTTAATTTTACAACGTGTTTTTATAGAACGGCGTATACGAGAAATTATTTTATTTTTACTGGAAAAGACCATTTTTATTTCTTTTTAGCCTCTTTTATACGTACGATTTCATCTGAATATCGTATACCTTTTCCTTTATAAGGTTCTGGTATACGATAGGAACGTAAATTAGCTGCAATTTGTCCGACTAATTGTTTATCTATTCCTTGAATAATAATTTCTGTCGGAGATGGATTTTCTGCATTAATACCTTTAGGTAGATAATATGTAATTATATGAGAATAACCTAATGACATATTGATTATCTCGCCTTTTGTTATTGAAACACGATAACCAACTCCAGATAATTGTAATTTTTTACTAAATTTTTTAGAAACACCTATAATCATAGAATTGACAAGAGCTCTTGAAGTTCCTGCGTGCGCCCAACTATTAGAAAAACCTGAATGTGGCGAAAAAATTATTTTATTATTTAAATATTCAATTTTAACTGATTCATGAATAGTACGTGAAAGATGACCATATTTTCCTTTAATTGATATATCCTGCAAATTTAATTGAATACTAATATCGGAAGGAACAACAATTGGACATTTAGCAACACGAGACATTCTTCCTCCATTAAGCTACATAACAAATAATTTCACCGCCAAGACCTGCTTGACGAGCTACTCGGTCTGTCATAACTCCTTTAGAAGTAGAAATTACTGCTATTCCTAAACCGGACATAACCTTAGGCAAATTATTTTTATTTTTATATATTCGTAAACTAGGACGACTAATACGTTGGATCATTTCTACTACTGGTTTTCCTTGAAAATATTTTAGAACTACTTCTAATTCTAATTTCACATTACCCAAAATCTTATAATCTTGAATATAACCTTCTTTTTTTAATAATTTAATAATTGATTGTTTTAATCTGGATAAAGGCATTTTAACAGAATATTTATTAGCTGATTGACCATTTCGAATACGAGTCAACATATCTGCTACCGGGTCTTGCATGCTCATTTTAAACTCCAAAACCTAAAAAAGTGTATTTTACCAACTTGCTTTTTTTAAACCAGGTATTTCACCTTTCATAGCAGCTTCTCTGACTTTGATACGACTCAATCCAAATTTACGCAAAAAAGCGTGTGGACGACCTGTTTGACGACATCTATTTCTCTGACGCGATGGACTGGAATCACGTGGAAAAGATTGCAGCTTAAGAACTGCATTCCAACGTTCTTCCTCTGTCAAATTCATGTTAGAAATAATATTTTTTAGTTCATTACGTTGTGTATAAAATTTATTAGCTAGTTTTATACGTTTTACTTCACGTGCTTTCATTGATTGTTTAGCCATTGCATAGCCTTTTTTACTTACGAAAAGGAAAATTAAAAGCAGATAATAATAAACGAGCTTCATGATCAGATTTAGCACTAGTAGTTATTGTTACGTCTAATCCACGAACTCGATCAATTTTATCATAATCAATTTCAGGAAAAATAATTTGCTCCCGTATTCCAAAACTATAATTTCCTTGTCCATCAAAAGAATTGCTTGATAATCCACGAAAATCACGAATACGCGGAACAGCAATAATAATTAAACGCTCAAAAAAATCCCATTTTTTCTGACCACGTAGTGTAACTTTGCATCCAATAGGATAACCTTGTCGAATTTTAAAACCAGCAACAGATTTACGAGCTTTAGTAATTAGTGGTTTTTGTCCGGATATCGCTGTTAAATCTAAAATAGCATTATCTAAAATTTTTTTATCAGAAGCAGCAGCACCCACACCCATATTTAAGGTTATTTTATCAATTTTAGGAACTTGCATAACAGAACTGTAATTTAGTTTAACCATAAGCTGTTTGATGACTTTTGACTTATAATAATTATATAATGTTGCCATCATATTACTCCAAACTATTAAATCGTTTTACTATTAGATTTAAAAAACCGAACTTTTTTTCCTTCTTCAAATCTAAAACCAATACGATCTGATTTATTAGATTCAGGATTCAAAATAGCAATGTTTGATATGTGAATAGGTGCTTCTTTTTCTATAATACCGCCACTTTTGTTTTGAGATGGAACTGGTTTTTGATGTTTTTTAATTAAATTTAATCCCTTAATAATCACTTTATTTAAAGATAAAAAATTTTTTATAGTTCCTGTTTTTCCTTTATCTTTTCCCGTTAATATAATAACTGTATCATTCCGGCGCAATTTTGATGCCATTTTTTATTCCTTCTAGATTGTATTACTAAAGAACTTCAGGAGCTAGCGAAATAATTTTCATAAACTTTTCTGTTCTTAATTCACGAGTAACAGGTCCAAAAATACGAGTTCCAATAGGTTGTTCATTATTGTTTAGTACAACACAAGAATTCGTATCAAATCGAATAACAGAACCATCAGATCGTCTAACTCCTTTTTTAGTTCTCACTACTACTGCTTTAAGAACTTCTCCTTTTTTTACTTTTCCCCTAGGTATTGCTTCTTTAATTGTAATTTTAATAACATCACCGATGCCTGCATAACGACGACGCGAACCACCTAAAACTTTGATACACATTGCAGATCGTGCACCAGAATTATCAGCTACATGAAGAATAGTTTGTTCTTGAATCATATTTATAACACTCCAATTATTTTAATTAAAATAGATAAACAAGCTAATAATTAAAAATAATTTTATTATAACACTACTTAGATTTTATGAACAGAAAACATCAGCAGACTTATATTTGTTTATATTTTTGTTTTTTTAAAAAACTGTTTTTTCAATAATACGCACTAAAATCCAAGATTTTGTTTTAGAAATAGGACGAGATTCCCGAATTTCTATCCAATCACCTACGGTACATTCATTTTTTTCATCATGAATATGTAATTTTGTAGTACGTTTTATAAATTTTCCGTAAATAATATGTTTGACAAAACGTTCAATTGCTACAACAGCAGATTTTTGCATCTTATTACTTATTACACGACCCTGTAAAGTTCGAATTTTTTCCATTATTTTACTTTTTCCTTTTCATCTAACAAAGTCTTTACTTGTGCAATATTTCGTCGCACTGTTCGTAGTAAATGAGGCTGTTTTAACTTTCCAGAAACAGATTGCATACGAAGATTAAATTGTTCTCGCAATAATTGTAAAAGTTCAATGTAAAGATCTTTTTTATTTTTTTTTCTAAATTCTACTATTTCCTTCATCACGTCACCATCTTAGTTACAAAAGTAGTTTTAATTGGCAACTTTGCTGCTGCTAGCTTAAATGCTTCACGAGATTCTTCTTCAGTAACCCCATCTAATTCATAAAGAATTTTACCAGGTTGTACTAGAGCGACCCAATATTCCACATTACCTTTCCCTTTACCCATTCTTACTTCTAATGGTTTTTGAGTTATAGGTTTATCAGGAAATACACGTATCCACATTTTTCCTTGTCTTTTAATACAACGAGTTATAGCTCTTCGTGCAGATTCAATTTGACGAGCAGTTAAACGTCCTCTATCAATAGCCTGCAAACCAAAAGAACCAAAATTAATATCAGTACCAGAAGCTAAACCACGATTTCGTCCTTTATGCATTTTGCGAAATTTAGTACGTTTTGGTTGTAACATTATAAGCTTCTCTCTATTACTTTCTATTTTTACGATATTGCTTTTTTATTTGAACAGCAGGTTTTTCTAATCTTTCAACGGTTGCCATACCACCTAATATTTCACCTTTAAAAATCCATACTTTAACACCTATAACACCATATGTTGTGTGAGCCTCTGAAACACTATAATCAATCTCTGCGCGTAAAGTATGTAAAGGAACTCTTCCTTCCCTATACCATTCTCTACGAGCTATTTCAGCTCCTCCTAAACGTCCGCTAACTTCAACTTTAATACCTTTAGCACCTTGTCTCATTGCATTTTGAACTGATCTTTTCATAGCACGTCGAAACATAACTCTTCGTTCTAACTGAGAAGTAATACTATCAGAAACAAGTTTAGCATCTAATTCAGGTTTACGTACTTCAGAAATATTAATTTGAACTGGTACACTAGTAATTTGAGCAATAGCTACTCTTAATTTTTCTACGTCTTCACCTTTTTTACCAATAACAATACCAGGTCTAGCAGTATAAATTGTAATTCGAATACTTTTAGCTGGTCTTTCAATAATAATTCGAGAAATAGATGCTTTTTCTAGTTTTTTCATTAAAAATTGACGAACTTTATGATCACTATCTAGATGATCAGCAAAATCTTTAGTATTAGCAAACCAAACAGAATTCCATTTTTTTATTATACCCAATCGCATACCATTAGGATGTACTTTCTGACCCATCACTGATTCTCCTCAATGTTAACGATCAGACACAACGACAGTAATGTGACTAGTACGTTTTAAAATACGATCTGCACGTCCTTTAGCACGTGGCATCATTCTTTTCATTGTTGAACCTTCATTAACAAATATTTTTTTAATTCTTAATTTATCTATATCGACACCATCATTATGTTCTGCATTTGCTATAGCTGATTCAAGAACTTTTTTTACTAAAATCGCAGCTTTTTTATTAGTATAAGTTAAAATGTTTAATGCTTGTGGAACTTTTTTTCCACGAATTAAATCTACAATTAAACGAACTTTTTGAGCTGAAGAACGTGCTTGACGATGTTGAGCTAAAGTTTCCATGTACTCCTCTTTTATATTTTTTTAAATTATCGTTTTTTTACTTTTTTATCAGCAGTATGCCCTCTGTAAGTACGAGTTAAAGAAAACTCACCTAGTTTATGTCCAACCATTTCTTCAGTAATAAAAACAGGAATATGATTACGACCATTATGAATAGATATTGTTAAACCTACCATATTTGGAAAGATTGTTGAACGTCTTGACCATGTTTTAATAGGTTTTTTATCATTTAATTTTACTGATTTTTCTACTTTGTTCAACAAACTTGCATCGATAAAAGGACCTTTCTTAAGAGAACGTGGCATAAAATGATCCTTACAATAATTATTTTCTACGATGACGTAAAATAAATTTTTCAGTACGTTTATTTTTACGAGTTTTTTTACCTTTTGTCTGAATTCCCCATGGAGTAACTGGATGCTTACCAAAATTTTTTCCTTCACCACCACCATGAGGATGATCGACAGGATTCATAGCTGTACCACGTACAGTAGGACGTATACCTATCCAACGAGAAGCTCCCGCTTTTCCTAAAACTTTTAACATATGTTCGGCATTACCTACTTCACCAATAGTAGCTCTGCAATCAGATTTAGTTTTTCTCATTTCACCAGAGCGTAATCTTAAAGTAGCATATTCTTCATCAAATGCTACTAGTTGCACATAACTTCCTGCAGAACGAGCTATTTGACCACCTTTTCCAGGCCTCATTTCTACATTATGAATAAATGTACCTACTGGAATATTTTTAAGTGGCAAAGAATTTCCTACTTTAATAGGAGAATGTACACCAGATATTATAGTTTCTCCTATCTTTAAATGTTTGGGAGCTAAAATATAGTTTCTTTCACCATCCTTATACAATATTAAAGCAATGTTAGAAGAACGATTAGGATCATATTCTAATCTTTCTACAGTAGCTTCGATACCATCTTTATTTCTTTTAAAATCTATAATACGATACGCTCTTTTATGTCCGCCACCGATATGACGAGTTGTAATCCTACCATTATTATTACGTCCTCCGCTTTTACTTTTTTTTCTTAGTAATAAAGAATATGGTTTTCCTTTATATAATTCTGTATGAACAACTTTAATAACGTGGCGACGACCCGGAGATGTCGGTTTGCATTTAACAATTGCCATTGTTTTGTCCTCCGACTACTCTGTATTGCCTATGAAATCTAAATTATACCCTTTTTTAACTTTAATATACGCTTTCTTCCAGTTACTTCTTTGAATAATACGATTAGATTGACGTTTTTTTTTCCCTTTAACTTTTAATGTTTTTATACTATCAACTTCCACATTAAATATTTTTTTTACTGCACATTTAATTTCATATTTCGTAGCGTTATTTAAAACTTTTAGAACAACGGTATTAAATTTTTCTATAGATATCGATGATTTTTCAGATACATGTGGAGAAAGTAATATTTTTAGCAAACGTTCTTCAGAAATCATGAAAGTATTTCCTCTATTTTTTTCACTGCTTCAACAGTAATAATAACATGCTCAAAAGCAATCAAACTAACAGGATCTATAGAATGAACATCTTTCACATCAACTGAATATAGATTTCTAGATGCAAGAAATAAATTATTATCTATTTTATTAGTAATAATTAGGACATTTTTTAAATTGATATCTTGTAATTTCTGAACTAAAAGTTTTGTTTTAGGTAAATCTAATGAAAAATTTTTAAAAACTATTAATCTTTTTTGACGTATTAATTCAGAAAAAATGCTTTTTAATGCACCACGATACATCTTTTTATTAACTTTCTGACTATATTCTTGCGGTTTCGCAGCAAATGTAACACCACCTGACCGCCAAATTGGACTTCTAAATGATCCTGCTCGTGCACGACCTGTACCTTTTTGACGCCATGGTTTTCTACCTGATCCAGAAACCTCAGCACGACTTTTTTGCGCTCTCGTACCTTGACGAGTAGATGCTGAATAAGCAATAACGACTTGATGAATTAGAGCTTCATTGAAATCACGAGAAAAGATAACCTCAGAAACACTAATAACACTTTGTCCGTCTTTAACTACTAATTCCATGCTTTACTCCTCACTGCTTACACCTTAATAGCTGGTTTAACGATAAGATCACTACCAATAGCACCGGGAACAGCACCTTTTACCAAAAGAAGATTTTTCTGTTCATCGATATGTACTATGTTTAAACTTTGCACAGTAACACGATTGTTTCCTAGTTGACCTGCCATTTTTTTACCTTTAAATACTCTACCCGGAGTTTGATTCTGACCAATAGAACCAGGAACTCTATGAGACAAAGAGTTTCCATGTGTAGCATCTTGAGTATGAAAGTTCCAACGTTTTACTGTACCACAAAAACCTTTTCCTTTAGAAATACCTGTAACATCCACTTTTTTTACATTATTAAAAACATTCATTGTAATACTTTGTCCAACTTGAAAAGTTTTATCTCTATTAATTCTAAATTCCCATAAACCACGACCAGGAATAACACCAGATTTTAAAAAATGTCCTGCTTGTGGTTTTGTTAATCTATTCGTTTTTTTTGCACCAGTTGTTACTTGAATAGCACAATAACAATCAGTATTGATATTTTTTACTTGTGTAATTCGATTTTCTTTTAGTTCAATTACTGTAACAGGAACTGAAGAACCTTCTTTCGTGAAAATACGAGTCATTCCTATTTTTTTACCAACTAAACCAATCATTTATTCAATACCCTAATCATGTTTATCTGATTAACCTAAACTAATTTGCACATCTACTCCGGCAGCTAGATCTAACCGCATTAGTGCATCAACAGTTTTTTCAGTAGGTTCTACTATATCAATTAAACGTTTATGTGTACGCATTTCATACTGATCACGTGCATCCTTGTTTACATGTGGAGAAACTAAAATAGTAAAACGTTCTTTACGAGTTGGAAGAGGAATTGGTCCACGTACTTGTGCACCAGTTCTTTTTGCTGTTTCAACAATTTCTGTTGTTGATTGATCAATTAATCTATGATCAAAGGCTTTTAAACGAATACGAATTCTTTGGTTCTGCATCAGACCAGAACTCCAATTATTTACAAATGAAAATTTGATCTGCTTTGAATAAATATATATTATTCGAAAGTAGATATAATTAATTATTACTATATAACTCCTATATCAGGAGTATTTTTTTAAAGTATTTTAATACATTTACGGTATTGATTTATATAATTTTTTTATAATATAAAAAATTAATTTTTAATTGATAATTATATTAGAAAAAATAGTATTTTCTTTATGAGATATAAATAACAATAATCAAGAAAAGAGCATTTTATACTCTTTTCTTAATAAATTCAACTAAATATCAATATAAAAATATTTTAAATATAAAATCTTAAAGTAAAACTTTAGATACTACACCAGCTCCCACAGTACGACCACCTTCACGTATAGCAAATCGTAATCCATCAGTCATTGCAATAGGATTAATTAAAGTAACAGTCATTTTTATATTGTCTCCTGGCATAACCATTTCAATGCCTTCAGGTAATTCAATGGAACCTGTTACATCAGTAGTTCTAAAATAAAACTGAGGACGATATCCTTTAAAAAATGGAGTATGACGCCCACCTTCTTCTTTGGATAGAACATAAACTTCAGACTCAAATGTTGTATGTGGATGAATACTACCTGGTTTAGCTAAAACTTGACCTCTTTCAATTTCATCACGCTTTGTACCGCGAAGCAAAACGCCTACGTTTTCTCCAGCACGACCTTCATCTAATAACTTTCTAAACATTTCTACACCTGTACAAGTGGTTTTAGTTGTTTTTTTTATTCCTACAATTTCAACTTCTTCACCCACTTTAATCACACCTTTTTCTACTCGTCCAGTGACAACTGTACCTCTTCCTGATATAGAAAAAACATCTTCTATTGGTAATAAAAAAGGTTGATCTACTGCTCGTTTTGGTTCAGGAATATAACTATCTAAAAATTTAGATAAATCAATTATTTTTGACTCCCATTCAGGAACACCTTCTAATGCTTTAAGAGCTGAACCACGAATTATAGGAGTGTCATCTCCAGGAAAATCATATTGTGTTAATAAGTCACGAACTTCCATTTCTACTAGTTCTAGTAGTTCGTCATCATCTACCATATCACACTTATTGAGAAAAACAATAATATACGGTACACCTACTTGTCTTCCAAGTAAAATATGTTCACGAGTTTGGGGCATTGGTCCATCAGTTGCTGCAACAACTAAAATTGCACCATCCATTTGCGCTGCACCAGTAATCATATTTTTTATATAATCAGCATGTCCTGGACAATCTACATGAGCATAGTGTCTGAACTCAGTATCATATTCTACATGAGAGGTATTAATAGTAATACCTCTTGCTTTTTCTTCTGGTGCATTATCGATTTGATCAAAAGCACGTGCAGAACCACCGAATTTTTTAGATAAAACAGTTGTAATAGCTGCAGTTAACGTTGTTTTTCCATGATCTACATGACCGATTGTACCTACGTTTATGTGAGGTTTTAAACGTTGAAATCTTTCTTTAGACATTCTGTTTACCTTATATTAAAACATTTATTACAAATAAAAATATTGTATACATTATATAAGAAAACTTCTACTTTTCTCTTCTTTCAATAATATCTTTAGAAATATTAGATGGAGCTTCTACATATTTCAAGAACTCCATAGAATAAGAAGCTCTTCCTTGAGTTTGAGAGCGTAAATCAGTAGCATAACCAAACATTTCAGATAAAGGAACACACGCGTTAATAATTTTACTAACAGACAAATCTTTCATCCCTTCAATAATACCTCTACGACGATTTAAATCACCTATAACATCTCCCATATAGTCATCTGGTGTTTCTACTTCAACTTTCATAATTGGTTCTAGTAAAATCGGTTTTGCTTTTTTAAAACCAGTTTTAAATGCGATAGAAGCGGCTAACTTAAAAGCTAATTCAGATGAATCAACATCATGATAAGAACCAAAATAAAGACGTACCCCAATATCAACTACAGGATAACCAGATAATGGGCCACATTTCAATTGTTCTTGAATTCCTTTATCAACTGCTGAAATGTATTCACTAGGTATAACTCCTCCTTTAATATCATTAATAAATGAATATCCTTTTCCTCCTGGTTCTAGTGGAAATAATTCTATAACAACATGACCATACTGACCCCTTCCCCCCGATTGTTTAATATGTTTACCTTCAATATCCTCAACTTTATTGAGAATAGTTTCACGATATGCAACTTGTGGTTTTCCAATGTTAGCATCAACACTAAACTCTCGTTTCATACGATCAATAATAATTTCTAAATGTAATTCACCCATTCCAGAAATGATTGTTTGATTAGATTCTTGATCAGTTCGTACTCGAAAAGAAGGATCTTCTTTTGCTAATCGACCTAATGCTAAACCCATTTTTTCTTGATCAGCTTTAGTTCTAGGTTCTACAGAAATAGATATTACTGGTTCAGGAAACTCCATACGTTCTAATATAATTGGTTGATTTAAATCACATAAGGTATCACCAGTAGTAACATCTTTCAAACCAATAGCAGCTGCTATGTCACCTGCATGTACTTCTTTTATCTCTTCTCTTTTATTAGCATGCATTTGAACAATTCTACCAAATCTTTCTCGCTGAGACTTTACAGAATTAAATACAGTATCTCCAGACTTGACTACTCCTGAATACACACGAAAAAATGTTAAATTTCCTACAAATGGATCATTAGCAATTTTAAAAGCTAAAGCAGAAAAAGGAGCTTCGTCATCTGAATGTCTTATAGCTATAGTGTGTTCACTATTGTTTAAGACACCTTTAATATCTTGAACATCATTAGGAGCAGGCAAATATTCAATTACTGCATCTAATAAAGCTTGCACTCCTTTATTTTTAAAGGCTGATCCACAAGTAATAAGTATGATTTCACTATTTAAAGCACGTTTCCGCAATGCAGATTTAATTTCACTTTCAGATAGCTGAACTCCATTTAAATATTTTTCTAAAAGATCTTCATTAGATTCCACGGCAGACTCAATTAAATTTTGATTCCATTTTTTTGACAATTCAATCATATCTTTGGGAATTTCATTATAAATAAATGTCAAACCTTGATCAGATTCTTTCCAATGAACAGCTTTCATTTTAATTAAATCAACAACACCAACAAAAGTATCTTCTGATCCAATAGCTAACTGTAAAGGAACAGGGTTAGCACCTAAGCGTGTTTTAATTTGTTTTACTACTTTTAAAAAATTCGCACCCATACGATCCATTTTATTTATAAATGCTATACGAGGAACGTTATATTTATTTGCTTGACGCCATACAGTTTCTGATTGCGGTTGGACGCCTCCAACTGCACAATAAACCATAACAGCACCGTCTAAAACACGCATAGAACGCTCTACTTCAATAGTAAAATCCACGTGTCCAGGTGTATCAATAATATTAATTCTATGTGGTTTAAATTGTTTAGCCATCCCACTCCAAAATGTGGTAGTAGCAGCTGATGTAATAGTAATTCCTCTTTCTTGTTCTTGTTCCATCCAATCCATAGTAGCTGCACCATCATGAACTTCGCCAATTTTATGATTAATTCCTGTATAAAATAAAATTCTTTCGGTGGTAGTTGTTTTACCTGCATCTATATGTGCACTAATTCCAATATTACGATATCGAGAAATAGGTGTTGTACGAGACATTATCTTTCTCTCATTTTTTAGGTTTTGAAAAATTGGACCTCATCAGCCGAATTGAGATAATTGCCTCAATATAATTTATAAGTAATGCAAAAAATACTTTAATAATTTTACCAACGATAATGAGCAAAAGCTTTATTAGCTTCTGCCATACGATGAACTTCTTCTCTTTTCTTAACTGCTGTACCTTTATTTTCTAAAGCATCGTAAAGTTCATTAGACAAACGCAAAGACATAGATTTATCAGCACGCTTGCGTGCAGATTCTACGATCCAACGCATAGCTAAAGCATTACGACGTACTGGACGCACTTCAACAGGTACTTGATATGTTGAGCCGCCAACTCGACGAGATTTTACTTCTACTGTTGGACGTACATGTTCTAAAGCTATTTCAAATGCCTCTAGTTCTTTTTTATCTGTACGTTTAGATAAATTTTTTAAGGCAGTATAAACAATCACTTCAGCAATAGATTTTTTACCATTTACCATAAGAATATTAATAAATTTAGCTAGTAATTCTGAAGAAAATTTTGGATCTGGTAAAATTTTTCGAGTACTGATAATACGACGACGTGGCATAGAAAACTCCTATTAAATGAACAATATATAAATAATATTTTTTTATACTTTTACTTTCTTTACGCCGTATTTAGAACGACCCTGTTTACGTTCTTTAACACCAGCACAATCGAGTGATCCTCTAACAACATGATATCGCACTCCAGGTAAATCTTTCACACGACCTCCTCGTATTAAAATAACAGAATGTTCTTGTAAATTATGACCTTCACCTCCAATGTAAGCAGTTACTTCAAAACCATTAGTCAATCTTACACGACATACTTTACGTAAAGCTGAATTAGGTTTTTTAGGTGTTGTAGTATAAACTCTAATACACACACCTCTTTTTTGAGGACTCTTTCCTAATGCGGGAACATTACTTTTAATAACTTTTCGTACACGAGGTTTGCGGACCAATTGATTTACTGTGGCCATAAAAAAACTCCTATTATTTCAATTGATTTTCTGAAAAAATATCAAAATAATATAAATAAAAAATATTTTCTATTATCATGAAGAATTTTAGGATTGGATATTTAAATTAAAATAACTCAGAATTTTTTACCAAGTCATTTGTTTCTTATGTTTAAGTGTTAATGAAACGAAATGAATATAGCTTATTAAAACAAATTTTTTAGAGATGTTTTTATGAATCCCCCGTGCATAAACATCTTCTTTTATAAGATATAATTTTACTGAAGAAATAATAATACTTTTTAAAAAAATATTATCTTTTAATCCAATCAGTACACCATCTTGAAGTGCTAAAAAATCATCTGATTTTTTTAACATACTAATAAGAAGAGAAATATTAGTTTCAAAAGGAGATTTCATTAAAGTATGTAACATATTCATAAACCTTAAAAATTCATAATTGCATCATAATTATCTAATTTTGAACGTAACATATATGAATCTAATATATTTATATTTAATATAAAATTGTTATTGCTTAATCCTCGTTCAATTAATGATGCTTTACAACAATAGAAGTCTTTTATATTATAAAAAGATAGTATAGAAAAAGAAGATGTATAATTGCGAGATAAAATATTTTCTGATTGATGACTATTAATTAACTGTAAAACACCATCACCAATAAAAAACAAACTTATCTTTTTAAAAATTGATGAAATGCTAAAAATAGCATCTAATCCTTCTCTACCAAAACTAGTTCCATGTGGAGCATGGGAAAAAACAAAAGCAAGCATTTTCATTATAATAAATATACCAAATTAAAATTGTATTATTCGATCACATATTTTTATAGAATTAGCTAGTTCTACTAAACCACTTAATTCAAAGAAAAACGCTAGATTACCTTTTTTAACATGCATATTTAATATTTTTTCATCTTCTATAACACCTCTTCTTAAAGCAGCACTATAACAAACATATAATTTTACTTTATGTTTTTTGTTTAATCCCTGCCATGCTTTAATTAAGTTGAATTCATCAGTTGCCGGTTGAGTCATACTATTAGCATTAAGGACTCCATCACAATAAAAGAATATACTGTGTAATGTATGTTTTGTTTTTAATAAAGACTTACAAAATAAAAAAGCAGTGCTAGAATTTTGTGTTCCATAGGCAGCGCCTGTTACTAATATCGTATAATTCATATTTAAAATTTTATACCAAAATACTTGTAGAATAATATTTAATTACATCAGATTGTAAAAATTGAAAATCAAGATGATAGTATACTATAGTGTATTAACTACATCTAATAATTCTATGTCAAAAATTAAAGTAGAGTTTTTTGGAATTCCATTAACTTCTTTTTCTCCATATGCCAAATTAGGTGGTATTACTAATTTTATTTTACCGCCTTTTTTTATATATTTTAAACCTTCTTGCCAACCTAATATAACATCTTTTAACATCAATGATATAGGTTTCCCTCTGCTATAAGAATTATCAAATTCTATTCCATTAATTAGTGTACCTTTATAATGCACAGTAATTTTTGCATCATTTGTCAATATCTCGCCCTCTCCTTCTCTTTCTATAAAATATAAGAGACCACTAGAGGTTTTCTTGACATCCTTCATTTTAGAAAAATTTTTCATATAAAGTTCGCCTTGAATGAAGTTTTCTTTTGCATTTTTTTTAAATTCAACTTTATTTGCATTTTTTAATTTTTCTTCGAACTTCTTGAGAATTGAAAAGATTTCTTGATGTGAAAGTTTTAAATTACCAGAAATAGCATCTTCTATTCCTTTTAAAAGACTATTTTTATCTAATTTAATACCCAATTTTTTTTGTTTTTCAAAAGATTGATTCACATAATTACCTAATGAAACACCTAAAGCATAACCTAATTTTTCATTTTGGTTGTGCAATGTATTATTTATTTTTGAAGAAGATTGGAAATAGATATCAGGTACAGGTTCTGATATTGAAAACGACTTTGGAACGTATAATATTAAACAAATTAATATTATTTTTTTTAGAAGAAAAAAAATCATTAATAACTCCAAAAAACATAAAATATTACATATTTTATTATCGATATATTTTTATGCAGTATATGTTTTTTTTAATATATTTTAAATAATTTTCTTTAAAATAGACAAATTTTCCGCTTAAAAAAATTAAATTAATATATTTTATTGTTACTTTCTTAATTTTCTTAAAAAAATTTTTCAGTTAAAACTATAGAAATAAAAAAGTATTTTATTTATTAAAATAATAATAAGTAAAAGATAAAATTTACAGAAAAAACAATATAAAATTAAGTATAATTTAATTTTATTAAAAATGAAAAAAAATATATTAATTATATTACAAAGTATAACCACGTAGACATTTAATTATAACAGCACTCTTAATTGTTATAAAAAATAAACACTAATTCTTATTAAGAAACATTTTGCTAGAGTATGATAAAAATATTTAATACTTTCAATAATCTCACATTCTCTAATAATTAATGAAGGTGCCAAACAAATTACATTATCACTAGTTGTAAGAAAAATAATACCTTCTCAAAATATAAAATTGAATATTTTATATATTTTATAAGAAAAATTTAATTGTAATAGTATGCCGATTAATAATCCTTAACTCCTTTTATGTCTACAAATCATTTTAAACGTTTGTTAATAATATTTAATTTAGACATTATTCTTTTATATTTTTTGATAATTCCCGAAAAAAATTTTTTAGTATTAATAATATCAATAACAAATTCTGCTACTGCAACAGCAACAGTATTTCCACTATATGTAGTGTGTCATGTATTCCAAAGCTTTATTACTGATAAAAATTTATTTGTAGTTAATATGGAATTGATCGAAAGATCTGTACCTAAAAACTTTTCAAGAGTCAAAATATCTGGAGTAACACTATAATATTAATAACAAAACAATTTTTTAGTTTTACCCATTTTAGTTTATATTTTATCAAAAATTAAAAGTGCATTATATTGATTACATAACTCTCTTAATTTTCTTATAAAAGTAACAATTGCTAGTATTATTCCTCTCTCCCTTAAATCCGCGCCAAAACTACTACACATGTATGGTTATTAATTATATTTTTTACAGTGTTAGTATTATTAAATTAAGCATGTATTATTCCTAAAGTTTTAAACCAAAATTATCAGAATATTTTTGATTTTTCACTAATAGAAACAGTAAAAAATGTACATCTATGGAATGAGTTATAAAAAAATAATGCTATTTTCTTTCAAAATTATATGTTTTATCTGAATAATAATATGCTAACTTAAAAGCAACTTCGTTAGCTTTCGAACTAGAATTTGCAAAAAATCCTCGTAAATGAAAATCTAGAAGATACTAATGTTTCAGCTCATCTAAGATCTGTTTTATTAGTAAAAATATTACTAACATGCTAGAAAATTTTACTTTTATTTTTTAAAGTTTTATTTAATAAAGAATAACAATGTTCTTATGATATAACTCTAATTCCTACAGAAAAATCAATATATTCTTTTCCTGTTTAATCCGAAATACGACTACCTTTTCCTATTATAGGAATAAAAGAAATTAGATGATGAATAAGTAAAATAAACTTATCGAAAGTATCTCGTGTAATTAAAGTTTTTTTTGATATTATGAAATTTCCTAAAATATATTTATTACTATCGCAAACTCATAGAAACTTAATTTAAAAAAAAAGAATAAAAATTCTAAAATACATACAGAACTTACAAATAAAATATACATTATATTTTGTTAAAATTAAACTTCTTTATTGATCAAATTTAAAACATTCATTATTTTTTATTAAAGATTCAAGAAAATAAAATACTATTTTATATAGCATATATATAAATTTAATTATTACATAGCATCCTACAATATATTAAAAAATTACAAAAAAATATAATGTATTCAATTCTGTTTGTATCAAAAATTCAGAGAAAAGGTCATCAAATATGAAAGATATTAATCGAATGGGACTAACATGGATCAGTTTTTTATCATATGCATTTACCGGAGCGCTAGTTGTTGTCACTGGCATGATTATGGGTAATATTGCTGATTATTTTCGTTTATCTATATCTCAGATGAGTAATACATTTACTTTTTTAAATGCAGGAATATTAATATCAATTTTTATAAATTCTTGGCTAATAGAAATTGTATCCCTAAAAAAACAGCTAATATTTGGATTTATACTGACTATTATAGCTATCATCGGTATAGTTTTCTGTAATAGTATATTTTTGTTTTCAATAAATATGTTCATACTGGGTTTAGTAAGTGGAATTACTATGTCAATTGGTACATTTATTATTACTCATTTATACTCAGGATCAAAAAGAGGTTCTCAATTGCTATTAACTGATTCTTTTTTTAGTATGTCTGGAATGATATTTCCGATCATTACCGCTTATCTTTTAGAAAAAAAAATTACTTGGTATTGGACTTATGTATGTATAGGAATCATCTATTTGTTAATTTTTTTTCTAACAATAAATATAAATTTTATAAACTTTAAACGTGACATAAAAAATATTAAAGAAATAAAAGAAAAGTGGAACTTTAATGTACTGTTATTATCAATTTCAGCATTATTCTATATCTTAGGACAATTAAGTTTTATTTCTTGGGTGCCGCAATATGCTGCTAAAATCATGAATATTGATATAAAAAAAACTGGTAGTTTAGTGAGCAGTTTTTGGATGTCTTACATGATTGGAATGTGGTTTTTTAGTTTGATAATTAAGTTTTTTAACTTATATCGTATGTTTATCTTTCTTACCAGCATTTCTACTATACTTATGTATTTCTTTATTCATAGTACAATTTTTTTAAATCAACAATATATAATTATTGGTTTAGGATTTTTCTCTAGTGCTATTTATACTATAATTATAACATTAGCATCATTACAGACAAAAAAACCTTCCCCAAAATTAATAAACTTAATTTTATTATTTGGTACAATTGGAACTTTACTTACATTTATTGTAACTAGTCCTATAGTAGAAGTAAAAGGATTATACATGACTTTGATTAGTTCAAACATATTATATGCGACAGTATTTTTTTTGTCTATTTTAATTTATTTTAATAAAAAATATCAAAATATTAAATAACATGCTTTATATATAACAAACATTATTTATTATAAAATAAACTAGAAGAAAAAATTCTGGTTTATTTAAATGGTGCAATTAATCCTAATTTATCACGTATATCTTTTAAAGTTTTTTCAGATTTTAATTGAGATTTCATTGCGCCTTCATAAGCTATTTTTTTTAAATAAGATTCGTCGTAACGATAATTATTATAAGATTTTTGCAATTTAGATAAAAATTTAGATAAATAATCTGCAACAATCTTTTTAAATTCTGAGTACATTATACCTTCTAATTCTTTTAGTAAAAAACTGATATCTTTATTAGTAATAGCAGAAAGAATTTCTAATAAATTTGAAATTCCTGGTTTTTTTTCTACATCGTAATATATTTTATATGGCATTTCTGAATCGGTAAAAGCATGTTGTATTTTTAATATAATAGTTGGAATATCGTCTAATAAAAAGATTACATTGTTTTTATTAATATCAGATTTAGACATTTTTTTATTTGGTTCCAATAAAGACATAATTTTAGAACCATATTGAGTAATGAGTGGTTCAGGTAATGTAAATATATTACCGTACAAAGTATTAAATCGATTAGCTATATTCCGTGTTAATTCTATGTGCTGTTTTTGATCTCGTCCTACTGGAACAAAATTAGTTTGATATAACAAAATATCTGACGCCATTAAAATTGGATAATTAAATAAAGCTGCATTTGTTTGTTGTGTACAATTTTGTTTTATGTTTCGTTTAATTTTAAATTGTGTCATACGAAGTAATTCTGAAAATTGACTAAAACAATTTAAAATCCAATTTAGTTGACTATGCTGATAAGCATGAGATTGAATAAAAATAATACTTTTATTCGGATCCACCCCGCAAGCTAAATAAAAAGATAATGTATCAAAAGTAAATGTTTTTAAATCAATTTTATTTTCCTGCATAGTTAGCGCATGCAAATCAGCAACACAATAGAGACATTCATAATCATGCTGCATTTTAGACCAATGACGCATTGTACCTATATAATTTCCAAGAGTTAAGTTTCCAGAAGGCTGTACAGCACTAAATAAAATAGGTTTAGAAAAAATCATTGCATATCCTAAATAAAATGTTAATGAATAGATCTAGAACAAACATGTTGCAATTCTTTTCGAATTTTTTTAATGATAAGCTCATAATTAGAATACTTAAATAATCCAGATCCGATAACAAAAACATTAGCTCCAGCTAATGCAATCTCAGCAATATTATTTAGTTTTACTCCACCATCTACTTCTAAAAGAATGTCAGGAAAATTAGCATCAATCATTTTTCTTACTTCACGTAATTTATCTAATGTAGATGGTAAAAAAGACTGATTACCAAATCCCGGATTTACTGACATTAATAAAATTAAATCTAATTTTTCTAGTATATGATCAAGAAAATTAAGTGGTGTAGCAGGATTAAATGCTAATCCTGCTTTACATCCATGTTCCTTAATTAACTGTAATGTTCGTTCAATATGAAGCGTTGCTTCTGGATGAAAAGTAATAAAAGTTGCTCCTGCTTTAGCAAATTGAGGAATTAAATTATCTACTGGTTTTACCATTAAATGAACATCAATTGGTGCGTTAATATTATAATTGCGCAATGATTCTAAGATCATAGGACCCATAGTTAAATTCGGTACATAATGATTATCCATAACATCAAAATGTATCAAATCACTTCCTGCATCTATTGCTTTTTTTGTATCTTTTCCTAAACGAGCAAAATCAGCAGATAAAATTGATGGAGCTAAAAAAAAATTTTTCATCTTAATTTTCCTATCTTTAATCTGAATTAATTTATTATAATTTTAATTATATAAAGCTAATAATTCATTAAATTTTTTCCGATTTTTTACGGTGCAACTAATAGAACGTTTAGATTTTATAAAATATAAGAAAGCTTTTTGGTATAATATACGTGTTAATAAAATATCTTGATTTGATACTAAAAAAGGAATAGATTTTTTTTTAAAAATAGATTCTATAAGATATACTAATTTTTTATGTTCATAAAAATCAAAATGATTAATATAATATCTAGTAAAATTCGAAGTTTTAGATAAAGGCAAATAAGGTGGATCACAGTATACTACAGAATCAGTTTTAATTTTTTTTAATGTATTATTATAAGAAGAACAAATAAACACTGCTTTTTGAGCATGTTCAGAAAATTGATATAATTCTTTTTGTGGAAAATATGGTTTTTGATAACTTCCAAAAGGAACATTGAATTCTCCTTTTAAATTATATCGACATAATCCATTATAGCAATGTCTATTTAAATATAAGAAAATCAGTGCTTTTTGATAATTGTTAGAACTACTATTAAATATAGTGCGATGTATAGAATAAAAATCTAGTTTATTGGTGCGAGGGGTAAAAAAAAATTGTGCATCATTAATAAAATCTAAAAAACGAGTTTTAACAATATTAAATAAATTAATAAGATCACTATTAATATCTGCTAAAATATAATTATTATAGTTAGTATTCAAGAATACTGAACCGGCACCTACAAATGGTTCAATTAAACATTTTCTTTCGGGAAGGATTTTAAGGATATAGTCTAACATTAAATATTTTCCTCCTGCCCATTTTAGAAAAGAACGTTTTTTTTTCATAAAATATCTATATTATTTGATTTAGTTTGAGGTGCAATCTTTTTAAAATGTTATTTTTACTCTCTATAGTTTTATTTGATAATTTAAAACATATTAATTATAAAATATTTTTTGAATATTTTGTTAACAAATATGTGATTTTAAAAAGAAAAAATTTTTTATTCTAAATATAAATTTTGCATTAAAAATATGGAATAGATAATTTCCTTCTAAAGAATAAAACTATAAGAGCAAAAAATAGTTAAAAACTATATGATGATATTAGATAATTTTAATATTTTAGACGAAAACAATTTATTGAGAATTTTTAATAGCAGTTAAAATAATGTTTTTATCTATATTATTATAGATTTCTGCTTTTCCAACAGAGAGCGGAAGTACTAGTCTAATTTCTCCTGAAATTACTTTTTTATCTCTCATCATATATGGGATATATGAAGCAGCAGACATATTTTTTGGTCCTTTTATAGGTAAACCAGTTCTTTGTAATAAAACAAGTATTCTTTTAAAATCAATTGTTTTTAAGAGTCCTAATAATTCAGCAGTGCGTGCAGCCATAACTATACCCACTGATATTGCTTCTCCATGTAGCCAATTTCCATATCCGGCATGCACTTCGATCGCATGACCATATGTATGACCAAGATTCAATAATGCTCTAAAATTATTTTCTCTTTCATCTAAAGAAATTAATTGTGATTTTAACTCACAACATTTTTTTATACAATAAGACATAGCTGTATGATTAAGAGCTAAAATAGATTCAATGTTTTCTTCTAACCAAGAAAAAAATGTTTCATCAAAAATAATAGCATATTTAATTACTTCTGCCATACCAGATACTAATTCAGTATATGGAAGTGTGTTCAAGCAATCGATGTCAATGATTACAGAAGATGGTTGCCAAAAAGAACCAATCATGTTTTTACCAAGTAAATGATTCACAGCTGTTTTTCCTCCAACAGAAGCATCTACTTGAGATAAAAGAGTAGTTGGTATTTGAATAAAACGTACGCCTCTTTGATAAACAGAAGCAGCAAAACCAGCTAAATCACCTATCACACCTCCACCTAACGCAACGATAGTTGTATCGCGAGCATGTTTTTTTTCTAATAAAGCAGAAATTATTAGCTCCATCTCATTTAATGTTTTATACTGTTCACCATCTGATAAAATTACTTGATCTATTTTAATTCCAGACTTTCTTAAATGATAAAAAATTTTATCTTTTAAAAGATTAGCTAGTGTTTTATTAGTCACTAACATTGCTTGATCACCAGGTTTTAAAGGCCAGAAGATATTATCTTCTTGAATAATACCAGATCCTATATTAATAGGATAACTACGTTCTCCTAGAACAACTTTTAATCGTTCCACAATGTTTTATACTCCACATATTCTTTATTATTGGTCTTGATTATATTTCTTCTAATAAACGAATTATATTAAAAGCTACAGATTTAGCACTGTAATCATCAGTTTGAACTTTTATATCTGCAATTTCTTCATATAAAGGATTTCTTTCATGAGCTAGATTTTCTAATATAATGCGATTTGAGGTAACAGATTGTAATAATGGTCTTGTTTTATCTCTTTTAGTACGTGCTAATTGTTTTTCAATTGTTGTTTCTAAATAAACAACAATACCACGAGATGATAGAAAATTACGAGTTTCTTTAAACTTGACTGAACCTCCTCCGGTAGCAAGAACAATACCTTGTTTAATAGTTAATTCATCAATAATTTTTCGTTCTCTCAAACGAAAACCACTTTCACCTTCTACATCAAATACCCAACTTATATCAGCTCCAGTACGCTTCTCAATTTCTTGATCAGAATCAAAAAATTCCATGTTAAGTTGTTGAGACAATTGACGACCAATAGTACTTTTTCCGGCACCCATAGGACCAACTAGAAAAATATTTCGTTTTTCTGCCATTTTTTTATTACTAGGATAATTCGTTAATAATACCAATGCTCAGCATATTTTGCCGGCAGGACATAAACACACGCGAAAATAGAATAAAATAAATTATAATAATTTTTAAATGTAGAAATATTTTATATTATTTTTTCATTAATCAATTCAATCCTTTTTATTAATACAGCAAAAATATAACAATAACTATCTTTTAAAAATATAATAAAAATATATTCTATCAGAATCAGCATAATTTTTTCTATTTTTATTTTAAAAAAGATATCTTTTTTTGCTGATATAAAAAAATATTAAGTGTTATTCAAAAAAAATATAATATAGATAAGTAAAAACTTGACGCAGTTGATTTTTTTATATTAAAATACAATAAAAGCAATTTTTTTAATATTTTTTTAAAAAATGGTGAGATGTCCGAGAGGCTTAAGGAGCACGCTTGGAAAGCGTGTATATGGCAACGTATCAAGGGTTCGAATCCCTTTCTCACCAAAAAAATATATATTGTGAATTTAGAAACAAAATATTTTTTTATAAAATTGACTCTAGAGCTAATTCAATCATATCATTAAACGTCGACTCTCTTTCTATTGATGAAAGAGATTTTTTATTTATAATATGATCAGATACTGTACATATTGACAATGCTTGAGCTTTTAATTCAGAAGCCACTCCATATATTCCTGCAGTCTCCATATCAACTCCTATAATATTATATTTCTTTAAAATATTTAGCATTATATTGTCATCATTATAAAAAGAATCTGTGGTAAAAAAATTACCAATAGAGACTTTAATATTCATTTTTCTTGCAACTGAAACTATATTATAAATTAAATCAAAATCTGCAATAGCAGAAAAATCATGGTTATTAAATTTTATTCTATGTACTTTCGAATCAGTAGAAGCACCCATACTAATCACTATATCACGTAACTTTATGTCATCTCTTACAGCACCACAAGTTCCTATACGAATAATTTTTTTTACATTAAATTCAACAATTAATTCTCGTGTATAAAGAGAAGCCGATGGTATACCGATACCATGACTCATTATTGAAACTTTTCGATTTTTGTAAAATCCAGTATAAGCTAACATTAAGCGAGTATTATTAATTTGAATATAATTATTTAAATATTTTTCAGTAATATATTTTGCTCGTATTGGATCTCCTGGCATAAGAACGACATCTGAAAAATCATTTTTTTTACTACTTATATGAGGAGTAGACACTAATTTTTTCCTTTTTTTACATATAAAAAATAGACCTTAAATTTTTAAAGCATATTTCGACCATAAGGCATATCAGTCAATAAAAAATATTTGGCAATAGTTTGTCCAATATCAGAAAAAGTTTTACGGTGACCTAAATAATTTTTCTTAATTCCTGGTGAATAAATTAATATAGGAACATTTTCTCGAGTATGATCTGTTCCTTTCCAAGTTGGATCACAACCATGATCTGCAGTTAAAATTAATAAATCATTTTCTTGAACTAAATCAATTATTTCAGGTAGTCTGTAATCGAAAAACTCTAAACCTCTAGCATACCCGGAAACATCACGACGGTGACCCCAAAGCGAATCAAAATCTACTAAATTGGTAAATATAATAGTATTATTAACAGCTACTTTCATCTCATTAATTGTTGTATTACATAGTTCATTAATCCCAATAGATTTAATTGCTTTACTTATTCCTACTCCACCATAAATATCAGAAACTTTACCAATAGCAATCACTTGTCCATTTTTTTCATCTATTAATTTTTTAATAACTGTTGTAGAAAAAGGTTTAATGGAAAAATCACGTCTATTTCCTGTTCGTTGAAAATTAGATTTGTTATTACCAATAAAAGGTCTTGCAATCACTCTTGCAACCTTGTATTTGTATTTATCTAAAATAAAACGAACAGTTTTACATAATTTATAAAGATTTTTCAAACCAAAAAATGTTTCATGACATGCTATCTGAAAAACAGAATCTGATGAAGTATATATAATAGGTTTTCTTGTTTTAATATGTTCTTCGCCTAAATTATGGATAATATCAGTTCCTGATGCATGACAATTTCCAATAAAACCTGTTAATTTTGATATATTTATAATTTTTTCTAATAAATTATGATTGAAGCTATGCTGCTTTTCTTTAAAATAATACCAGTCACTTAAAACTGGGACCCCTGCAATTTCCCAGTGCCCTGAAGTAGTATCTTTACCAGAAGAAATCTCGCTCGCGAAAGCATAACTAGCAATAGTATGTAAATTTTGATCGAATCCTAAAGGATAGTTTCCTGTAGATTCTTTATATGCATTTATTATTCCTAATTTCACTAAATTAGGAATGAATAAAGAACCTTTTCTTCCTATATTCGCTTCACCTAAAAAACACTTTTCTACTATATGTCCAAATGTATCTGCACCAATATCATTAAATTTATCCGCATCAGAACTAGAGCCTATTCCAAACGAATCTAAAACAATTAAAAAAACTCGTTTCATAATTAAAATTCCAAAAATTTATCAAAAAATAATTAATTTTTTAAGAAATTACTGTTCTCGTATTTTATCAAAAAAAATATCAGGATTCTGAGTTATGACTATATTTAAATTGGCAATGCTTGGTGCTAAATATATTAAACTATCAGAAGTATCATATGCTAAATAAAGACTATTATTTTTTTTAAAGTGATCAATCTTATGATAATTTTCAGATCTAATCCAACGTGCAAGAACAATATTAATCTTTTTGTATATTGCATCTATATTATATTCTATTCTTAAACGTTCAATAACAACATCAAACTGTAATATTCCAATTGCACCTAAAATTAGATTATTATTAAGAATAGGACGAAATACTTGCACAGTTCCTTCTTCAGATAATTGTACTAAACCTTTTTTTAATTGTTTTTGTTTAAGAGGATTGTTTAAGTAAATAAGACGAAAAATTTCTGGTGCAAAACTTGGTATTCCAATAAACTTAATGTCTTCTCCTTCTGTAAAAGTATCTCCAATTTTAATTGTTCCATGATTATGTAGGCCTATAACATCACCAGGATAGGCTTTATTTATTGATATTCTATCACCAGCTAAAAAAGTGAAAGCATCAGAAATAGTTATATTTTTTTTTACTCGTACATGTTTTAATTTCATTCCTTTTGTGTATTTGCCTGAAACAATTCTCATGAATGCTATTCTATCACGGTGTTTTAAATCCATATTAGCTTGAATTTTAAATATAAAACCTGTAAATTTTTTTTCCTGAGGATATACTTTACGTTTATTACTTTGGCGATACAACGGAGAAGGAGCCCATCTTATTAAACTATCTAACACATGATCAATACCGAAATTTCCAAGTGCACTACCAAAAAAAACCGGCGTTATCATACCTTTTAAAAATTTTTCTTTATTAAATTTTGCATATATATTAATAATTAATTCTAGCTCTTGACGAACATGTATAGATAAATCTGTTCCAATGTATTCATTTAGTAAACTATTAGAAAAATCAAAAAAACTATGTATCTTTAAAAAATTTCTTTTAAATAATTTATTTTTATACAAATACATTATTTTATCATGAATATGATAGACTCCTTTAAAATTTTTTCCGCAACTAATAGGCCAATTAATAGGAATGCAACTTAATTTTAAATCTTTTTCAATTTCATCTAGAATTTCTATTGGTTCTAGACTATCACGATCTAACTTATTAACAAAAGTGATAATAGGAGTATTATGAATACGTGTAACATCTATTAATTTTTTAGTTCGCTCTTCTATACCTTTCGCAGCATCAATTACAACTAAACAACAATCTACAGCGGTAAGAATACGATATGTATCTTCTGAAAAATCTTGATGACCAGGAGTATCTAATAAATTTATTAAAATGTTTTTATATGTGAATTGCATAACTGAAGTTGTTACAGAAATTCCACGTTCTTTTTCAATATTCATCCAATCTGATTTAGCATACTTTCCATTTCCCCGACCTTTTATTGCACCAGAAATACGAATTACTTTCCCAAATAATAATATTTTTTCAGTAATAGTAGTTTTTCCAGCATCAGGATGAGAAATAATTGCAAAAGTTCTTCTTTTACTCAATTCCTGTTCATGATTTGAATTCAACATATATACACTCATTTATAATACGTAATATTAAGTACTCATATAAAAAATATAATACATAAAAAAACTTTATCTATCTAATAAAATAATTATTAAAAAATTTATTTTAAAAATCGGATATTAGACTTACCTTGATTTATTATAAAAAAATAGTAAAATCATATAATTTATTATATCAATAATATTTACACAATCTGAAATTTTATATTATATTTTTTAGAAAAGTATAAATTTCATAATGTTTGAATATAATTTCAATATAATTATTGTAAATAAATAATACAAAAGAGTTGCAAAATGAAGAAAAAATTTATGTATATTGCATATACAGGTGGAACAATCGGTATGCAAAAATCACAATATGGATATATTCCTGTTTCTGGATATCTTCAAAAACAACTCTTAAATATGCCTGAATTCTACAGTCAGGAAATGCCTAATTTTATTATAAAAGAATATGAACCATTAATTGATTCTTCTAATATGACACCAATAGAATGGCAAATTATTGCTGATGATATAGAAAAAAATTATCATCAATACGATGGTTTTATTATTCTCCACGGAACTGATACAATGGCATATACCGCTTCTGCCTTGTCATTTATATTAGAAAACTTAGAAAAGCCTGTCATTATAACAGGATCTCAAATTCCCTTGTCAGAAATACGTTCTGATGGTCGTCAAAACCTATTAAACTCGCTTTTAATGGCAGCAAATTATCCAATTAATGAAGTAACTTTATTTTTTCATCATAGACTATATAGAGGAAATAGAGCTACTAAATCACATGCTGATAGTTTTGATGCTTTTTCGTCTCCTAATTTAAAACCATTGCTAGAAGTCGGAGTAAACATTCGTTGTTTTTATAAAACAAAATTAAAAAAAAATAAAAAACAGCTAAAAGTCTATCAAGTAACACCTCAACCAATTAGTATAATTACTATTTATCCAGGAATTTCTAGAAAAGTTATTCAAAATTTTTTACTATATCCGATAAAAGCATTAATTTTATGCACATACGGCATAGGAAATGCGCCTCAAAGCAAAGGGTTTTTAAAAGAATTATATCTTGCTGTATATAAAAAAAATATTATTATTGTAAATGTAACACAATGTGCATCTGGAAGAGTAGACATGAATGGATATGCAACAGGTAGTTCGCTTATAAAAGTTGGAGTTATTAGTGGTTATGATTTAACAATAGAATCAGCTTTAACTAAATTACATTTTTTACTAAGTCAAAATATCTCAAAAGAAAACATTTGTTTTCAAATGCAAAATAATCTACGTGGCGAATTGACTCCTATTAAACAATATTAATAAAACTAACATGTATGTTATCATGTCAAGCTAATAAAATGAATGCTGTCCATGTAAATGATTCGTTTCATCGCATACTTTTTGTATTTCAGGAAAAGAAAATAATATTTTTTTTTCAACTGTCTCTTTTAAAGTTAAACCAATCATTGAACATCCATTACAACCTCCACTAAATCGTATTATAGCAATGCCGCCTTTTTCTATTCTAATTAAGTCTACTTGTCCTCCATGCATTGATAATTGAGGATTAATTTCTAATCTTAAAAAATATTTTATTTTTTCCTCTAATGAAAAAATATTTTTTTTAGAAAAATTATGCTTTGCATATGGTGCTTTTAATGTTAGTTGTGAACCAAGTTTATCAAAAATAAGATCAATTTCTGAATTTTTTAAATAAGAAAGAATATCTTTATTGACATAAACGAAAAATTTATCATATTTTAATTGAATATCTGATTCTTCTATCTCATTTTCTGGACAAAAAGCAACACCACATTCTGCACTAGGCGTGCCTGGATTAACAATAAAAATACGTATTTGAGTACCGGTGGGCTCATTTAACAAAAGAGATATAAAATGTTTTTGTGCGTTTTTAGAAATATTAATCATGAGAGTTATTTAAAGACAAATTTTTATTTGATAAATAATATCACTAATTTAATGAAATAAATACAATAATATTTAACTTTTAAAAAATATTTTTTTAAAAAATACACATTTAATTATAAAAAAAGAAGACAAAAAAAATTTATTGGACTATGATAGAAAAAGAAAAAATCAATATTATTGTACTAAATAGATCAAAAATAAATTCGAAAATATAGTTTTTTATCATTCAAAAACTGATTTTTTTAAATTTTATTTAATTGAATTACCCGGATCTAGAAAAATAAAAATTTATCTCCTATAAAAATAGATAAAAATAATTATAATATTACATTATAATATATCAACATTCTATTTTGATAGGATGTTCTATTGATGGATTGAGCGATAATTATTTCGTTTTGTTTTATCCTGAATATAATTTTTCTATAATTAGCATAACTTCTTCGCCATGTTTTATAGAATAAATATGACTAGGAAGGAATAAAAAAAGATATAGCATGTCATTTTTCTACTAATCTTACAAAAAAATATTATCAAAAATAGATAAATTTTTACATTCTTAAAATATGAATTCCATAAAATCTCTTCGAGATAAGACAACATTAAAAAATATATTATTTTTTCAACCTGAGAAAAGTGTACAATTGTTAGAATATAGTTTAGAAATAATTTTTTTAATGAGTTTACATTTAGATATTACTTATATTAAAATTCCTCTCTTAAGAATATATCGTGTATTAGATCACTTAGTTCCTAAAAAAATAATAAATATTCTTAATAAGAAATAACACAAAACTAATTTAAATTATTATAAAAAAGCTACTCATACTTCATTTATTTCATATCAAACTAATTTTTTTCTATCTTATTAAATTATAAAAAATTATTTTAAACTACAAAAATGCATTGCCCCAAAAAAATTGGGGCGTTTGTTTATTTAATATTTAGAATATTTTATTAAAAAGGAATTTCGTCATCAAAATCTATTTCTGAAGAAGAATGAATTAAATCTTTATTAGACTTATGTGTTTCTATATTAGGATTCAAATCTACTTTATCTATTTTTTTTATTTTCGTTACAGTATTGTTACTATCATGTATTGGCATTGTTTGTAAGTTAGAACTACGATTACCTAACATTTGCATTGTACCACCAATATTTACAATAATTTCTGTCGTATAACGTTCTAATCCATTTTGATCTTGCCATTTTCTAGTTTGTAACGATCCTTCAATATATACCTGAGAACCCTTTCGAAGATATTCGCCAGCAATTTCTGCTAATTTTCCAAATAAAACTATTCTATGCCACTCCGTTTTTTCTTTATTTTCTCCGGTGTTTTTATCTTTCCAATTTTCTGAAGTAGCTAATGTCATATTTACTACTGCATTGCCATTTGGCATATAACGAACCTCAGGATCTTGACCCAAGTGTCCAATAAGAATAACTTTATTTACACCTCTACTTGCCATAATAAAAACTCCATTTTTTAAATTTTATTTAAAAAAATATACTCACATGTATAAATTTAAATTTAATTTTTTAAGTATTTTATTTAGTATAATCAAATCTATAAAAATGCTATATTATTTTTTAAAACTTTTAAAATATATTAAACGTTAACTGCTTGTTATCTTTTATTATTAGTTTAGAAAAAATGTTATAATTCTTCATATTATTAATTTAAAATTAACATTCATTTTATAAAAAATAATCATATATTCTATCTTTTACGGTAAGAAAAAATTATCTATGAATTTTTATTAAAATATTTATTTTGTTAAGTTTGAAAAAATAATTAATATTATTAAATATAATTTGTATTATTTTAAATACTACATACCTTTCTAAAATAATTCAAAAATACAAATATAATATTTTTAATAAAAAGATCAATCATGTCATAAAAAATCAATATTCTTATAAAGAATATCACGAGTATATATCACATATATTTTATAATTTTTTAGTTTTGTAATATAGACAAAAAAGATAAAAAATATTTAAAAAATGACACAAATAGATTAGCCCATAGATAGTATATTATTGCAATATTACGATATAATTTCATACAGATTCACTAAATAATGGTATATGCAATAAATATGGCTAAAAATAAATTATATTTAAATCAAATCAATAGATTAAAAATTCCACCACATTCTTTAGAAGCAGAACAATCAGTATTAGGTGGTTTAATGTTAGATAATGAACAATGGGATAGTGTTTCAGAACATGTAGTTGCTGATGATTTTTTTAGCAAACCTCATCGATTGATATTTCAAGAAATGCAAAAACTTCTTGATCTAGGATATCCAATAGATTTGATCACTCTATCTGAGTCTTTAGAACAAAAGGGAAAATTAGAAAGCGTCGGTAGATTTTCCTATTTAGCTGAACTTTCAAAAAATACTCCTAGTACAGCAAATATCACTGCTTATGCTGATATAGTTCGAGAACGTGCAATAGTAAGAGAAATGATATTAGTAGCGAATAAAATAGCTAATGCTGGATACGACACACAAGGTAGAAAAAGCGAAGAATTATTAGATTATGCAGAATCTAGCGTATTTAAGATTGCAGAAAAACGCTTCAAAAAAGACTCAGGACCAAAAAATGTAGAACAAATTCTTGATGAAACTGTTGCTAGTATTGAAAAATTATTTTTATCACCTCACGATGGTGTAACAGGAATTAATACAGGATATCAAGACTTAAATAAAAAAACATCAGGATTACAACGTTCTGAACTTATTATTATTGCAGCCAGGCCTTCCATGGGAAAAACAACATTTGCAATGAATCTATGTGAAAATGCTGCTATGCTTTATGATAAACCTGTATTAATATTTAGTTTAGAAATGCCTGGAGAACAAATTATGATGCGCATGCTAGCATCTTTATCTAGAGTTAATCAAGCAAGAATTCGTACTGGACAATTAAATGATGAAGATTGGGCACGTATATCTGGAACTATTAATATCCTTCTTAAAAAAAAGAATATTTACATTGATGATTCTTCAGCATTAACACCTAGTGAAGTCCGTTCACGAGCACGGCGTATTTACCGTGAAAATAATGGATTAACTTTAATTATGGTTGATTATCTTCAATTAATGAGAGTTCCTTCTCTTTCTGAAAATCGTACTCTTGAAATTGCAGAAATATCTAGAACATTAAAAGCATTAGCAAAAGAGTTACAAGTTCCAGTAATAGCATTATCACAACTTAATAGATCTTTAGAACAAAGATCCGATAAAAGACCAGTAAATTCAGATTTACGTGAATCAGGATCTTTAGAACAAGATGCAGATTTAATAATGTTTATATACCGTGACGAAATTTACAATGAAAATAGTGATCTTAAAGGAGTAGCAGAAATTATAATTGGAAAGCAAAGAAATGGACCAATTGGAACAATTTGTTTAACTTTTAATGGACATTGGTCTAGATTCGATAATTATTCTGGCTATAAATACGATTAAACATTAATGTTCTTGGACGTTTTTAAATAATTTAAAAATAAAATATAAATTATAATTATCAAAAAATATTTTTTTAATTATTTAATAATACAACAATTAATTCTTTTTTAAATAAATTATTTAAATATTAAAAAACATTAAATTTTATAAAAATAAAATTTTATGAAAATAATTAAAATAATATTATTTTAGATGTAAACATATAAATATTTGCCTAATTTTATTTAGCTAAAAAAAAATATCTACTTATAAAAAATTGTTCAATTAATAAGATAAAATATATGTATAAAAAAACAAATTTAAAAATTGGAATGTTAATGGATTCCATTAAATTAATCAATATTAAAAAAGATTCAAGTTTTGCTATTTTGCTAGAAGCTCAAAAAAGAAATCATATTATCCACTATATGGAAATGAATGATCTTTATGTAAGAAAAGGACATTCATATGCAAGAACTCGTTTAATAAAATTAAAAAACAATAAAGACAATTGGTATCAATTTACTAAAGAACAAAATATCTCTTTAAGCGAATTAGACGTTATTTTTATGCGAAAAGATCCTCCATTCAACACTGAATTTATTTATGCAACATATATTCTAGAACGTGCAGAAGAAACAGGTGTTTTAATCATTAACAAACCTAAAAGTTTACGAGATTGTAATGAAAAAATGTTTATATCATGGTTTCCTCATTTAACTACTGATACTTTAGTTACAAGAAATATTTTTGAAATACATCAGTTTTGGAAAAAAAATCAAGATATTATAATAAAACCATTAGATGAAATGGGGGGTGCTAGAATCTTTCGAATTAAAAAAAATGATCCTAATTTTTCAGTTATTGTTGAAACAATGACAAATTATGAAAAAAAATATTGTATGGTTCAAAATTATTTACCAGAAATTAAACTTGGTGATAAAAGAATTTTAATTGTCAATGGTCAACCTGTACCTTGGTGTATAGCTAGAATACCACCAATTGGGGAAACAAGAGCTAATTTAGCTGCAGGAGGAAAAGGAAAAATACAGGAATTAAGTAAAACAGACTGGAAAATAGCAAATTATTTATCTCCTATTTTGAAAAAAAAAGGTTTAATTTTTGTTGGATTAGATGTAATAGGTGATAAACTAACAGAAATAAATGTGACAAGTCCAACGTGTATCTGTGAAGTTGAATCACAAAAAAATATTTCTATTACTGGAATGTTATTGGATTATATTGAAAAAAAAATATTATAATAGAGATTATGAAATGATAGTAATTGCATTTGACTTTGGAATAAAAAAAATTGGAGTAGCTGTAGGAGAAAATATAACTAAAAAAGGAAGACCTTTAAATGTTTTAAATGCTCAAAACGGACATCCAAATTGGAGTGTCGTAAAAAAAATAATACAATATTGGCAACCTAAATATATTATTGTAGGTCTTCCATTAAATATAAATGGCACAAAACAAGATATCACAAATCAATCAGAAAAATTTGCTAATTTATTAAAATATAAATTTAATATTATTGTAAAAATGCATGATGAACGTCTAACTACTGTAGAAGCTAAATCAATAATCTTTAAAAAAGATGGTTTTAAAGCATTAAAACAAGACAAAATTCATTCTTACGCTGCCACAATTATATTAGAAAGTTGGCTGAATCAATATTTTTCACAATTTAGTAATTTAAAAAATTCATAAGAGTGCGATATGAACAATATCTATTTTAATTACAAACTTATAAAAAAAAATAGAAGATATTGTAAAAGAAAATAATCTTTCTTTAAAAAAAATAAAAATAATTGCAATTAGTAAAAATCAAAATACTGATATTATTGAACAAGCAATATCATCAGGAATTAACAATTTTAGAGAAAACTATCTACAAGAAAGTATTTTAAAAATAAAAAAATGAAAAAATATAAAAATATTATCTGACATTTTATTGGTAAAAAACAGTCTAATAAAGATAAAAAGATTGCTCAGAATTTTTCTTGGTGTCAAACAGTTGATCAAAAAAAATTGCTATTTTATTAAATAAATTTAGACCAAAAAATTTTCCATCAATGAATGTATTAATACAAGTTAATCATTTTAGAGAACTAAAAGAAAATAGTATTGATACACATAAATATCAAGCACTAGAAAAAGTGATTGCTTTAATGCCTAATTTAAATTTAAGAGGAATTATGGCGATACCTTCTAAAGAAGTAAATATTATTAAAAATAATATTGAATACGAAAAAATAAAAAATATATTCAATCAATTAAAAAGAAAATATCTATCGGTAGATACCTTATCATTAGGTACAAATTTTGATATAAAAAGAATCGCTACTTGCCACAAGCAATATGGTAAGGATTGGACGCAATACTTTTAATAGATAAAAACTTATTCTTTAAATTTAATCTAAAAAGATAAAATTATTATCATGTTTACACTACCCCCTATTAGCTTATACATTCATATTCCTTGGTGCTTAAAAAAATGTGGATATTGTGATTTTTATTCATATGTTAGTCAAGAAGTTATTCCTGAAAAAAAATATATTGAAAATTTATTAAAAGATTTTGAAAAGGATTTATATCTAATTAACAATAGAGAAATCAATACTATTTTTATTGGTGGAGGTACACCTAGTTTATTAAAAAACAATTCTATAAAGACATTACTCTACGGAATAAAAAAAAGAAACATTATTTCTAAAAATGCAGAAATTAGTATAGAAGCAAATCCTAAAACGATAGAGTATCAACGTTTTATTCATTATAAAAATTCTGGTATTAATCGTTTTTCTCTCGGTGTACAAACATTTAATTCAAACTTTCTAAAAAAAATAGAACGTACATATGATGCAAAAGAAGTAATAAATGCAGTTATAGAATCAAAAAAAATCAGTGATAACTTAAATCTAGATTTAATGTATGGTTTGCCTGGTCAATTACTAGAAGATGCATTATCAGATTTACGGTTTGCTATTAAATACAATCCATCTCACATATCATGGTACCAACTCACCATAGAACCTAATACCGTATTTTATGCAAAAAAAATAAAACTACCTGATGAAGATACAATATTCAATATGCTAATTGAAGGTAATAAATTATTAAAAAAATCAGGATAT
This sequence comes from Buchnera aphidicola (Microlophium carnosum), assembly GCA_011752475.1. Lineage (NCBI taxonomy): Bacteria > Pseudomonadati > Pseudomonadota > Gammaproteobacteria > Enterobacterales > Erwiniaceae > Buchnera > Buchnera aphidicola. Next base: position 588,478 of record CP048747.1, read on the forward strand.
AAAAAATATGAAATATCTTCATATTCAAAAATTAATTATCAGTGCCAACACAATCTTAATTATTGGAATTTTGGAGATTATATAGGAATAGGTTGCGGTGCTCATGGAAAAATTACACAAAAAAATGGAAAAATTATTCGAACTACTAAAAATAAAAGCATCAATGATTTTTTAAATGGAAATTATCTAAACTCTATACATATAGTATCTGACGAAGATAAAATATTTGAATATTTTATGAACGTATTTAGACTCTATCAACCAGTTTTTAAAAAACATTTTCGAGAAAAAACTAATCTAAATGAAAGTGTTATAGAAAAAAATATTCAAATAGCAATAAAAAAAGGATTTTTAATCAATAAGTTAGATTACTGGAATACAACAAAAAAAGGGAAAAATTTTTTAAATTTACTATTAGAAATATTTTTAAAATAAACTTAAAACATTATTTGATTAATTGAAACATTAAATCAAAAATTTTATTACCTTGAATATATCCTTTTCGTTCAAATTTCGTTACTATACGAGAGATAGGACGTTTAATAAAATTATTTGTTTTAGATAAATTTTTATAGTTTTTAATATCTTTTATTTGATCTAATATGTAAAAAGCATATGCTTCTGAATCAGTAGCAATATGTAATATACCATCTATTATTAATTTCTTTGCAATTATCTTTAAGAAACTATTTTGCAAAAGTCTTCTTTTATGATGACGTTTTTTATGCCAAGGATCTGGAAAAAAAATTTGTATAGTCGATAAAGTATGATCTATAATCATATTATGCATTACTTCGATTGCATCATAATAAATAATTCTTAAATTTTTAATTTGATAAACATAGGCAGCATGTAAACAAGATCCTATCCCTGATTTATATACTTCTATTCCTAAAAAATTTTTCTCAGGAAAATTCATTGCAGTTTTAACTAAAGATTCACCTGAACCAAAACCAATTTCTAATACAATTGGAGCATAACGATTAAAAATAGACATTAAATTTAATGCTCTTGATTGAAAATCTACACCAATCCAAGACCAATATTTTTGAATTGCACTTAATTGAGATGTAGTAATACGACCTTTTCTGCATACAAAACTGCGAATTTGACGTAAAAAAGTGCCATTATAATTATATTGAGGAGTTAGAATATTATTTTTCATGTCTTATTTAATATTTCTATATTAAATTAGTTAAAATATTTTATCTGAATAATATTATTATATTAATATTTTTTACAAAACACATCTACAATTTTTTATAAAAAATGGTTTTTATTATGATGACAAAATATTTTTTTTCACAATTAGTTTTAAACTGGTATCATAAAAATGGCAGAAAAAATTTACCATGGCATAAAAATAAAACATTATATACAGTTTGGATATCTGAAATAATGTTGCAACAAACTAAAGTACAATCTGTCATTCCTTATTTTGAAAAGTTTATATCAAATTTTCCCAATATAAAATCTTTAAGTAATAGTACATTAGATGATGTTTTACATTTATGGAGTGGTCTTGGTTATTATAATAGAGCTCAAAACATTTATAAATCAGCAAAAATAATTGAAAAAAAATATAAAGGAATATTTCCTAATCAATTCTCAGATATTATCACATTGCCTGGAATAGGAAGATCTACAGCAGGAGCTATTTTATCTTTATCATTAAATTTTTTTTATCCTATTTTAGATGGAAATGTAAAAAGAATTTTAATTCGTTATTATGGAATAATAGGATTTTTAAAAGATAAAAAAATAGAAAATAAATTATGGAATATAATTGAATCAATTACACCAATACATAATACCAATAAATTTAATCAAGGTATGATGGATATAGGTTCATCAATTTGTATATCTACAAAACCAAAATGTAAAGTTTGTCCATTAAATGAGAAATGTATTGCTCAAATAGAGAAACAATGGGAAAAATATCCCTTAAAAAATATAAAAAAAATACATCCTAAAAAAACATCTTGGTTTATTATAATTAAATATAAAAACAATATTTGGCTTGAAAAAAATACAGAAGAAAAGATTTGGAAAAATTTGTTTTGTTTTCCAAGATTTAATAATAAAAAAATAGCTTTAACATGGTTAAAAGAAAAAAAAATAGATATAAATAGATCTCAAAATATGATATCATTTTCTCACAAATTTAGTCATTTTACTCTACATATTTATCCAATTTTACTTTCATTACCTAAAATGGCAAAATATTTAAAAGAAAATAATATCAAAATTTGGTACAATTTACATAACCCTCAACACATAGGACTACCTCAACCAGTAGAAAAAATACTTAAATCTTTAAAAAAAGATATATTTTTAGAAAAAGGAAGATTAAAATAATGAGTCGTATTATTTTTTGTACATTTTTAAAAAAGAAATCTGAAGGTCAAGATTTTCAATCTTATCCAGGTGAACTAGGTCAAAAAATATATAAACACATCTCAAAGCAAGCATGGAAAAAATGGCTAGAAAAACAAACTATTTTAATTAATGAAAAAAATCTCAATATGTTAAACCTTAAAGATCGCAAAACAATTGAAAAATACATGAAGATATTTTTATTTAAAAAATAAAATTGTATTACTTATACAATTTACGCAACGTTTAAAACGTTAAAATATTTTTGCTAAAAATATAATAATATTATTGACTTTATAAAAAAATTCGCACAGTGCTTATATTTGATTCCGGCGTCGGTGGATTATCTGTATTAAAAACTATAAAAAAACTTTTACCAAAAATTCATTATATTTATATATTAGATAATGAATCATTTCCATATGGCAACAAAACAGAACTTTTTATTATTCAGAGAAGTATAAGCATAATTAACACAATAAAAAAAATTTATCCTATTACTATAGTTGTAATTGCTTGTAATACAGTAAGTACTGTAGCTTTATCTATTTTAAAAAATAAATTTAATTTTCCTATTATCGGAATATTTCCTGCTATAAAATATGCTGAAAAAATAACTAAAAATAAAATTATTGGTTTAGTAGCTACTAAAGCAACTATTAATTCTTATTATACTAAACAAACAATACAAAAAAATTTTTCTTCTAATGATATCAAAATAATAGGTACAAACAAATTAGCCTCAATAGCTGAAAAGAAAATTCGAGGAATTCCAGTTTCACAAAAACAATTAAAAAATATTTTTAAATCATGGATAAATCTTCCAATACATCCTGATACTATTATTTTAGGATGTACCCACTTTTCATTATTGGAAAAAGATATCAAAAAAATTCTATATAAAACATCATCAATTTATTTCATTGACTCAATAAACACAATCATACATCAAATTAAAATTTATTTTAATCAATCTAAAATAAAACAAAACATAAAAAAAAATATTTTTTTATATTCAAAACACAATGATAATTTAAAACAATTATTATTTTTTTTGAATAAATATAATTTCACAGTAATACAATATATTAATTTGCATTAACATCCTCAAAAAATAATTTTTGATATTTTTGAAAAGCATAAATTAATAATTCTTTTAACAATTGTACTTTTTCAAAATTATTAGCATATTTTTTTAATAAGTATTGAATTTGGTTTTGATATTCTTTTAAAGAGACTGGATTAAAAATATTTAAACAATGTTTTAACCATATTTTTTTTTCATTATTATCTAATGTATCAAAAAAATTACGAGCACGATAGCGAAAAAGCAAATCATTTAAACGAGCATCATGAAAATTAAAATTAATTTTTTTTAAAAGAACTGGTTTAGTATTTCTAATACTTCTTATTATTTTTTTATCATGTAAGTCAAAAAAAGAGTTATATATTTCTAAATCAACATTACAGGATTTAATATTTTTTTTTTCTTTAGAGAAAATAATTTTAATATTTTTAATGAAAAAATTATTGTTTTTTATTAAATTAATATTATTTTTCAATAAAGACTTATCAAAATTTAAGCGATTATAATCTTCTTGTCGTACTGTTTGAACTGGTGCTAACATAGGACAACGATTCAAATATAACAATACCACGCCTAAATTAAATAAATTTTTAATAAAAAAATCATCAAAATATATTTTTTTACAAATACGTATTAATTCTTTTACATTTTTAAATAAATCAATAGCAATTACGATATTAGTATTATTTTGATCCCATATTATAGGCAGTACAAAACTCATATTATGACGAAGAGCACCAAAACAACTAGAAACATAAATTATTGGTTTAAATTTTTTTAAATCAATCAATTTATACAATGCATTTTTTTTTCTTATGTTTAAAAAAAAATCAAAAAGTCTAGGTTGGTTTTTTTTGATAAGTTTTGCTATTTCAATCGTTGCATATACGTCTGAGATAGCATCATGTGCGTTTGAATGTACAATATTATTTATTGTTGTTAAATCTGATAACTTAAAACTTGGTAATCCTAATTTATTTTTAGGCCATTTTATACCGATAGGTCTCAACGCATAACATACTCGTAATAAATTTAATAAATCCCAACGAGAATTTCCATTTTTCCAACTCCATTCATAAGGATCAAAAAAGTTTCTATAAAATATGTTTCTTGTAATTTCATCATCAAAATGAATATTATTATAACCAATAATACAAGTATTAGGTTTTATTAAAATCTCATGTATTTTTTTAGAAAAATAATATTCATTACTTCCATATTTTTCTGTATATTGAGGAGTAATATGCGTAATTAACACAGAATTAGGATCAGGTAAATAATCATCTGATGGAAAACAGTAAAAATACTGCGGTTTATCTATTATATTTAAATTTATATCTGTTCTAATACATGCGAATTGAGCCGGTTTATCTAAAGATGGATGTATACCAAAAGTCTCATAATCATAAAATAAAAAAGTAGGTGTTTTTTTTTTAAATGGCATTATTTTTAATTTTAATAAAATAATTAAATAAAATATTAAACTCCAAAAAAATTGGTTTAATTAATAAAACGTAAATATAAATATAAAAAAGGATTCTGAATATGTCAGATACAAAAAAATCATTTAAAAATGTATTAGAATTTGTGCATAAATTTAGAAGAAAAAATAAAATTAAAAGAGAAATAAGTGATCTTGAAAAAAAAATAAGAGACAATAAAAAAAGAATATTGCTTTTAGATAATCTTAGCCAGTATATTACATCAGATATGAAATATGAAGAAATTAAAAAAATCATTTTTATGATGAAAAATGATTATGAAGATCGAGTAGACGATTACATTGTTAAAAATGCAGAACTATCAAAAGAAAAAAGAAATTTATCAAAAGAATTAAAATTAATTATTAATTAGAAGGACTTTTCTCCTCCGACTGGATTCGAACCAGTGACATACGGATTAACAGTCCGCCGTTCTACCAACTGAACTACAGAGGAATATAAATATATATATCAAAATTTTTTACATGTGTCAAATATATATATAAAAAAAATATTTTAAAAAAAAATATAAAATTTTTAAAAGAATTCTAGATTATTAGAAAAAATTGATTTATAGTAAGAGAGTAAAAAAATATGGCCCTTTAGCTCAGTGGTAAGAGCAAGCGACTCATAATCGCTTGGTCGCTGGTTCAAATCCAGCAAGGGCCATCAGTAAAATTAACTTTTTCTATATGCTATCTAATAAAAATAAAATCATGCTAATTTTTAATATTAATTAAAGTCATTAATATGTAAAATTCTATTTAAATTTTTACAATTAATTAGGATGTAATTTTTATGGACTGGAAAAAAGAATTTATCGATTTCTCCTTTAAAAAAAAAGCGTTACAGTTTGGAAATTTTAAATTAAAATCAGGACGCACTAGTCCTTATTTTTTTAATTCTGGCTTGTTATCTACAGGAACAGATATTATTAAAATTGGTTTATTTTATGCTCACTCTATAGTAGATTCAAAGATAGAATTCGATATTTTGTTTGGTCCAGCATATAAAGGTATTCCTATAGCCGTATCTACTTCTATAGCATTAAAAAATCACTACAATTTAAATATACCATATGCTTTTAATCGAAAAGAACTCAAAAAATATGGAGAAAAAGGAGATTTAATTGGAGAAAAAATATATAAAAAAAGAATTATTATTTTAGATGATGTCGTGACATCTGGTACAGCAATACATGATTCTATTAAAATCATCGAAGAAAAAAAAGCGGAAATTTCCTCCGTATTTGTACTTTTAGATCGTAAAGAAAAAGGAAAAAGAAATTTATGTACCATTCAACATCTCAAAAATAAAAAAAGTTATAAAATTATCTCCATCATTACCATTGAAGATTTAATATCTTATTTATTAGAAGATAAAACATTAAAAAAACATATACCCGAGTTAATAAAATACCGCGAAAAATATGGAATATAAAATTTTTTTATTATATTATACCAGAATGACCAAAACCTCCTCCTGCACGTGAAGTTTGATTAAATTCTTGTACTATAGAGAAACATGGTCTAATAACTGGAACAAAAACTATTTGCGCTATTCTATCATCTGGATTAACATAAAAATCTTTATTGCTACGATTCCAGAGAGATATCATTAATTCACCTTGATAATCAGAATCAATCAAACCAACTAAATTACCTAATACAATACCTTTTTTATGACCTAATCCAGATCTAGGTAAAATTAATGCTGTAATATTAGGATCTGCAATATATATTGCTATTCCTGTTGGAACTAAAATAGTTTTCTGAGACTGTAATTTAATTGTTTCTTCTAAACAAGCTCTTAAATCTAAACCGGAAGATCCTGAAGTTGCATATGCAGGTAAAGAAAAATTTTTTTTTGCACGTGAATCTAAAATCTTTATTTCAATATTATTCATAATCAAATTATATATTTTTTAAAAGATAAATGTTAAATTAAAAGTAATAATACAAATATATAAAAACCAAAATTAAAAAAAGATAAACAAAAAGATAATAAGTAATTCAAATTCTCACCCCCCTTCTATTTTTTTTTGTTGCTAACAGCAGAAACAATAGCATGATTAGTAAAATTATTCTGTATATGAGTATCAAAAAATTATAGACGTATTTAAGAGGTTTCTTCAGATATTAAGGATAATTTTAGTAAAGAACTAAACTTGTTATTTTTATTAAATCTTTTCTTAACTCATTTTCAATATGCAAGCGACTAGTAACTAATAATATTTTTGATAGACAAACAAAATACTATTTTCTTTTTTTAAATCTAACTGTTTTTTTTACTAAATATTTTTGTTATATAAAAAATATAAAACATTACAAAAGAAACCTATAGCACTCTAAATATAGAAATTTTATTCTCAATCAAACTAATATTTACTGTAAAACTCATCATTTTTTAAAAACTTTTTAGTTCTATCTAGTAGATTGACTAACTAATCATTCGTCTAATCACAAAAATGTCAAAAATATATAATTACTCTTCAGAAATTATGAAAATTTCAGAAGTAAATGGATAAACATACTGTTTTAATTATATGATTTTTTGCATAATTAACATTAGTTGCAGTAGTTTTATCTGATTTATAAGAAATATTTATAAATTTTTTGGAACAATACAACTTAATAATACAACTAGCAACACAATGTGCTAATTGATAAATTTGATCTAATATTGTATGTTATATACTTAATAGTATTATAAAAAATTAGTTTTTTGAAATTATATTAACTATAAAATTAATAGAGACTTTTTTATGTGGTTGAAAAATTACTATGTGTTCACCAACTTGACGTAGCACACCATTAGGTAATCGAATTTCTTTTTTATTAATTTTTATACCTAATAATGTCATCTCTTTAATGATATTCCTCACACCTACGGAACCAAATATTTTTCCTTCTTTTCCAACTTTAGATAAAATTGTTATAGAACTTATTTTTTTTAACTTGTCGGCTCTTGTCTGTGCTATAAGAAGTTTATTAATATTTTCTTTTTCTAATGCAATACGTTGAGCTTCAAAAGACTCAATATTTTTTTTGTTAGCTAAAATAGCTTTCCCTTTAGGAATTAAAAAATTTCTTGCATAACCAGATTTAACATTTATAATTGCACCTAAATCGCCTAATTTATGAATTTTAGCTAGCAAAATCACTTCCATAGTTTGTTATTCTCTTTTTTTTGTAACAAAAATAAGTAAATTACTTTAACGATGTTGATCAGTATATGGTAATAAAGCAAGATAACGTGCTCGTTTAATAGCTCTCGATAATTGTCTTTGATATTTTGCTCTGGTACCTGTGATGCGACTTGGAACAATCTTACCACTTTCTGTGATATAACTTTTTAAGGTTGCAGTATCTTTATAATCTATCTCTTGAACACCTTCTGCAGTAAAACGACAAAATTTTCTACGACGAAAGTAACGCGCCATTTATTTGTTCTCCAATAAATCATTTGAAATAATAAAAATTATTACGTGATTTATTTGTAATATATACTTAAATTTAAATATGATTATTTTTTTTAAAATAGTTTAATATATCCAGTTATTTTTTTTCTTTTTTATCATCTTTTAGTTTTAAAATAGGTGATAAATCAACTACAGCTTTTTTCATAGATATAATCATATTTCGAAGGATTATGTTATTAAAACGAAATTCTGTTTCTAAAAGAGTTATAGTTTTTGGAAAAACTTCTATGTTCATCAAAATATAATGTGCTTTTTGTAGTTTATTTATTGAATACGATAACTGACGTCTACCCCAATCTTCTAAACGATGTATAACACCGTTATCATCATTAATAATTTTTTTATATTTTGCAAGTAGCAATGGTACTGTTTCACTTTGATCAGGATGAACCATAAATATTATTTCATAGTGACGCATTCAAAATGCTCCTTTTGGTTTTTTAGCTTCCTTACAAATTTTGTTATAAATATTTTTTAGGGAAGCAAGGAACTTTTTTAAAAATTATAAATAGTTGTTTTATAATACTATTTTAATTTTTTAAAAAAATCAATATTATTTCATATTTTTAAAAACAAAAATTAATAAGATTTATACAAAGATAATTCTATTTTTCTTTCATGTAAATTCACTGAAATTACTTTAACTTGTAAAGCATCACCAAGACAATAAATATTTTTACTAGATTTACCAATTAATTTCATGCCTAGAGAATCAAAATAATAATAATCATCATTTAAAGAAGCTATATGAACTAATCCGTCAATAAAAAACTGATTTAATCGAACAAAAAAACCAAATGAAGTTACATTAGAAATAACACCATTTAATATATAACCAATTTTTTTATACATAAAATCGCATTTTAACCAATCAAATACATCTCTACTAGCTTCGTCTGCACGTCTTTCAGTTAGAGAACAATGTGCTCCAATTTTTTTCATTTCACTTATGCTATATAAACTAGAATTACAAAAATTATAATTATTAACAGATATATTCTTATGTTTTGATAATAAATGTTTAATAACTCGATGTAATATAAGATCAGGATAACGTCTGATAGGTGAAGTAAAGTGAACATAACTAGATAAAGATAAACCAAAATGACCGCGATTATCTGGAGAATATACAGCTTGTTTCATAGAACGTAATAATATAGTTTGAATCATTTCATATTCAGGACGATTAGAAGCATTCTTTAATAAAGTAGAATAATGAGCAGATTCTGGAACATCTCCTCCTAATAATGTAAGTCCTAATTCATTTAAAAATAAACGAAAACTAACAATATTGTCTTTTTTTGGACGATCATGATTGCGAAACAAGACAGGATGTTTATATTTTTCAACAAAATAAGCTGAAGCTATATTTGCTAAGATCATACATGATTCAATAAATTTATGTGCATCATTGCGAACATTTTGATAAATATTCTCAATGCGAGAATTGGAATCTAAAATAAATTTAGGTTCTATACTTTCAAAATAAATTCCTTTTTTAGCAATATTATTTTGATTGAATATTTTTTGCAAATACGATAAGTTTTCTATTTCCTTTAAAAATTTTTTATATTTAGAACGTAAAAAAATATCACCATTCCAAATTTTAAAAATTTCATCATATGTAAATCGTCCATGAGAACATATAACAGCTTCATAGTGTTTATAACTAATTAGCTCCCCTGTATTTGATAAACTCATTTCACATATTAAACATAAACGTTCTACATAAGGATTTAAAGAACATAAATCAGTAGAAATTTTTTCTGGTAACATAGGGATAACTGATGAAGGGAAATATATAGATGTTCCTCTTTCTAACGCTTCTTTATCTAAGGGAGTATTAGGTTGAATATAAAAACTGACATCCGAAACAGCTACCCATAAATGCCATCCTTCTTCTAATTCTTCTTTTCTTTGACAAAAAATAGCATCATCAAAATCACGAGCATCTTCATCATCAATGGTAAAAAAGGGAAGATGTCTTAAATCAATACGATTTTTAAAATCACATTGAGTTACTTTGTTACTAATATTACATAATTGTTTTGTAATTTCTTTTGACCAAGAAAAAGGAATTGAGTGTGTACGAAGTGCAATTTCTACAGCTAAATTAGTACCCATTTCTTTTCCAAGTATTTCTACTATGAATCCTTGTATTTTATTATTTCTTATAGGATGTTGTTTTAATTTTACTACTACAATAGATCCTATAGAAATATCGTCTCTAGTATCTGAAAAAATAAAAATTTTAAAACTAAAGCGAACATCATCTGGAATAACAAATCTAATTTTTTTACTATTAATATAGTATCGACCAACAATTAATATATTATTAGGCTGTAATAATTTTAAAAATCTTGCTGAACTCCTTCTTTTTCCATTAGCATTAATAATATGAGCAAGAATGATATCACCATGAATACAAGACTTCATTTGTTCTGATGAAAGCCAAAGATCATCTTTTAATGTTTCTACTCTAAGAAAACCATATCCATCTCTATGTCCTATTACTTTTCCTTTAACTACCTTTATACTTTCAGGAGCAATATAACAACGATTTCTAGTATATATAACTTGACCATCTCGTTCCATTGCTCTTAATCTTCGACGCAATGCTTTTTTTTCTTCTTGATTATTAATGCCAAATTTTTTTTCTAAATATTTTTGACTTATTAAGTCTTCGCACTTGCTAAGCCATGATGAGATATATTCTCGACTTGGAATGGGGTTTTTATATTTATTAGCTTCTCTTTTTTGGTAGGGATCTACTACCATATTTACTTCTCCATGTATATTATTTTATAATAAATTTTAATCTATTTGTTTTTTATTTTATTTGTCAACATTGCAACTATAGTAAAGAATAAATACTCAATTTTTAATGTTAAAAAATTTATTTTTTCATAAAAAAATATCTTTAACTAAAATAATATCAGCACGATCAGGACCAGTAGAAATAATATCAATAGGAGTCTGTGTTATTTCTTCTATGCGATTTATATAATTACGTGCTTGATAAGGCAAGTGTTCTAATTTTTTTACACCTAAAGTTTTTTTAGTCCATCCAGGGTGAATTTCATACACTGGAATTATATTTTCCCATTCGTCTATATCAGGAAATGATACAATTTCTAAGGTCTTAATATTTTTATATGCTATACAAATTTTTATTTCATTTAATCCATCTAATACATCTAACTTTGTTATACATAAACCAGATAAAGAATTAATATCTACTGATCGCGATAAAGATACTGCATCTAACCAACCAGTTCGTCTTTTTCTGCCAGTTGTCGAACCAAATTCATGACCTTTATTTGAAAAATGTTTATCTATATCGTCAAATAATTCAGTAGGAAAAGGACCATAACCAACTCGTGTAGAATATGCTTTTGTTACACCTAATATATAATCTAAATTTTTAGGACCTACTCCTGTTCCTGTAATAACACCACCAATAGTACTATTAGAAGAAGTTACATAAGGATATGTACCGTGATCAATATCTAAAAAACTACCTTGTGCTCCTTCAAACACTATTTTTTTCTTATCTTTAATAGCTTGGTGTAAAATACTAGTGGTATCTTTTATCATATCATAAATGACATCTATTGTTGGTAGTAAATCTCTTAAAATAATTTTGTAATCAATAGGTTTATGTTTGTAAAAAGATACTAATTGATGATTATAATAACTCACTATTTTTTCTAAACGTATAGACAAAGTTTTTTCATTTTTTAAATCTCCAATACGCAAAGCTCGTCGTGCGATTTTATCTTCATATGCTGGTCCAATACCTCTTCCTGTAGTTCCTAGTGCACTAATTCCTAATTTTTTTTCACGAGCTATATCCAGTTCAATATGATATTGTAAAATTAAAGGACACGAACTAGAAATAAATAAACGTTTATTAATCATAATATCATGTGCTTTTAACATCTTTATTTCTTTTATTAATTCTAAAGGAGATACTACTACACCATTACCAATAATTCCAATAACATTCTCATGTAATAATCCTGATGGAATCAAATGAAGGATAATCTTTGTTCCATTAACAACTAAGGTATGACCTGCGTTATGTCCTCCTTGATATCTTACCACATATGAACTATCTGCAGTTAAACAATCTACTATCTTTCCTTTTCCTTCATCACCCCATTGTGTCCCTAATATTACAATATTTTTATTCATTTCTTTATAATGCCTATTTTAACCGTTATATTTGCAATTATTGATTTTTAATTTTAATCATTTTATTGATATATCGAAAAAATCCACTATCTGAATTAATTAATATAATATTCCCATTATTTTCAAAACTATTCTCATATGCACGTAAACCACGAATAAAAAAATAAAAATCTGGTTCTTGACTAAAATTTTCTGCAAATAACTTTGTTACTTCAGCTTCTCCTTGACCTTTAATTATTAAAGCTTCTTTTTGTGCTTCTGACAATATTATAGATGCCTTGTAATCTGCTGTTGCGCGTAATTTTTCAGCTTTTTCCTGTCCCTGAGAACGTTGACTTCTAGCCACGGCTTCTCTTTCGGCTCTCATTCTATTATATATAGCATCAGAAACTTCAAGAGGTAGATTAATTTGTTTAATACGTACATCTACTACATGAATTCCTAATGCATTCATGCTGTTAACATTAATTAAAGAAGTTTTTTCTGAATTAATACTTCCTTTATTTAATGAATTTAAAACATCAGTCGTTAATCTTCCTCGGGAATCAGTGACAATTTCTTTAACATTCAAACAACCTATTTCAGAACGTAATCGATCACTAAATTTTCTTTTTAATAATACTTCAGCTTGAAAAATATCTCCTCCTCCAGTTGCAAGATAATAACGACTAAAATCATTAATACGCCATTTTATATAAGAATCAACAATCAGATCTTTTTTTTCTTTCGTGACAAAACGATCTGCTTGATTATCCATAGTATGAATTCGTCTATCTAACATTTTAACCGTTTCTAAAAATGGTAATTTAAAATGCAATCCAGGATTATACACTACTGTTTTTTGTTCATTATTACGTAGAACTTTACCAAATTGTAAAACAATACCACATTCTCCTTCTTTAACAATGAAAAAAGACGAAGATAATAAAAGAAATAAAATACTTGATAAAAAAATAAAAACTTTGTTCATTTTCATTTTCTCTCTATCTTTTTAAGATCACTACGAATAGAATCAATACGACGTTGTTCTAAAATATTGTTAGGAGACAATGAGGAAAAATAATGAATATTTTTTTCTTTTTTCTTAAGGGAAGAATTATTTTTATTAAACTTAATATTATTTTTAAGATTTTTATCAAGTGATTCTATATTAGAAAAAAAATTATCTAAAGATAAAAAAAATACCGAATTGCTTTTCTTATCAAGAAATATTTTTTTATTTTTACTCAATAATCTTTCCATAGATTCTATATAAAGACGTTTTAAAGTTATTTGTTTAGCTATTCTATATTGAGGTAAAATTTTAGAAAAACGAGCAACCTCTCCTTGAGCTTCTAAAATTATATGTGAAGAATATGCTCGAGCCTCTTCTAAAATTCTTTGTGCTTTACCATTAGCTTTAGGTTGTACTTCATTTGAATAAGCTTCGGCTTCACGTACATATTGTTCACGATTTTCACGAGCTGCAATTGCATCATCAAAAGCAGCTTTTACTTCTTCAGGAGGTCTAGCTGTTTGAAAATTAACATCTAATATTGTAATTCCCATATCATATGGTTTAATGGTTTCTTCAATTTCTTTTTGAGTATCACTTCTAACTAAAGTTCGTCCTTCTGTAAGAACTCGATCCATAGTGGAGTGTCCAATAACACCTCTTAATGCACTATCTGTTGCTTGACGTAAACTATCGTCAGGATAACATACAGAAAAAAGGTAGTTAGCAGGATTCGTGATTTTATACTGTACATTCATTTCGACACGCACTACATTTTCATCTGAAGTCAACATTACACCTGAAGTTGCTAATTCACGTACTGTTTCAACATTTACAGCTTTAACTTCATTGAAAAAAACTGGCCTCCAATTCAATCCTGGTTGAACTAAATGACTAAATTTACCAAAACTAGTAACTACACCACGTTCAGCTTCTTTGATAGTATAAAAACCACTAACACACCAAATAAAAAAACTTATAAGTATTATGATTGAAAAAGAATGAGTGATTTTTTTTGATGAGCTTGAAGAATTATTTTTTTTAATAATAATATTTTTCAGACTATATAAAAAAGTTTTTATATCTAATATCATATTTTTTTTTTCATGTTTATTATCTGAACAGTTTTTGTTATTACTATTCTTATTCTCCCATGGATCAGCTTTAGGTTTATTATCATTTGGTTTATTCCAAACCATCTTATGCCTCATTTATTGTTTTTTTGCTAAAATAAATTTTAAAAAATAATTTAAGCAGTTATATTTTTTTAATGATAAGTTCTAAAGAGGATATTATTCACATGATACATCTTGTATTCTCTAAGAATAAATTTTTTATTATAACCATTATTAAATTCATATAGATAATTTATTATATTTTTGCAAAACATTTAATATTTTTTCAACTAAAATATCAGGAATAGAATTATATAATATTTTATTAATATTTTTCCATTTTTTTAACCATGTTAATTGATGTTTAGCATGTTTTCTCGTAGCATATATTATTTTATTATACATTTCTTCATAACTATTTTTATATTCAAGATATTCCCACATTTGACGATATCCTATGCATCGAATTGATGGTAAATTTATATGTAAATCTCCTCTTGAAAAAAGAATTTCTACTTCTTTTTGTAAACCTAAAATTAACATTTTTTTTACACGTAATTCAATTTTACCATTCAACCATTCCTTGTTTGGAGGTATAATTGCAAACTGAAGAATATTATATGGAAATTTATAATTATTGTGTTTTTTTAGTTCTGTTAAACTTTTCCCAGAAAGATAAAAAACTTCTAAAGCTCTTAGCAATCTTTGAAAATCATTTTTGTGAATTCGACTAGCAGAGATGGGATCTATTAATTCTAATTGTTTATGTAAAAAACTTTTTTCATGACTCTTTTCCAATAAAAATTCACGAATTTTTATATTAGATGGTGGTAAAACAGATAATCCATTAAGTAATACATTATAATAAAACATTGTCCCACCAACAAGAAAAGGTATTCTACCTAATTTAATAATATCATCAATTTCTTTTAAAACATCTCTTTGAAATTCCGCAGCTGAGTAATTTTCAATTGGATCTTTAATATTTAATAAACGATGAGGATGAATAGATAAATCAGAAGGACTTGGTTTATCTGTTCCAATATCCATTCCACGATAAATTAATGCAGAATCTACATTAACTAATTCTATAGGCAAATATTTTCTAAGATAAATAGCAAGTTGACTCTTTCCACATGCTGTAGGACCCATTAAAAAAATAACAATAGGTTTTTTTTTTTATAAGAATTCATATTTTTAAAATACATAATGCTTCATTGATATTTATTTTTTGTAATAATTTTGGTGGAGGATTTTTTAATAAACAAGGACAATAATATTCTATTTCTAATAGTACTGAAATTCCATTAATAAGAGTCCAATTTTTTTTTTCTATAAAAACATTAACATAAAACCAATTTACTATTTCTGAAATAAATACTTGTTTTTTAAGAAATAAAAATGCGAAAAAATCTGATATAATCAAATGAACATTCCGTTTTTTTAGAAAAATAGGAATAGAAGATAAAATAACATAATTTTTTTTAAAAATTAAACAAAATCCAATTTTTAATAACATTTCTTTCATACTAAATAAAATTAAATATTCTTGAGATGTAATATTTATTTTAATATTACTTGAAAAATATTTAGATATATTTTTTTTTTCAATATAATTTTTCAATTTTTGTTTTCTAACTATCCCTTTAGCTATCGGAAAAGAGACTAATGAAAAATTATTACGTTTACAAATCAAACCATAACATTTACGTATAATTATTAATAATTTTCCAATAGAACATTCATATTTTTCTAAATAAGGATTTACAATGAGATCATTATTTTTGGTTATATGTACATTCTTTGAAATATATTTTTTTAAAAAAAAGAAAGGGATAAATGTTAAAAAAATAAAATTTAAATAACCTAAATAAGACTCTTTTATTTGGTAAACATTATTTTTTTTTTTATACAAATAACTATACAATAAACATTTTTTTTGAACTTTCTTTAAATTAAATAAAATAGTTTCATAAATAAAACTATACACTATATTAGGTTTATGAAATTTAATTTCATTTTTAGTGGGATGAATATTGATATCAATATTATCAGATGATATTTTTAAATATAAAATAAACGATATATTTTTTTTTCCTGATACTGCATAACAAGCAGAACGAACAGCATTAATAAAAACGTTATTATACACATACCGATTATTAACATAACAATATTGAATATTTTTAGATTCTTTAAAATTACATGAATTTAATAGCCAACCAAAAAGAATCATATTATATTTTTTTTCTTTTATTTCTAGTACTTGATTTATATCAACTGTGTTTAATATATCTTTTAATCTATTAATGTGATTATTTCCATTACTAATAGACTTATATTTTATAATTAATTTTTTATTATGTGTAAGAGAAAAATTTATATCAAAATAAGATAAAGCTATTTTTTTTACTACTTCACAAATCTTGAAAAATTCTAATTTTTGATTTTTTAGAAATTTAAGTCGAACCGGCATATTATAAAATAAATTGTCTACGATAATCGTAGTACCTTGAGGATGTGCTATTGGTTGCAAGCTAATATCGTTACTAGAAAACCCTTCTAAGTATATTTTCCAAGCAACATCATGAAATTGTTTACAAGACATTAAGGTTAGTCTTGAAACAGCTCTAATACTAGCCAGAGCTTCTCCTCGAAATCCAAAAGTAGTAAGTACATCTAAATCTGATAGTGAATTAATTTTACTAGTAGCATGATGACATACTGCAAGTGACAACTCTTCTTTATGAATACCGCACCCATCATCTCTTAAAATGATAGATTGAAATCCGCTTTTTTCAACTAAAATATTAATGTTTTTCGAACCAGCATCTATACTATTTTCTATAATTTCTTTAACAACTGAAGCGGGTCGATCAATAACTTCTCCAGCAGAAATTTGACTTGATAAATCAGATGGTAATATACGAATGGGCATTACCTTATTCTCTAATATTCATTTAAAATACTATTTCAAAAAATAAAATGATATTATCTTAAATTTTTAAGAAAAAAGAAAATTTTTTATCAACAGTTGTAATTTATTTAATGTTTTTTATAATCGAATTATATTCTGACATAATAAAATGTACTTCTTTACTATTTATAGGTAAGTTACAAATCTCTATTAACGTATCTTTTAAACCTTTTGTTTTAATTAAAGATGAAATTTGCATTGATTCTAGATCATTTGGATTTTGATAATGAAATGCTGCTGCAATACCTTTCGCCAAATTAAAGTAAGGTAATTTATATTTTATTGCTCCTAAAAGGGGTTTTATCAATCGTTCTTCTTTTCCTAATTTTTGTAATGGATTTCTTGCTATTCGCTCTAGTTTATCTGATAAAGAAGGATTTTCAAAACGCAAGAAAATTTTATTGATATAAGATAAATGATCATTTTTATTAAAATTATAACGTTTTATTAATACTGATCCACTTTCCTCCATGGCACATCTTACAATAATGCGAATTTGTTTATCCGAAATAGCTTCTTGAATGGTTTTATATTTCTTAATTAAACCTAAATAAGCTGCTATAGCATGTCCAGTATTCAATGTAAATAGTTTTCTTTCTATAAACGAATTTAAATTATTACTCATTTTCATATCAACTATTTTTGGTACTGTTCCTTTAAATTGAGTAATATCAACAATCCATTCTTTAAAATCTTCAGCCATTAAAAATAAGCAATCTTTGTTATTTATCAAAGGTATAATTGTATCAATACTACAATCTATAAAACCAATGTATTCATTTAAATAATCATGATATTTTATAGGTAATTTTTTAAGAACTTCTTTTTTTAAAAAAGAAGAAGCTTGAATTTTATTTTCACAAGCAATAATATTAAGTGGTCTTATAGATTTATTTTTAATTTTTAATATTATTCCACATGTAATAATCAAAGCGATTTTATTTAGTGCACTAGGACCTGCCGCAGTTGTAATTAAATCAACGGAAGCAATTATTCTTATAATATCTGGATCATTAAAATTTATAGCACTTACTTTTTTAACATGAATAATTTTGTTTTGATTAATACCTGTTATTTTAACAAAATATTCTTTTTTATAATTAATGGCATCGACTATATCTTGATTAACATCAGAAAAAACAACATTAAAACCGGATTCTGATAGTGTTTTTCCAATAAAACCACGCCCAATATTTCCAGCTCCAAAATGTAGTGCTTTCATGCAAATAAGTCCAATAAAATTTTATATTAAAATTAATAACAAGTTAAATTTTTTCAGGAGTTAAAAGTGATAAAGCTTCCCGTACATTAGTAGTATTAGATAGTATTTTAATTGTATCTTTATTATCTAATGCATTGGTAATATTACTGACTACCATAATATGCTCATCATTTTTAGCTGCAATTCCAATTACAAGATAAGCAATATCATTAACATCTTCTCCAAAATGAACTCCTTTTGGAAACTGACAAAAAATAATTCCAGTTCTTAATATAGAATCTTTTGATTCAATAGTTCCATGTGGTAGTGCTATTGATTCTCCTAACCAAGTAGAGGCTATTTTTTCACGTTCTAACATTGAATTAATATAATCAGACTTGACATAACCTTGTTTTACTAAATTCTGACCAACAATATTGATTGCTTCTTCTTTATTATTTGCATGCTGATTAAGAACAATATTTTTTTCGCTTAGCTGAAATAAATTATGTAATTTTTGTTTTTTATTTATATTTACAGTGTTAAAATTTTGATCTAGATTAATATCTTTTTCTAAACAAATTATATTCTTTACTAACTTTTGTACTAAATTATCATAAAAATTACTATTAAGAAAGTTTTTTAAAGATATATGCTGAGCATATGGTGCATATTCTTGCGCTCGATGTGTTAAACTTTGATGTGTAATTACTAAATCTGCATTCTTAGGCAATACATTAATTGCCATATTTAAAACAGAAATATGAGTTAAATTAGCATTTTTTATTTTTTTACGCAGAATACTTGCACCCATTGCACTAGATCCCATACCTGCATCACAAGCGACAATAATCGTTTTAACTTTACTAAATTCAAAAACATTAGAACTATCTTGTAATAGATTTGAATTCAAATAATTATTACATTCTTTTATAGTGTTTTGTTTATTTTTAATGGTATAAAAATTATATTTTAATAATATAGAAGCACTAATAAAAGAAATTATAAAAGAACAAAAAACAGAAATAATATTGGAGAAATAACAACCTTTAGGAGTCATTGCTAAAATAGATAAAATCGAACCTGGCGATGCTGCAGAAATTAAACCACCATGTAATAAAACAAGCATAAAAATACCGCTCATACCACCTAAAATAAGAGAAATTATTAATTTTGGTTTAATTAAAACATAAGGAAAATAAATCTCATGAACTCCCCCTAAAAATTCAATTACTGATGCAGCTCCAGAGGATTTAGATAGTTCACCTTTTCCAAAAAAAAACCATGCTATTAATACACCTAGTCCTGGACCTGGATTAGATTCAATTAAAAAAAATATAGAACTGTGTTTATCCAGTGTATCTTGAATGCCTAGAGGAGAAAAAATGCCATGATTAATAACATTATTTAAAAAAAATATTTTAGCAGGTTCTATAATTATAGAAGTAAGCGGCAATAAATTATAAGATACAAGAATCTTTATCAACTCTCCTAAAGAAAGAGAAATCCATTCAATAAATGGTCCAATCGTAAAAAATGAAATGACTGCTAATATAATTCCAAATATAGCAATAGAAAAATTATTCACTAACATTTCAAAACCATATTTTATTTTATTTTCTATTTTTTTATCGAAATATTTTATAGCCCATCCACCTAAAGGTCCTGCAATCATTCCACCTAATAACATTGGTATGTTAGTACTAGTGATAACTCCTATAGTAGTTATACTTCCAACTAATCCTCCTCTAGAATTAGCAATTAAACTACCTCCAGTATATCCAATTAAAATAGGTAAAAGATAAAAAATTATAGATGATATTAATGGCTCTAAAATTTTATTGGGTTGCCATCCTAGAGGCATGAATAAAGCAGTCATCATTCCCCATGTAATAAAAATACTTATATTAGGCATTATCATATTACTTAAAAATTGACCAAAATTTTGTGTTTTTAATTTAATTAATGTCAACATAATAACCACTCACATTCTTTTAAAGAATAAAATTTTATAAAATAATTTTAAAGTAAAATATTAATAATTAAATGATTCATTTAATGTTTTAAAGTCAAATATTCAATTTATACATACATAATATTTAAAAAAAATTTAATGTATTTTTCAAATATAATATTTTTTAAAAAATCATATTATTAAATCATAAAAGATTTATAAAAATCGATAAGACCTTCAGTTGAAGAATCATAACACTCATGTTTAGTATTTTTACTTAAATGATTATAGATATTTTGAGATAATTCTTTTCCTATTTCAACGCCCCATTGATCAAAACTAAAAATATTTAATATATAACCCTGAACAAAAATTTTATGTTCATATAAAGAAATTAATGCTCCTAAATTATAAGGATTAATTTTCCGAATTAAAATTGAATTGCTAGGTTGATTTCCTTCACATATTTTAAAAGGCAAAATTTTATTTATATCATTTTTATTTTTTTTAGATAAAATTAAATCATGTAAAATAGAACTGCTAGATTTACCAAAAGCTAATGCTCGTGTTTGAGCCAAAAAATTAGATACTAATTTTATATGATGATCGTTTAAATTATTATGTGAAAAAACTGGAACAATAAAATCACAAGGAATTAATTGAGTCCCTTGATGTATCAATTGATAAAATGCATGTTGACCATTAGTACCAGGTTCACCCCAAATAATAGGACCTGTTTGATAATTGACTTTTTCACCATTTCTATTGATTGATTTACCATTGGATTCCATATTAGATTGTTGAAAATATGCAGAAAAACGATGCATGTATTGATCATATGGAAGTATTGCCTCTGTTTTAGAATCAAAAAAATTAGCGTACCAAATGCTGATCAAAGCTAATAATATTGGAATATTTTTATTATAATCAGAATTATAAAAGTGATTATCCATAGCATGAGCACCATCTAAAAATTTCTCAAAATTATGAAATCCAATAGATAATATTATAGATAATCCAACTGAAGACCATAATGAAAAACGTCCACCTACCCAATCCCAAAATTTAAAAATATTATTAATGTGAATTCCAAAATTTAAAGCATTTTGTATATTCGCTGATAAAGCAAAAAAGTGTTTTTCTAAAGCACGTTTATCTTTTGAGGAATTTAAAAACCATTTTTTTACACTACATGCATTAGTTATAGTTTCATCTGTAGTAAACGTTTTAGAAGCAATTAAAAAGATAGTTGTTTCCGGATTTACTTTTTTTAAAACTTCAGTTACATGAGTACCATCTATATTTGAAACATAATGAATATTTAAATGATTTTTATATGGACGTAATGCTTCACTAACCATGTATGGTCCCAAATCAGATCCACCAATGCCAATATTTACAACATCAGAAATAGATTTCCCTGTGTAACCTTTCCATTCTCCATTAATAATCATTAACGAAAAGTTTTCCATTTTTTTAAGTAAAAAATTAATTTCTAACATGACATTACAATCATTTACTATGATAGGACGATTAGTTCTATTACGTAGTGCTATATGTAATACAGGACGATCTTCTGTTTGATTTATTTTAGCACCAGAGAACATTAATTTTATTGCAGATTTTACGTCAGTTTCTTTAGCCAAATTTAGTAGATACATTAAAGTATTACGATTCATACGATTTTTTGAAAAATCGATTAACATTTCGTTTTCGAATAAAATTGAAAATTTTTTGAATCGGTTTAAATCAGATGAAAAAAATTCTCTTAAATGAATGTTTTTTATTGTTTTAAAATGATTTTTTAAATCTTGATAAGATCTAGTATTACTAAAATTAATATTTTTCATTAAAAAATTTATCTCTTATTAAAAAGTCTAATAATTTAAAGTTATTTAAATGTTTTATTTTTAAATAAAAAAAAGTTTGTAAACTATTCTAAATAATATATTTCTAATTAAAGAATTTTTATATATAATTAACATATATAATAAAAAAATTAAATAAAAAAAATATAACAAAAATACAAATTAATAATTAAATAGTTTTATTCTCATCTTGCTAAGAATTATATTTTATATTAAAGATAGAGTATTTAATGATTATAAAAAATATAAAAATTAATAAAAAAAATCTCATTTGGATAGATTTAGAAATGACTGGACTGGATCCTAAAATACATCGTATTATTGAAATCGCTACATTAATTACAGATGTCAACTTAAATATAATTTCAGAAGGACCAGTGATTCCTATACATCAAAAAAAAGAACAAATTTTACTAATGGATAACTGGAATACAACAATTCACAAAAAGAACGGTTTAATAGAACGCGTTGAAAAGAGTTTATATGACGAAAAAAAAGCAGAATTCGAAACCATACTTTTTTTAAAAAAATGGGTACCTATTCAAGCATCGCCAATTTGCGGAAATAGTATTGCTCAAGATCGAAGGTTTTTATTTCAATATATGCCAACATTAGAAAGGTATTTTCATTATAGATATATAGATGTTAGCACTCTTAAAGAATTAGCTTTCCGTTGGAATCCATCAATATTCAATAAATTTAAAAAAAATAATAATCATAGAGCATTAGAAGATATTCGCGAATCTATAAGAGAACTAGATTTTTATAAAAAAAATTTTTTAAAATTTAAATAAAAAATAATTATTTAGAAAAGAAAGCTTGAAAAATATATTTTATAAATATAAAATATATTTAGAATCAATAAAATATAGAAAATTTTATATAATATATATTATACAGAAATAATTGCGGAAATAGCTCAGCTGGTAGAGCACAACCTTGCCAAGGTTGGGGTCACGAGTTCAAGTCTCGTTTTCCGCTCCAAAATTATTATATAACTAAAATATTAAAAAATATTTATGTAAAGTTCAAAAATATCGTTTTTATAGTAAAATATAAAATTAAGGAGAATTATGATTTTTTCGTACAAATGGATAATTTTTTTTATTTTTTTTATTACATTTCAAATTAAATTAATTAAAGCTGAAACTAAATTTATTCAGTTTGATAGTAAAGATAATATTTTCTTTAAGAAAAACAATTCAAAAAAATACAAAATTTTTTTTTAAAAAAGTAAATTCAGTAAAAAACAAAGAAATAAACTATTTTTTTAAAAAGCAGTTATATAGACAAAATAATATCAACACATTAAAAAAAATAATAGTCGCAATAGATGCAGGACACGGTGGACGTGATCCCGGAGCAATTGGAATTCGAGGATTACAAGAAAAAAAAGTAAACATTGAAATAGCACTTCGACTTGCAAAATTGCTAAATAATGATAGCCTGTTTCATGCAATTCTAACTCGTAATAATGATTATTTTCTTTCATTAAATAAAAGAAAAGAATTTCTCCAAAAAAATCACGTAGATTTACTATTATCTATTCACGCTGATTCTTCTAAAAAACAATATGTATCAGGAGCATCTATTTGGATGATTTCAAAGACTAGAATGAATCGTGAAATTAGTGACTACTTAAAAAAAAACACAACAATTCTTTTTTCTAAAACAATTGAAAATATATTTAAACAAAATCAAAATGATCTTTTTTTAAAAAAAACTATTCTAGATTTACAATATAATAATTTTCAAAAAATAGAGTTAGACTTATCTGGAAAAATATTGGAACAACTTAAAAAAAATACAAAATTAAATAAAACATATCCAAATTATGCTAGTTTGAGTATATTAAGTGCTATTAACACACCTTCTATACTAATAGAAACTGGTTTTATTACAAATTTTTCAGAAGAAAAAAAATTAAGAACTACTGATCACCAAAATAAAATTGCTAATTCTGTTTATTTAGCCATTAAGAATTATTTTAACAATTCATCTAAATTTTAAATAATCAACACATTCAAAATACTATTTTTTTATTAAGCATCTAAATATACAACTTAAGATGCTTAAATCCTAAAAAAATTAATTACGAAAAAGAAAAAATAATTTTATTATTATTCCTTTTTAGTAAATTTAAAACGTTTTTTAAATCTTTCAACACGGCCTCCGGTATCAATAACTCTTTGTTTTCCTGTATAGAATGGATGACATTTTGCACATATATCTAAATTTATATCATAATTAATAGTAGAAAAAATGTCAATTATGTTCCCACAAGAACAAGTAGCCGTTATCTTAGAATAGCAAGGATGAATTTTTTTTTTCATATAAAACATTCCTAAATTAATTTTAAATATCTATATTTATTATACGAGTATTAATATATTAATACTAAAAAATTATCAATTTTTATTTATAAGAAACGACGTAAAAAATATATGTATGATAAAAAAAAAATTAATTTTATGTATTTTAATAAAAAAAATAACAAAAATAAAAAATCAACTTTATTTATATATTTAACTTTAATATCTATATTATTTTTTTTTATTTTTTTGAATATGAATTTTAAGAAATTTTCCGAAACAAAAAGTCAAAATTTTATACAAAGTAAAAAGAATAATGATGCATTACCTCCTAAACCAAAAGAAAAATGGAAATACATTCACAAACTAGAAAATCTATAAAATGCATATTCTGTTAAAATTTATAAGAATCAATTATTAAGCTTTCATATAATGAAACAAATTATTTAAAAAATATTCTAGAAAAATATTTTAAAAAATAATATAAATAGAAATTATTGCTATTTAAAAAATAGTTAATTACATCTTATATAAAATATTCTTATATCAATAAAAAAATATATAAGAAATACAAATCTTATTTTGAAGAGGCTTTTCTTGTGACCACAATATTGAGCGTAAGATTAAAAAATAAAGTAGTAATTGGAGGTGATGGACAAGCAACTTTAGGCAATACAATTATGAAAAGCAACGTAAAAAAAATCAGGTCTTTATATCATGAAAAAGTAATTGCTGGTTTTGCAGGAGGAACTGCAGACGCGTTTACTCTATTCGAAATGTTTGAAAAAAAACTAGCTATGTATCAAGGACAATTACAACGTGCCGCTATTGAATTAGCAAAAGATTGGCGATCTGATAGAATGTTACGAAAGCTTGAAGCTTTATTAGCAGTTGCTGATAAAGAAAATTCATTGATAATTACAGGAAATGGAGATGTAATACAACCTGAAGATGACTTAATAGCTATAGGATCGGGCGGTTCTTATGCTCAATCTTCTGCTCGAGCACTAATAGATAACACCGATTTAGATGCAAATCAAATTGTAAAAAAATCATTAAATATTGCTGCTAATATTTGTATATATACAAATCATACTTTTACCATGAAAGAACTATTTTCAGAAAAATAAGGATTATCTCTATGTCCGAAATGACTCCTCCTCAAATTGTTTCTGAACTTGATAAATTTATTATTGGTCAAGAAAAAGCAAAAAGAGCTGTATCTATTGCATTAAGAAATCGTTGGCGTCGTATGCAGTTAAATAATGAGTTACGTCATGAAATAACACCTAAAAATATTTTAATGATTGGTCCTACAGGAGTAGGAAAAACAGAAATTGCAAGACGCTTGGCTAAATTAGCAAATTCTCCTTTTATTAAAGTAGAAGCTACTAAATTTACTGAAGTAGGATATGTTGGAAAAGAAGTAGATTCAATTATTCGTGATTTGACTGATGCTGCAATGAAAATAATTCGAATTAAAAACATTGCAAAAAATAAAATTCGAGTAGAAGAAATAGTAGAAGAAAAAATTTTAGATGTTCTTGTTCCCAGACCTAAAAAAAATTGGACAGAAAATGAAAAAAATGAAAGTCTTTTAAAAACAATTCAAATATTTCGAAAAAAATTACGAGAAGGTATTTTAGACGAAAAAGAAATAGAAATAAATGTATTAGCAACTACCATGGGGGTTGAAATAATGGCACCTCCAGGAATGGAAGAGTTAACTAGCCAATTACAATCTTTATTTCAAAATCTAGGAGGACATAAAAAAAATAATAGGCGTCTTAAAATTAAAGATGCTATTAAATTATTAACAGAAGAAGAAGCAGCTAAATTAATCAATCAAGAAGAGATTAAAAAAGAAGCTATTAATGCAGTTGAACAAAACGGCATAGTTTTTATTGATGAAATTGATAAAATATGTAAACGAGGTGATTCTTCTGGTCCAGATATCTCTCGAGAAGGTGTGCAAAGAGATTTACTTCCATTAGTTGAAGGATGTACTGTATCTACTAAACATGGAATGGTTAAGACAGATCATATTTTATTCATTGCATCAGGAGCATTTCAAACATCTACACCTTCTGATTTAATTCCCGAACTACAAGGACGTCTTCCGATTAAAGTAGAACTACAAGCATTAACTATTGATGATTTTGAAAAAATTTTAACTGAACCTAAAGCATCTATTACTGCACAATATAAAGCACTTATGGAAACAGAAGGTGTTTGTATTAATTTTACAAAAGAAGGAATACGAAATATTGCAGAAGCTGCTTGGAAAGTTAATGAATCTATGGAAAATATTGGAGCTCGCCGATTACATACTGTATTAGAAAAATTAATGGAAGATATATCATTTAATGCTAGTGACAATAAAGGAAATACAGTTGAAATTAATTCAAATTACGTAGGAGAACATTTAGATCAATTAATATCTAACGAAGATCTTAGCCGTTTTATTTTATAATTTTTATTTAGAATATTTATATATTGTTTTTATCAAATAAATAAATATTTTTTATATTATACAAAATAAATTTAAATTAATTTTAAAATTACTATTGAAAAAATAAAATAAGACCTTACTATAAAATAAGAAATTTATTGATTTTTTATAAATAAATATTTAAGAGGAGTTTTCTATGTCTTATCGCTCTCTTTCATTTATTCCAAATTTCAATGATCATAATATTTTTTCAAATAGATTCAATCAAATCGATAAAATGTTTAGTACTTTAACTGGAGAAAAACCAATATCTGATACACCAACATATAATCTGTGTCAAATAAATGAAATCCAATACCAATTAACATTGAGTATTCCTGGATATAAGGAAGAAGAATTAGACATATCTGTACATAACAATCAATTATCTATTCAAGGAAAAAAAGAAGATACAAGAAAAGATGATAATCAAGAATGTAGTAAATGGTTGCATAGAGGTATAGCATTTAATAATTTTTCTTTAAATTTTAATTTAGATCATAAAATCAAGGTAAAAAAAGCAGAATTATCTTTAGGTTTACTAAAATTAGATTTTGAATGTAATATTCCAGAAGAAGAAAAGCCTAAGAAAATTTTGATTAATATTCCAGATCATACTAAAAAACTTAATACAAAATAAAACTGTAAAAAAAATAATAAAAATTACTGTGCTTATAAAATAAGTACAGTGATTAAACTAAAAATTATTGAGAACAAATAATGAATCCATGGATTAATGCAGATGTTTTAATGGTAAAAAAATGGACTAAAAATTTATTCAGTCTTATTTTACATGCTGCTATAGAACCTTTTTATGCAGGACAGTTTACTAAGTTAGCTGTACATAAAAGTAATACTTCAAATGAGAATAAAATTCAAAGAGCATACTCATATGTTAATGCGCCTAGTGAAAAAAATTTAGAAATTTATATTGTTCGTGTAATAAATGGACAATTGAGCAATCTGCTATACAATCTTAAAAGTGGTGATATAATTTATATTAAAAAAAAATCATGTGGTTTTTTTATTATAAATGAAATACCAGACTGTAAAGTATTATGGATGTTTGCTACAGGAACTGGAATAGGTCCTTATTGTTCAATTTTAAAAGAAGCTAAAAACATTGACAGATTCAATCATATTGTTTTAATACATGCAGTACGATATCAATATGAATTAACTTATTTACCTCTAATGAAAGAACTACATAAAAAATATAATGGAAAATTAATAATTCAAACTGTTACTAGCAGAGATAAGAATAAACATTCCTTAACTGGAAGAATACCATTTTTATTAAAACACAAAATATTAGAAGAACATATCGGGCTCTCAATTAATCCACAAACTTCACACGTCATGTTATGCGGAAATCCTTTTATGGTAAAAGATACATTTTTATTTTTAAAAAATAATAGGAACATGGAAAAACATTTGCGTCGGAAAAAAGGTAATATTACAATGGAAAATTACTGGTAAAGTATTTTTTTCTATCATTTTAACAACGATCTAGTGGAAAAGAAATTACTTCATTAATGCTTTTTTTATTTAAAATCAACATAACTAATCGATCTAAACCTATTGCAACTCCTGCACAAGGAGGTAAACCATAATACAAAGCATCTAGAAATAAATTATCTATTTTTTGCATTGGAAGATTCATAGAAAAACGTTCTTGATTATCTTTAATAAAACGTTTTTTTTGTTCATTTGGATCTATAAGTTCATAAAAACCATTTCCTAGTTCTATTCCCTTAAAAAAAATTTCAAATCTTTCTGATATACGAGAATCTTTTGTATTAATAGCAGCAAGAGCTGCTTGTTCTGCAGGGAAATAATAAACAAATACAGGTTTATCTTTTCCTATATTAGGTTCTATTTCTAACGTAAACAATAATTGTATTAATTTATTTAAATTATTTTCACGATATGTTAAATGTTCTAATTTTAATTGTTTAGAGATTTGATGTAATTCTAATAAATTAGTACATAAAGGATCTATTCCTAAAAACTCTATGAATAGATCTTGATAAGAAATTCTATCAGATTTATTGCATTTTAATATAGTTTGAAGAAATATATCTATTTCTTTGATAAACTTCTTCATGGAACACAAAGGTTGATACCATTCTAACATAGTAAATTCTGGATTATGATATCGACCTGATTCTTCATTTCTAAAACTATGACAAATTTGATATATAGGTCCACTTTCTGATGCTAATAAACGTTTCATGTGATATTCTGGACTAGTTGTTAACCATAATTTTAATGTATCTACATTACTCAATCCAGAATAATTAGTTTCAAATGATACTAAATTTACATCTGTAACTGTTGAACGAGATAATATTGGTGTTTCTACTTCAAGAATATTTTTTTTAGAAAAAAATAGACGAATATTAGAAATAATTTTTGATCTTTTCATTAAATTATTAATAGAAGCACTAGGTTTCCAAATTATTTTTTTCATTTTAATGTTCTTTAAAAAATGTATTGAATTTTAAAAAAATTACTTATAAACAGAATAAAAAAATAAAAAATATGAATAAAACTGTAATATATCCAGGTACTTTTGATCCGATTACATACGGACATTTAGATATTATAACACGTGCAACAAAAATATTTGATAATATAACTATTGCAATTTCTAATAATTTAAAAAAAAAACCGATCTTTAATTTAAAAGAACGAATAGAGTTAACTCAGATAGTTACGCTTCATTTAAAAAATGTAAAAAAAATACTTGGATTTAATGATTTGCTTGCTAATTTAGCAAAAAAAGAGAGAGCTAACATTTTAATTAGAGGAGTTAGAACAATATTTGATTTTGATTATGAAATAAAACTAGCTGCTATAAACAAACAAATTTATCCAGATTTAGATAGTGTATTTCTACTGTCTTCTAAAGAAGTGTCTTTTATATCGTCATCTTTCGTTAAAGAAATAGCTAAATATAAAGGCGATATAAAACCATATCTTCCTCAGGAAGTTCATTCTGCATTGTTAAAAAAACTGAATGGCAACTCTATAAAATAGAAATATTTTTATTCAAAATAGCAGGGTATATAGTACCCTACTATTTTATTAATGAAAATATATAATATTTATTGTACAAAATGTGAATATTTTATTATTGGAAAATTATCTGGAGGAAGAATTACAGTTGCACGTATGCCAAAAGATTTATATTTCTGAATATAATTATCATTATTTGTATCTAAATCAGATAAATTAGTAGCAACTAATTTAATCGAACCATCGTTTAAAAAATCTATTTTGTAGAGATTCCGTGAATGTTTTATTTGATATTGATTAATTTCTGGATGTTCAGAAATTAATTGAAGATAAGATTGACGCAAAAACATTTGATTTGCATATGTTGAAATTAATTTTTGAGAGTCAATATTTGGTATTATTTTTTTGAAATCTTGTAACATTTGATTTCGCGTATTAATAGGAATTAAATTATCATTTATAATAAAAAGAAATGGATTAGAATCATTCATAAAATTTCTATTTAAATGATTCGATGATTTTAAAGATTCATAGTTTTGTTGAAAATTTTTAATTGTAAATCTAATATTATGAAATGAATTTAATTGATCTGAAACTGTCCATAGATTATTATTATTATTATTAAAATCATGATAATAAGATTCTTGAATATTTTTTTCCATTCTTTTTCTAAAACTTTCATCTGTTTTTAATATATCTTTTCTTCCTTCTAAATCAAAATTTTCATCTAATCTTTTAAAAGGATAAAAATCATTTTCATTTTTAGGTTTAGGTGTTGCAGTAAGAAGATCAGGAAATGAACTTTGATACTCAGGATGCAGTGGATTATTATTTAATTTATTAATAATTTTTATTTTACCTTGGTATCTAATTTTTTCGATAATAGATCTAATATAAACTTTTGAAGATTCAATAACTCTATGTAATTGTTCGATGCGTTCAGATAAAGAAATAATAGGTTCAGAACGTGCATTTGATTTTAGGTTGTTATCATTATCTGATACAAAAAAAAATTTTTTAAATGTTGTTCCATTAAATAGATTTTTAGTCTCTATTTTGACAGTTTCATAGGTTGTTATAATTGTGTTTTGTATAGTTTCTAGAATGTTTTCGGCTATTTCTAAAATATCAAAATCTAAAAATTTTTTATTAGATAATTCTATTTTATTATCGAAAATATTTGATAGGAATTGTTCAGAAATTTTTTTTTCATAAATGTATTTTGTGCTGTTTTATCATTATTCTTTCTAATAATATTTTGTTCTATTTGACTTTCTTCTTCTGTATTATTATATTTTTTAAGAATATTTTTTTCTATATTTTTTTTCATTATATTTAATAAAATTAAAGAATTATTATATGAATTTTCTAAATTTATTAATTTTGTTCTATCTTCAAAATTATTTAATTGTTTAGAATTTTGATTATGAGCATTAATTGTTTTAAATTTATTGATATCTTCTTTTATTTTTGACACTGTTTTTATAACATCTTTATAGATATCTATTTTACTTGGGTATTTTTTATTTACTACATCTAAGTTAAATAAAAAGTTAGATGACATAATATTTTTGTCCTTTTATGAATTGTTTTTTAATATATTTTAAAAATATTTTTTTAATACTTAAAATACATAAAAAAATTATTAATACATATTTTAATTAGTTTTTTTTAAAAGTCAATTATTAATTTTAGAAAAGAAAAAAGATAGAAAAAATGAAAATATATTTAAAATTTAAATTTTATAATAAAAGAATATATAGATTAATCAATTCACTTAAATTGGAGCACGATGAAAATTGTTCTATGGGTTTAGTAGTAAATTATGATTCATTAGAGTTGTACAATCGTGAAAATATAAAGCAAAAATCTATAAAAGTTGATTTTACTTCAAAAAAAAATAATTATCGATGTTTTCATTTTAGAAAAAAAAATGAAGTTTTATATAAAGTTGCAGGAATAAAAACTTCTTATTTTCCTTTTATACTAGATGCAACTGCAGGTTTAGGTAGTGATGCTTTTATATTTTCTTTTTTAGGATGTCAAGTAATGATGATAGAACGTCATCCAATAGCTGCTGCTTTATTAAAAGACGGTTTACAAAGAGGATATAAAGATAAAAAAATAGGTCATTGGTTAAAGAAAAGATTACATTTAATGATAAATGATAGTTCGAATATGTTAAAAATACCTATTTTAAAACCAGATGTAATTTATTTGGATCCTATGTATCCGTTGCATGATAAAAAATCTTTACCTAAGAAAGATATGCAATTTTTTAGAAAATTAATAGGACATGATCATGATTC
This sequence comes from Buchnera aphidicola (Microlophium carnosum), assembly GCA_011752475.1. Classification (NCBI taxonomy): domain Bacteria; kingdom Pseudomonadati; phylum Pseudomonadota; class Gammaproteobacteria; order Enterobacterales; family Erwiniaceae; genus Buchnera; species Buchnera aphidicola. Next base: position 621,342 of record CP048747.1, read on the forward strand.
TGAAGTATTATTAAATGCTTCTAGAAAATTAGCAAAAAATAGAATTGTTGTAAAACGTCCTTGTTATGCAAATCCTTTATCTAAAGATAAAGCAGATTTTATTATTGCTACAAAGAATCATCGTTTTGATATATATAAACCTTTTTAAAAACAACAGGAGTACATATATTTCACACGTACTCCTGATTCGTTGATAGTATTATCCAAGATATGGATCATTAATATTTTAAATTATAAGTAATGTGATCCAATATAAAAATCCAGATAATAAAATTGAAACCGGCAAAGTTAGTATCCATGCTAAAGCAATATTTTTAATAGTTTTAATTTGAATTCCACCACCATCAATTAACATGGCACCTGCCACAGAGGATGAAAGAATATGTGTGGTAGAAACTGGTATTCCTGTATAACTTGCTATTCCAATAGAAAAAAAAGCTGTTATTTGTGCTGACATCGCTTGTGCATATGTCATTCTTTTTTTTCCTATTTTTTCACCAATAGTAACAACTATACGTTTCCAACCTATCATTGTCCCTATTGATAAAGATAAAGCAACAATTAATATAATCCACATCGGTGCATATTCAATTGTTTTAAGTATATTTTTTTTGCTTTTGATTAAAAAATATTTATTTTGAGCACTAATGTTAGAAGAATTCAATGTTTTATCGATTAAGTCAGAAATACACAATAAAAAATGTCGCAATTGAAATCTTTTTTTAATATTTAATAAATTATAATCAGATACATTTTCTAACAATAATTTAGCATTTTTAATATTTTTTATCGCGTCATATAATTGTGAGTTTACAACGGAATTATTTACTATATTTTTATTTTTGATCGCGTTCGATACATTAGTAGTATTTTCTAAATAGTATGTTTCTAAATTATTTAATGTATTTCTTGTATAGTTTATTTCATATTTATTAGCATTTAAATTTACTAAAAAAGAAGCAGGTACAATCCCTATCAGCACAAGCATTATTAATCCAATACCTTTTTGTCCATCGTTTGCACCATGCGCATAACTTACTCCAATAGATGATAGAATTAATGCTACTCTGATTAAAAATGGTGGTGTTTTTTTACTATCTATTTTTTCACGTTCTAATGGCGTCATGTGAATACGATAAAATCTTTTATTGTTATCTAAATAATATCGCAATAAAAAAATTAAGATACCAGCTACTATCAATCCAATAATAGGAGAAAAAATCAGAGATAAAAAAACACTAGTCATTTTAGAAAGATTCAGTGCATCTACTAAAGATGAATTTGTAACTATTGCATTTGTTAAACCTATTCCAATAATTGCTCCAATTAAAGAATGTGAACTAGATGCAGGCAAACAAAAATACCATGTAGATAAATTCCAAATTATAGCAGCTAAAAGCATTGAAAAAACCATAGCAAGAGCATTTTTTGAAGTAGCATTTAACAATAAGTCATTTGGTAATAAATGCACAATTGCATAAGCAACAGTTAAACCTCCTAGCAACACACCTAGAAAATTAAATACACCGGAAATCATAACTGCAATATGTGCAGACATTGCTCTAGTATATATTACAGTTGATACTGCATTTGCTGTATCATGAAAACCATTAATAGCTTCATAAAATAATACAAAAAATAAAGCTAAAAAAATCAATACACTATGATTCAAATCAGAACAAGAAAGTAAATATAGCATAATCTTTAAGCCATTTTGATGAATTGAACTAAGTTTGTTATCTATGAGAAACTATGTCTGAGGAAAGTAAAATATTATTTTTATTTTATAAAATATTTTATATAATATAAAGAAAATATATTGGTTATAAAAATAATAATTTTTATAAATACATTAGCATTTTTATGCTAAAAATTTTTTTTCTTTAATGTAAAAGATAAAAAAACACCAAAAAATAATGTTATTATAATCAAAATAGAAATTCCAGGCCATTTCATATGAAACCAAAAAAAACCACCAAATGTACCAAATACACTAGAACCTAAATAATAAAAAAATAAATATAAAGATGTTGCTTGAATTTTAGCAATATTAGTATATGAACCAACCCAACTGCTAGCGGTAGAATGAGATGCAAAAAAACCACCAGAAAATATTATTAAACCTAAAATTATCATGAATAATTGATTATATTGTGTAATAAAAACACCTATTATCATTAATACCAATGATGCAATAAGGATATTATTTCGATGATATTTATTAATTAAAATACCAGCTTTAGGAGAACTATATACTCCAGTTAAATAAATAATCGATATTAATCCTATACTAGATTGACAAAGAAAAAATGGTTCTAACATTAAACGATAACCAATATAATTAAAAACGGTAACAAAACTACCCATTAATATAAAACCTATAACAAAGAGAATAAATAATGCTGGATTTTTTAATTGCGAATAAAAACGATTTAAAAATTTATAAATATTAATAGAAATCGATGAAAAATTTTTTGAGGGGGGCAAAAAATATAAAAAAAAACAAGATGATATAAAAGAAAACAAACCAATAATCATTAGAGCAAAATTCCAAGAAAATTTTTCTGCTAAAATACTACTTAAAAATCTACCTGAAAAACCACCGATAGTATTGCCACTAATATATAAACCCATACAAAAAGACAAAGAATTAGGATGTATTTCTTCACTAATATATGTCATTGCAACAGCAACAACACCACTAAGGGCTAGACCAGTTAATGAGCGTAACAAAACAATACTTGTCCAGCTAGTCATCATTGAACATATAACAGTTAATATTGATGCTATAAATAAAGAAGCAGACATGATTGATTTTCTACCAATAACATCAGATAACGGTCCAGTAAAAAGCATACCTAAAGCCATGGTTATAGTTGCTGCAGAAAGAGATAAACTACTTTCTGCGGGAGTTAAATAAAATTGTTTAGAAAATATTGGTAAAATTGATTGTACGCAATATAAAATAGAAAAAGTAGCAACACCACCGGAAAAAAGAGCTAAAATAACTTGATTAAATTTTTTTGTATTTTTTTTTATATACTGTTTCTTTACAAATTCTTGTTTATCTTTTAATAAAATCAAAATAAAGCCTCTTTGTTGGTAAAAAATAGTTTTTATATGTATATACAACCATCATAAACATGTTTTGCAGGTCCTATCATATAAAGAGAAGTTCCAAAACCTTTCCACATTATAATTAGTTTTCCACCTAATAATTCAACTTCCACTACATTAGAAAGTAATTTTTGTGCTATACCCGTTGCAACTGCAGCACAAGCAGCACTTCCGCAAGCTTTTGTTTCACCTACATCACGTTCATAGACTCTTAACTTGATATTCTTTTTATTTACAATCTCTATAAAACTTACATTTATTCCTTGTGAAAATATCGGATTGTTCCCTATCTGTTTACCAAGAATATTTACAGGAGCATATTTAATACATTGCACTTTAATAATGCAATGAGGATTGCCAATAGATACTAAGCTACAGATTAAATTTTCTTCAATAAGTTTAGTTGAAAAGTTTTTATGAGAAACGTTTTTTAATAAAGACAAATCATGAAATTCAAAATCAGGTTGATCCATATTAACTTTAATCATATCTTTAGAAAGAAATTCGATAATTAAACGTCTTTTTTTAGTACTTACTGAAATTTTATTTTTATTAGTTAAACCTTTTAACAATAAAAAAAGACCAAAACATCGCGCACCGTTTCCACATTGTTCGACTTCATTTCCATTAGAATTAAAAATTCGGTAATTAAAATCAAACAAAGAACTATTTGATTTTTCTACAAGTAATAATTGATCAAAACCAATTCCGGTATATCGATTGGATAATTGTTTTATTATAAATGATGATAAAATAAAATTTTCTTTAATACAATTAATAACCATAAAATCATTACCTAATCCATGCATCTTAGAAAAGTTTATTTTTTTTTTATTCTTATAGTATAAGTCCATTTTTTCCTCTAATAACGATTTTTAATATTTTATATGCCATTATTTCGTCATAATATTAATATTATATTATGATTTAATCAAAATATAAGAAGATATATTATATAATGTAATTATTTTTATCTTTATAATTTGTTATAATTAAAAATTTAATTAAGGATTCTTTATGAAAAAAAAAATAACTTCTAAAACAGAGAATAACAATTTTTATATATTAGTAAATGATTTGTTTTTAAAAATAGAAGATAATTTAAATTTATATAATGATGAAATTGATATTGATTATGAGATTCAAGATTATGTTATAACTATTACTTTTGAGAATAAAAGTTTAATTGTAATTAATAAACAAGAATTATTAAAACAAATTTGGTTAGCTACAACAACGAATGGATATCATTTTAATTACAAAAAAAATCAATGGATCTGTAATCGTAGTAATAAAAATTTTTGGGATATATTTGAAAAAGCATGTTCTATGCAATCAAATAAAAATTTAATTTTTTATAAAAAATAATATATTGAATGTAAAAATATTATATATAAATATAAAAAAATTTATTTTTATTAAAGAAAAATATGTATTTGCAAAATTATAAAAAATGTATTTACATTAATATAAATTTTGATAGAGACAATAAAACATTAAGAATTGTGAGTAAAAAAAGTCTACTAGTTTTTCAGGAAACAAAATATGACCAGATTTAAATATGAAATCAGTTCTTATTGTTACTTATAGAGATAATATATTAAATCAATCCCTTTCCAAAATTAAAGGAAAAGGATTGTCTATCAAAAAATTAGAAAATGTTCTACTTGAGCATAAAACAAATATTACAACTCATTTAATGAAAGATCTTTCAGTAAATGTTACATAAAAATTATGTTTGGTCAATCTATGTAAAAAAAGAAATACTTAGATTCACTAGCATCTAAATCATTGCTAATCGATAAATCAATTACCTAAAAATGCTATCATTGACACCTCTAGTTTAAGAAGACAGTGTCAATTAATTACTTATTGAGTAAATTTAATTATTTCTCTTTTAAAAAATAATATAGCAATCAGGATGGCCAAATTAAATCAAGTTCAATACAATGTAATTATTCTTGTTTCTGAAGAGTCAAATAGATTAAGTTTGAAAATAGTATTACTCAAATTACACTTATAAAATTATTTCTTTCTTATTCTGAGTAAGATACTATTAGCATTCAACTTAGATTAGATAATAAATAGGTTCTACTTTTTTTTTATCTCATCTAAATGATATACACATTTTTATTGAAATAAACGCAGAAAAAGATTTTTGTAGAAAATTGACATCAGGATATCAAATTCTAATTAGTAGTTATGCTATTTTAAAAAAATAAAATTTGATTAAAAGAATTGGTAAGTTTACTGAATAGTACAATAATATTAAAAATAGAAACAATAAGTTAGTATATCTTTTTAGCGTATTTTTTTATCTAATTTTTAGCTTAATAAATTTATCAGAAAAGATTTATACATTATATAAATCAAAGTCATTCTGTTTTTTTAAAAAACTTACTTATTATATAAAGATAAAATAAAAATGATAGAGTAGTTTTTCTATAAGGAGAAAATAGACGAAAATTAATAGAAAAAAGAAGGTTTTAAAAATTTCTTTAATAAAATATTAAAAAATAGTTTTTAAAAATTTGGATGCTAAAATAGAGATAAAAAAATTTGGTTTATATGAAATAGATACTTTAGTAACAACAAATAGTAAAACTGTATATTAATTAAAAAATATTACTTTTGGTATTAATCAGATGAAATAGTTACTTAAATATAAAATTCTTGTTGTTGGAAAACGATTATCACGAATAGTAGAAAAAATTAGAATTAAGAAAAATGTTATTATTTTAAACTAATCTGGTAATTAATATTTTCTTACAATATGTAGAAAAATAAATTGTATGATTTTCATTTTTTTGGTCGGCGAAAGAGGATTTGAACCTCTGACCTACTGGTCCCAAACCAGTTGCGCTACCAAGCTGCGCTATTCGCCGTTTTTAATAAAAAAACTTTAATGTTTCTATTATTTTTGGGGTGGCTAATGGGATTTGAACCCATGACCACTGGAATCACAATCCAGAGCTCTACCAACTGAGCTATAGCCACCACTTTAAAAAAAATTTTTTATCAAAATCAACCGTGCGCTCGACAGGATTTGAACCTGACACCTCTACCTTCGGAGGGTAGCGCTCTATCCCACTGAGCTACGAGCGCGTTAATACGAAACAAATTAGATTTTAAAATTAATAATCTTGATTGTCCAGCTTTTTTTTTAAAATTCATATATAATAAATATTATTTATAATTTTATTGTACACGTTTTATTTTTTAAAATAAAATATCCTTTAATACAGTTTATACTGTACATTACTAATATAGTATATAAAAAATTAAAAGAATTGAATATTTACGAACGTTTCATCATATCAAAAAATTCGTCATTTGTTTTAGTCATAGAAAGCTTATTAAGTAAAAATTCCATTGCATCTATTTCACTCATAGGGTGAATAATTTTTCTGAGAATCCACATTTTTTGAAGTTCATCTGGCAAAGTTAATAATTCTTCTTTTCTAGTTCCTGATCGATTGTAATCAATAGCTGGAAAAACACGTTTTTCTGCAATTTTTCTAGATAATGGAAGTTCCATGTTTCCCGTTCCTTTAAACTCTTCGTAAATTACTTCATCCATTTTAGAACCAGTATCTACTAATGCAGTTGCAATAATTGTTAAACTGCCTCCTTCCTCTACATTTCGTGCAGCACCAAAAAACCGTTTTGGTCTATGTAAAGCATTAGCATCAACTCCTCCTGTTAACACTTTTCCAGATGCTGGTACTACTGTATTATAAGCTCGAGCCAAACGAGTAATAGAATCAAGTAAAATAATTACATCTTTTTTATGTTCAACTAATCTTTTTGCTTTTTCAATAACCATCTCAGCAACTTGAACATGTCTTGATGCAGGTTCATCGAAAGTAGATGCAACTACTTCTCCCTTGACTAATCTTTGCATCTCAGTCACTTCTTCTGGTCTTTCATCAATTAATAATACCATTAAAACACAATCTGGATGATTATAAGCAATACTTTGTGCTATATTTTGAAGTAATATTGTTTTCCCAGCTTTTGGAGGAGCTACAATTAATCCTCGTTGCCCCCGACCGATAGGTGATGCTAAATCTAATACTCTTGCTGTCAAATCTTCAGTTGATCCGTTACCACGTTCCATTCGAAGTCTAGAGTTAGCATGCAATGGTGTTAAATTTTCAAATAATATTTTACTTCTTGCGTTTTCAGGTTTATCATAATTTACTTCATTAACTTTAAGTAAAGCAAAATATCTTTCACCTTCTTTAGGAGGTCGTATTTTTCCAGCGATAGTATCACCTGTACGTAAATTAAATCTACGAATTTGACTTGGTGAAACATAAATATCATCAGGACCAGCTAAATAAGAACTATCTGCAGAACGCAGAAAACCAAATCCATCTTGTAATATTTCTAAAACACCGTCTCCAAATATATCTTCTCCACTTTTTGCATGTTGTTTAAGGATGGCAAAAATAATATCTTGTTTACGCATACGCGCTAAATTTTCCAACCCCATTTTTTCACCAAGAGTAATTAATTCAGAAACTGGCGTATTTTTAAGTGCGGTAAGGTTCATAATGGTGGGTTCTTAGTAAAATCGGGGTATATCTCGAAATAAAAATTATGACATAATTTTAAAATTTACTAATAAATTTTAAATAGAATTAAATTTTCAATGTGTTTAATTAACTATTTTTATAATCTTAGTTAATATGTTCATCTAAAAATTCTTTAAGTTGTAGTTTAGAAATTGCTCCGACTTTAGTAGCAAGAACTTTGCTATCATGAAATAATAATAGTGTCGGAATACTTCTAATAGAATATATCGGAGCAGTATTTGGATTTTCTTCAATATTTAATTTTCCAATAATCATTTTATCAGAATATTCTTGTAATATTTCTTCTAAAATAGGCGCTAAAATTTTACAAGGATTGCACCATTGAGCCCAAAAATCAACTAAAATAAAACTTTTTTTGTTTAATAAAACTTTTTCTTCAAAGTTCTGATCAGTTAGTTTAACTATTTTATTCATTTTGATATATTTACTCGGAGTAAGAAATTTTAAATAAATAAAATTGAAATTTTTATAATTTAAAAATGTATAATATATATTATATCATTTTTTAAGAATGTTTTAAAACTAAATTTAAAATATTTTATTTAAAATCATTTTTGTTTTTTTTTAATGTTTTTCTGAAATTTTGTATTTTGAATTTAATGTGTTCTATTTTTCTAATCGATGTTTCTAAAAAAATACTTTTATCCCATTGTAAATCTTCTTGAGGCAATTCAAATAAAAATCTACTAGGTAGCATATCTAATGTTTGTCCATATTGAATACGTTTATAAGAATAAGTAAAAAATAATTGTTTTTTTGCTCGAGTTATCCCAACATAAGTTAATCTTCGTTCTTCTTCTATATTATTATTAATAATGCTTTTCTGATTAGGTAGAATTCCTTCACACATGCCAATTATAAAAACTGAAGAAAATTCCAATCCTTTAGAAGCATGTAAAGTCATTAATTGCACTTGATCTTGTTGTTCTGCTTTAACATTGTTTTCTGAAATATCACGAATTGTCATTCGTGTAACAATTTGTGATAGAGTCATTGGTTGTTCAAAATCATTTCCTTTAAGCATACTTTTAAACCAATTTGATAAAGTGTGAAGATTATTTATGCTATTTTTAATTTTATTAGAGTCTTTTAAATTTTTTTTTATCCATTTTTCATATTCAATATCACAAATAACATCATCTATAATATTACATGGTTGTACATAAGACCAATCAGAAAATTTTTCTATTTTATTAGTAAATTCTTTAATTCTATTTATAGTTTTTTCTTTTAAAAATTTTTTTATTTCAATATCATTACTAGCTTGAAAAAAACTTTTATTGTTTTTATTGGCCCATTCTTCTAATTTTTTTAATGTTATTTTCCCTATTTTACGAGAAGGAATATTGATAGTTCTCATAAATGCATGATTATCATCTCGATTAATAATAATTCGAAGATAATTTAATAAATCTTTTACTTCAGGTCGAGAAAAAAATGATAATTTTTCAGAAATATTATATGGTATATTCTCTTTTATTAGAGCTTTTTCAAGAATTCGAGATTGATAATTACCACGGTATAAAATAGCACAATCTTGATATTTTATTTTTTTTTGAATATGTTCGGAAATAATCTTTTTAACTATTTTTTCAGCTTCATTTTCTTCATTTTTACCTATTAAAACTTTTATAAGATTTCCATATTTGAGTTTAGAAAATAATTTTTTTTCTAAATAATGTATATTATTAGAAATAAGAGTATTAGCAGCTTTTAATATTCTTCCTGAAGATCGATAATTATGTTCCATTTTCATAATCTTTAAATTAGGAAAATCTTTTTTTAACAAAAAAATATTTTGAGGGTTTGCTCCTCTCCATGAATAAATAGACTGGTCATCATCTCCAACTAATGTAAAATTAGAATTACTGTTAGTAAGCGTTTTAATAAGTTCGTATTGACTATTATTTGTATCTTGATATTCATCTACTAACAGATAAGATAATTTTTTTTGCCAACGTGTTTTTATTTTTTTATTATTTTTTAATAATAATGTCGGGATACAAATTAAATCATCAAAATCTAATATATTAGCTTGATAAAGATAATTATTATATTCTTGATAAATATATGCAAAATCTTTCTCTTCACTAGATTTAGCTAATGATTGAACTTGTAAGGGAGTAAGAAACTTATTTTTCCAATAAGAAATCATAAAACTTAATTTCTTTAATAATTGAATATTATTTTTTATTTCTTTTTTACATATTTTCTTAAATAAAATTACTTGGTCTGTTTCATCTAATAAAGTAAAATTATTGTTAAATTCTAACGCATTAATTTCTTTTGTGATAATGTTTAATCCTAATGAATGAAAAGTAGAAAGAGTAATTCTTTTTATTTCTGAAATATTTAAATATTTTGATAAACGAATTCTCATTTCATAAGCAGCTTTATTAGTAAAAGTTAATGCGGCAATATTATCAGGTTTATATTGACACTTAATAATTAAATAAATAATTTTTTTAATAATAACTTTTGTTTTTCCAGAACCAGCCCCTGCTAATATTAAACAGGGACCATTAATAAATTCGATAGCGTTTTTTTGAGCAAGATTTAAAGACATAGAATATTAATATTTAATTGATGAATTATATTGTTGAATTTACAAATAAAAAATTTTATATAAATTTTTATTTTGCAACTGTAATAGCTTTCATTTTTATCATGTAACTTCTTAATTTTCGTCCAATAATTTCTATTGAATGATTCTGTATCATTTCATTTATTTTATACAATTCAATATTATCTATTGGTTGGTGAGGAAGTGAACAACCAAGATCACTTTTGTTAAGAGTTAATATAAACTTTTGTAAAATAGGATATGCAGCTTCAGAAAAAAGATAACTACCATATTCAGCAGTATCTGAAATCACTTTATTCATTTCATATAGTTTTTTTCTTGCAATAGTATTAGCAATTAATGGTAATTCGTGCAATGATTCATAATAAGCGGATTCTTCTGCAATACCTGTTTGAATCATTTTTTCAAAAGATAATTCAATTCCAGCTTTTAGTATTGCAATCATTAATATTCCATGATCGTAATATTCTTGTTCTTGTATTTTTTTATTATAACAAGAAGCGTTTTCAAAAGATGTATTTTTTGTATTGTTTCGCCAAGTTAATAATTTTTTATCGTTGTTTTCCCAATCCTTTATCATTTCGTTAGAAAACTTTCCTGAAATAATATCATTCATATGTTTTTGAAATAATGGTGATAGTATTTTTTTAATTTTTTCAGAAAGTTTATAAGCTCTTATTTTTGACGAATTAGATAATCGATCCATCATCAAAGTAATACCACCATGTTTAAGAGATTCTGTAATAGTTTCCCATCCATATTGTATTAATTTCGCAGAGTATTCTGGATTATATTCTTCTGTTATTAATTTTTCATAACATAAAAGTGAAGCAGTTTGAAGCATTCCACATAAAATTGTTTGTTCACCCATTAAATCTGATTTTACTTCAGCTACAAATGACGATTCAAGAACACCAGCACGATGTCCCCCGATAGAAAAAGCCCACGCTTTTGCGATTTCTAATCCTATTTTATTAAAGTCATTTTCATAATGAACAGCAATTAATGTAGGTACTCCAAATCCTCGTTTATATTCTTCTCGTACTTCTGTTCCAGGACATTTTGGAGCAACCATAATAACAGTAATATCTTTTCTTATTTTTTCTCCAAATTCTACAATATTAAAACCATGTGAATATCCTAAAAAAGAATTTTTTTTCATTAATTTTTGTAATTTATTTATGACATTATTATGTTGTTTATCAGGAGTTAAGTTAATTACTAAATCAGCATGTGGTATTAGTGATTCGTAATCATCTACTTTAAAATTATTTTGAACAGCATTAATCCAAGATTGATTTTTTTTTAAAATGCTATTTTTTTGTAGTGCATAGGAAATATTCAATCCTGCATCTCTCATATTCAATCCTTGGTTTAAACCTTGAGAACCACAGCCTACAATCACTATTTTTTTATCTTTCAAAATATCATTTTTTTTATTAAATTCCTTTTTTTTCATAAAACGACATTTATTTATTTGATTAATTTTTTGACTAAAATTTAATGTGTTAAAATAATTCATATAATGACAGTTCCTATATTGTAAAAATTTATTATTGAATTTAGTTCTATGATTTAAATATTATGTATTTTATTATAATCTCTCACTGCTCCTTTATCAGCGCTAGTACAAAAAAAAGCATATGCTTTTAAAGCAGAAGAAATATATCTTGTACGATTGTAGGGTTTATAAGCTAAAGAGCCTTTTGATTCTTCGGAAAGAATACGATCAGATAGTTCTTTTTCTGTGATTTTTAAATGAATATTTCTTTTAGGAATATTAATATCAATAATATCACCATTTTTTACTAAAGCGATTATACCTTTGTTTGCAGCTTCAGGTGAAATGTGTCCTATAGAAATCCCTGATGTACCTCCTGAAAATCTACCATCAGTAATTAATGCACATTCCTTATCTAAATTCATGGATTTTAAATATGTAGTTGGATATAACATTTCTTGCATTCCTGGTCCTCCTTTAGGACCTTCATAACGAATAACAATAATATCACCTGAATTTATTTTTTTATTTAGAATAGCATTGACTGCTTCTTCTTGACTGTCATATACCCTAGCAGTTCCAGAAAAAATATAGTTTTTTTTATCTATTCCAGCAGTTTTTATTATACAACCATTTTTTGCTAAATTTCCATATAAAATAGCTAATCCTCCATCTTTACTATAAGCATATTTACAAGAACGAATACAACCTTTTTTACGATCGTAATCTAATGTTTCCCATCTAAAATTTTGAGAATATGCTTTTGTTGTACGCGTCCCACCAGGACCTGCTTGAAACATATTAATTACATCGGAGTTGTTTGTTGACAAAATGTCATATTGATTTAATGTTTCTTCTAAATTCAGTTGTAATATATTTCTTGTGTTTTTATGTAATAAATTAGAACGATTTAATTCCCCTAAAATACCCATTACACCACCTGCGCGATGGACATCTTCTACATGATATAGCGGAGTGCTGGGTGAAACTTTACAAATATGAGGTATTTTTTTAGATAATGTATTAATATTAGACATTTTAAAATCAACGTTTGCTTCTTGAGCTGCCGCTAATAAATGTAAAATAGTATTCGTCGATCCTCCCATTGCAATATCTAATATCATTGCGTTTTCAAAAGATTCTTTATTAGCAATACTTCTTGGTAATATAGTTATATTATTTTTTTTATAATATTCTTCAGTGATTTTAACAATAGTTTGAGCTGATTTAATAAATAAATTTTTACGATCGACATGAGTTGCTAATAGTGTGCCATTTCCAGGTAAAGATAAACCTATCACTTCTGTTAAACAATTCATAGAGTTAGCTGTAAACATGCCTGAACAAGAACCACATGTAGGACAAGCTGAGAGTTCCATGTTTCTAAGAAAATTATCTGATTTATTAGATTTTCCACCAGTTACAATTGCATCAACCAAATCAATTTTTATTATTTTATTGTCTCTTCGTATTTTTCCGGCTTCCATGGGACCACCAGAAATAAAAACTGAAGGTATATTTAAACGTAAGGATGCCATAAGCATACCTGGAGTTATTTTGTCACAATTTGAAATACAAATCATTGCATCTACACAATGTGCATTAATTACATATTCTATGGAATCAGAAATTAATTCACGTGATGGTAAAGAATATAACATTCCAGAATGTCCCATAGCTATTCCATCATCTATTGCAATAGTATTAAATTCTTTTGCAACACCACCTGATTGTTGAATTTCTTTAGAAATAATTTTTCCAACTTCACGTAAATGAATATGTCCTGGAACAAATTGAGAAAAAGAGTTAACGACTGCAATAATTGGTTTCTGAAAATCTTCATCAGTCATACCCGTAGCACGCCATAACGATCTTGCTCCAGACATATTTCTACCTTGAGTAGTTGTAAAAGAACGATATCTAGGCATTTTATATCACTCCAAAAAATAGAATTTTTTAAAAGAATTATTAAATATAAATTAATTTATAAAAATTTTTTTAATAAGTTTTATTGTTAATATGATAAATAAAGTTTATTAGAAAATTTTATTAAAAATATATATTTTTTAAGAATGTTTTCGGGAAAATAGGGAATTATATATAGATATAATAGTGATATTGATTTTTTAATAATAATTATAACGAAATAATTATTAAAAAATTTTCAATTTTTGAATGTTGTCAGGGGTGGAAGGATTTGAACCTACAACTTTCGGTTTTGGAGACCGATGCTCTACCAAATTGAACTACACCCCTAATAATTATATATTTATTATTAAATAATATTATATTCTTAATATAAATAAAAGTCTAGTGTGTATTGTATATATTTTATAAAAATTAAATTTATTAATTTTTAGATCTAAAATTTTATTAAAATGATAGAATATATTTTCTAGAATGTTATTTGAAGGTAAATATTTATTATGAAAACTCCTATTTATTTAGATTATGCAGCAACTACACCTGTAGAGTTCAAAGTTGCAAAAAAAATGATGAATTATTTAACAATTAATGGAATATTTGGAAATTCTGCATCACGTTCTCATAAATTTGGTTGGAATGCAGAAGAAGCAGTGGATATTGCACGTAATCAAATAGCTTCATTGATTGGAGCAGATTCTCGTGAAATTGTTTTTACTTCTGGCGCCACTGAATCGAATAATTTAGCTATAAAAGGAATAGCGTCTTTTTATAAAAAAAAAGGTCAACATATTATTACCAGTAAAACAGAGCATAAATCTGTTTTAGACACCTGTAGATATTTAGAAAGTAAAGGATTTCTCTTAACTTACCTCACTCCTAAAAATAATGGCATTATTGATTTAAATGATTTAAAAAAAAATATAAAAAAAGATACTATTCTTGTTTCTATTATGCATGTCAACAATGAAATTGGAATTATACAAGACATTGATAGTATATCAAAAATTTGTCGAAATAATGGAGTTTTTTTTCATGTAGATGCGACGCAAAGTGTGGGGAAAATACCAATTGATTTAAAAAAATTATCTATAGATCTAATGTCTTTTTCTGCTCATAAAGTTTACGGACCAAAAGGAATTGGCGGTCTTTATGTTCGTCGTAAACCACGTGTTCGCTTGTTATCTTTAATACATGGAGGTGGTCATGAAAGAGGTATGCGTTCAGGAACTCTTCCTGTTCATCAAATTGTAGGAATGGGAGAATCATTTATGTTAGCGAAAAAGAAAATAGATGATGATTTTATTCACTTAACAAAATTAAGAAATTCTCTCTGGAATGGTATTAAAAGTATTGAAGAAGTATATTTAAATAGTGATTTACAACAGGGCATACCTCATATATTGAATGTTAGTTTCAATTATGTAGAAGGTGAATCGTTAATTATGGCTCTTAAAGATTTAGCTATTTCTTCCGGTTCTGCTTGTACTTCTGCTAGTTTAGAACCTTCTTATGTTTTAAAAGCTTTGGGGATAAAAGATGAGTTGGCCCATAGTTCTATTCGTTTTTCAATTGGAAGATTTACTACAGAGGAAGAAATTATACATACAATACAATTAGTTCATAAATCTATTAATAGATTACGTGAACTGTCTCCTTTATGGGAAATGTTTAAATCAGGAGTTGATTTAAGTAGTATAGAATGGGATCATAGTTAAAAACTATAATTAAAAATTATAATTAATACAAGGAAATTTAAAATGGCTTATAGTAAAAAAGTAATGGATCATTACGAAAATCCGAGAAATGTTGGTTCTTTTTCTAGTTCAGATCTTAATGTAGGAAGTGGATTAGTAGGTGCACCTGCTTGTGGTGATGTAATGAAATTACAAATTAAAGTTAATGAAAAAGGAATTATTGAAGATGCATGTTTTAAAACATATGGTTGTGGTTCTGCTATAGCATCAAGTTCATTGGTTACTGAATGGGTCAAGGGTAAATCTATAATAGAAGCAGAATCAATTAAGAACACTACTATAGTAGAAGAATTGGAACTTCCTCCAGTAAAAATTCATTGTTCTATTTTAGCAGAAGATGCTATCAAAGCAGCTATTGCTGACTATAAAAGTAAAAAAGATTTAAATTAAATTTTATAATTATTGACTGTTGAAAGAATATTTTCTTTCAACAAATTGTTTTTATTTTATATGTCATGTTATTAAATTTAGAATAGGTGTTTTATGAATTATTTTATATTATTTAATATACCAAAAAAATTTAAAATTAACAAACAGTTGCTTTCTGAAAATTTTTATAAATTACAATTAGAATTTCATCCTGATTTATTTATAAATAGTTCTGAATATCAAAAAAAAATCATCTTAGAAAAATCAATACAAATTAATAAAGGTTATAAAACCTTAAAAGATTTTTTAAGTAGAGCGATATATTTACTTTTTTTAAAAGGTTTTAAAATAAAAAGAGAAACTCTGTTATTAAAAAATAATCATTTTTTAATAAAGTACTTTTCTCTATATGAAGAATTAGATAATTTAAAAAAAAATCATTTTAATGAAAAACAGTTAGATAGTCTTAAACAAAAAATTGAAAAAAAAATTATAGATTGCAAAAACACAATTGAGATAGGTTTTGAAAATAAAAAATATGAAACAATTGTTAAAATTATTGCAGAATTACTTTTTTTTAAAAAAATAAAAGAGAACTTAAAAAAAGAACACAATATATATTTAAGACAAATAAATTAGGATAATTTTATATGATTTTTTTTAAAAAAAAACATAATACAAAACTATTATTAGGTATTGATCTTGGTACTACTTATTCTTTAGCCGCTACAGTTAGAAAAGAAAATGTTATTTTATTATTAGATAAAAAAAAACGTTATTTACTACCATCAGTTGTTCAATATAAAAAAAATAAAGTTTCAGTTGGATGGAAAGCTTTAGAAAATATTGTTAGAGATCCATCAAATACTATTAGTTCTGTCAAACGTTTGTTGGGGCGGTCCATCGATTTTATTAGAAATAAATTTCCTGTTCTTCCATATTGCATAGAAGAAGATCAGAACAAAGGTATTTTTTTTCATACAAATGCTGGTCTGATTACTCCTATTGATGTTTCTAGTGATATATTAAAATTTTTAAAAAAAAGAGCTATTTTTTTATTTGATCAAGATATAGATGCAAGTATTATTACAGTTCCAGCATATTTTAATGACATTCAAAAAAAAGCAACTAAAAAAGCAGCTATTTTATCTAAAATTAATCTAATAAGATTATTAAATGAACCTACAGCTGCTGCCTTGGCATATAATGTACAAATAAAAAAAGGAGTTATTGTTGTATATGATTTAGGTGGTGGAACTTTTGACCTTTCCATATTAAATCTAAATAATAAAGGATTTTTTGAGGTTTTAGCTACTAGTGGAGATTCTAATTTAGGTGGCGATGATTTTGATTATGCATTAGCAAATTACATTTATAAAAAATCTAATTTATTCAATAAATACAATGAATCATGTAGAACATATCTACTTCAAATTGCAAAATTAACAAAATTAAAGTTAACAACATATCAAAAAGTTAAAGTGAATTTTTTAAAGTGGGAGGGTTATATTACTCTTGATGAGTTTAATTTGATTATTAGTGACTTTATTAGAAAAACTTTATTAATTTGTGCTGATCTTTTGAAAGAAGTTAATTTATCAATTGATCAAATTGAGAAAGTAATTATGGTAGGAGGATCTACGCGTGTTCCACTAGTTTATTCAGAAGTTTCAAACTTTTTTAAAAAAATCCCATTGAATTCTATCAATCCGGATCAAGTTGTCGCAATAGGTGCAGCGATACATGTTAATGCACTTATGAACACTAATAGTACAAAAAATAAAATTATATTGTTAGATGTAATACCGCTTTCACTAGGAATTGAAGTTATGGGTGGATTTGTTGAAAAAATTATTTTTCGCAATACTTCACTTCCTATTTCAAAAACAAAAGAATTTACAACATATAAAGATAATCAGACATCTATTTTGATACATATTGTACAAGGAGAGAGAGAATTAGTAAAAGATTGTATTTCATTATCACGTTTTGTTTTGAAAAATATTAAACCACAAAAAGCTGGATTAGTTAGGATAGCAGTTACATTTCAAGTTGATACAGATGGATTAATTGATGTAAGAATTTTAGAAAAATCTAGTAATAAAGAAAAAAATATTAAAATTGACAATAATATTATATTAAAAAATATTAATATTCCTGAGATATTAGAAGATTCTTTAAAATATTCTAAAGATGATTATCTTTTTAGAGTAAAAGAGGAAAAAAAAATTGAGTCTATCCGTGTTTTAGAAATTCTTAATGTATCTTTAAATAAAAATAAAACATTAATTACTAAGGAAGAAATGTTGAAAATAAAATATATGCAAAAAAAATTGCAAAAATCTATTGAAGAAGATGATTTTTTTTCTATGAAAATTCATTTGAAAAAATTAGATGAAGTAAGTAAAAGATTTCTTGCATTGCAACTTAAAAATGTTATTAACTATTCTTCCATTAAAAAAATTTTAAAAGAGAATACATAATGCCTAAAGTTTTATTTCTACCTCATAAAATTATATTACCACAAGGTGGTAAATTCAAAGCAAAAGAAGGAGAAACTATATTAACCGTTGCATTACGAAATAATGTGCAATTAGAACATGCATGTGAACAATCATGTGCTTGTAGCACTTGTCATTGTATTATAAGAAAAGGATTTTCTTCTCTTTTAGGATGGTCTGAAAAAGAAGAAGATATTTTAGATAAAGCTTGGGGTCTCGAATCTGAAAGTCGTTTGAGTTGCCAAGCTATTATTGGAAAAGTTGATATTGAAGTAGAAATTCCTTTATACAGTGTAAATTATATTACAGAATGTTAATTGTTATTTTTTATATAAGGGTTTGTATTATCTTTAAATTCTATTTGAATAGGTGTTCCTTTTATCTTAAGGATGCTGTAAAAAAAATTTATTAAATATCGTTTGTATGGAGAAGATAAGTATTTAACTTGATTACCATGTATAATAATTTTAGGTGGATTAGAACTACCTAAGTGTGCATATTTTAATTTTATTCGACGTCCTTTTATAATTGGTGGTTGATGTTTTTTAATTGCCATATACATGGTTTTTGTAAGCATTGATGTACTAATTTTTCTATGAGAATCTTTATAAGATTCATTAATAGATTTAAATAATTGAAATATTCCTTTTTTATATAATGCTGATATAAAATGTATTCTTGAAAAGTGAAGAAATTTTAATTTACTTTTAATTGATTCCCTTATTTTTTTAAATTCAAAATGATTTAATAAATCACATTTATTTATAACTATAATAATCCCTTTTCCAGAATTGATAATAAATTCAGATAATGATAAATCTTGATGGCACACTTGAATACTTGCATCTATTATCAATAATATTACGTCGGATTTTACAATAGTTTGTAATGTTTTAATTATTGAGAATTTTTCAAAATCATAAATATTTTTCTTTTTTTTAGATGCTCCAGCAGTATCAACTAGGGAATAATTTTCATTATTGTATTTAATATTTGTTGATATGCTATCTAATGTTGTACCAGGTATATTGCATGTAATCATTCTCTCTTCTTGTAAAATTCCATTTATTAAAGTTGATTTTCCGACATTAGGTCGACCGATAAAAGCTACTTTTATTGTCGGTTTTGTTAATTTTATGTTTTTATGTAATTCTTCTATTTGCTTTTTTTTAAAAATTATATCTATCCAGGGAATCAAGTGTTTATTAACAAGAGTGTTTATACCTTGATTGTGACTAGCAGAAGTTTTTTGTATTTTTTCAAATCCTAAAGAATAAAATTCATCAATTTTAGAATTTTCATAAATACCATCGATTTTATTAATAATAAGAATAGTTTTTTTTTCATATTTTCTTATTTTTCTAGAAATTTCATATTCTTGTGGCATTAATCCATCATGAGCGTCTACTACAAATAATATTAAATGGGCTTCTTTTATAGCTATTAATGTTTGTTGATAAGCTTTTTTTTCTATTTCGTTTAATTTAATATCTAAACCTGCTGTATCAATTAAAATTATTTTTTGATTTAGTTGTAACTTACAATATCCATATTGTCTATCTCTAGTAATTCCTGGATAATTAGCTACTAACGCATTTCTACTTTTTGTTAAAACATTAAACAAAGTGGATTTTCCTACGTTAGTACGTCCGACTAATACAATAATAGGTATCATTTTAATACACACTCTTGTTTTAATAATTTTTACTTATTTAAGATGGGTTTATTATTTTTTTATTTTGCGTTTATTTTTTATTGATTAAATTTGTTTATCTCTTTTTTATTTTTTTAATTCATTGATTTTCATATTAATAATTTCTTTAGATGCATTAGAATCTTCAATTAAAAAACTTCTTTCCCAAGATTTTAATGCTTTTTTTAGGTTTTTTTCATTAATGAAAATATCACCTTTCATATTTTCAATTATGTTATCCCAATTGTGGTTTTGAATTGTTTTAAGAATGTCTATTGCTTCCTTATTTTTATTTTTTTGTATTTGTATTTTTGCCATATTTACTTTTAAAATATTTTTTAAATTTTCTTCTTTTGTATATTCTAAACTATTTTTTAATTGAATAAATGCTTTATCGAGATTGTTAGATAGTACATATTTTTTTGCTAGATATAAAGCGGTTAAAGTGCCATAAATATTCTTGTTTTGAACAACAAAATTTTCTGCTTTATCTAAATTTTTAAAATTTTTTTTATTTATTTTTTTTATCATGTCTTCATATTTTAATGATTCTAAATTTTTTTTATAAATTGCAGAAGGGTAATTCCAATAGAATAAAATAAGACTTATAACAAGAGAAAATACAATAAAAAAAATAATCTTTTTTTTTGATATATTAAACATTTTCGTCTCTATTAAATTTGAATAATTTTATTTTTAAACTGAAAAAAGTTATATTTAAAACTTAATTATTACTAAAAAATAATTTATTTTATACCATGAATGCAATAAGGATTTTTGTTATTGTTAATATTTAATTTAATTTAGTATAAAATAATAACATATAAAAAAGTTATCCGTATGAAAATCACCGATTGTACACAGTTAGTTAATAGAATAAGTTCCTTTATAATCAACACTACAAACTAC